>JAJYUW010000083.1 GCA_021792335.1 Pseudomonadota bacterium | reverse complement strand
GGTGGGCACGTTTTTTGTGCCCACGCTGAATCTGCCCGCGTGGGCACAAAAACGTGCCCACCCTACTTAACTTTTCAGGTAAGGTAGCGTCTATAGTTCATTGCACTCTGTATGCCTGAAAATTCCCCGAATCTCTGGCGGGCGATCTTTACCCGCAAAATGCTCATCTGCGTGTTCACCGGCTTCAGTTCCGGCCTGCCGCTGTATTTCCTGATCAGCCTGGTGCCGGCCTGGCTGCGCTCCGAACAGGTCGACCTCAAGGTGATCGGCCTGTTCGCGCTGATCCAGTTGCCCTATATCTGGAAGTTCCTCTGGTCGCCGCTGCTGGACCATTTCGCCTGGCCGGGCATGGGGCGGCGGCGCGGCTGGATGTTGTTTACCCAGATTGCGCTGCTGCTTTCTGTGCCGCTGTTCGGCTGGTTCGAGCCGAAACTGGCGCTGTGGAGCATCGCCTATCTGGCCTTGGCGGTTGCCTTCTTTTCCGCCACGCAGGACGTCGTGCTCGATGCTTTCCGGCGGGAGATCCTGCTCGACGTCGAACTGGGGCTGGGCAATGCCATCCACGTCAACGCCTACCGCCTCGCCGGCCTGGTGCCGGGCTCGCTGTCCCTGATTCTGGCCGATCATTTGCCCTGGAGCAGCGTGTTCCTGGTCACCGCGCTGTTCATGCTGCCCGGCGTCGTCATGACCTTGATGGTGAGCGAGCCAGATCTTGTCAAGACCGGCCCGAGAACGCTGCGGGCGGCA
The DNA here is from genome assembly GCA_021792335.1 of Pseudomonadota bacterium. Taxonomy (GTDB): domain Bacteria; phylum Pseudomonadota; class Gammaproteobacteria; order Burkholderiales; family Sulfuricellaceae; genus Sulfuricella. The sequence continues at coordinate 9,775 of JAJYUW010000083.1, read as the reverse complement.
GTGGTCGAGCCGTTTCGCGAGTTCATCAACCGCCAGGGCTGGCGTGAGGCCTTGCTGATTCTTGGTTTCATTTTTCTCTACAAGCTCGGCGACAGCATGGCCACCGCCCTGGCAACGCCATTCTATCTGGACATGGGATTCACCAAGACCGATATCGGCCTGATCGCCAAGCACGCCGGCCTGTGGCCCAGCGTCATAGGCGGGCTGCTGGGGGGGGTGTGGATGATGCGGCTGGGCATCAACCGTGCGCTGTGGCTGTTCGGCGTGGTTCAGGTGGTGTCGATTTTAGGCTTCGCTGTGCTGGCGCAGGTCGGCCACGACAAGGTCGTGCTCGCCCTGGTGATCGGTTTCGAAGCCCTGGGCGTCGGCCTGGGCACGGCGGCCTTCGTCGCCTTCATCGCCCGCACCACCCATCCGCTTTACACCGCTACCCAGTTCGCCCTGTTCACCAGTCTGGCCTCGGTGCCGCGCGCGTTCATCAATGCGTCCACCGGGTTTCTGGTGGAGCAGCTTGGATGGTTTTCCTTCTTCCTGCTATGCACCTTGCTGGCGTTGCCGGGAATGGCGTTGCTGCTTAAGGTTGCGCCCTGGAGAGAGGGGGAGGATCGGTATTTGTAGTTGGGGTTTGTTGCGCTTCGCGCTAGTTGATTAGGTGCCGGGGGCAGCCCGGCGGCTGGTTGCTTTCTTTGAACGGCCAAAGAAAGTAACCAAAGAAAGCCGCCCCTATCCACCGCCCTTCGCTTCGCTACGGGTTCCCTGCGCTGCTCGCCGAGCCGGGCGGCTGCCCCTAAAGGGACTCCGACTTTCTATCCGCTAAAGCGGATGAAAGATCGTATGCGGAACTCGGCCTTTCAGGCCTCAGACAGTCCTCGCCGAAATCCCCCGGCCCGTCTGTGCTGCTCGGCGGTGGACCAAGGGGACGAGAAGCAAAACAAAACCGCCCCACCCAGCCCTCCCCAGCGGGGAGGGCACCCAAAACACGGGCTCCGCCCACAAGACCTAAATCCCCCTCTGCACCGCCTCGGTTTTACGAAAAGATCGGGGGCAGTCGGCGAGGACTGTCTGAGCGCGTAGCGCGAGTTCCGCAGCCGCCCGATCTTTTCGTAAAACCGAGGGAAGCCCGAAGGGCCGGTGCGGGTGGGTCGCTTTCTTTTGGTTAACTTTTCTTGGCGAAGCAAGAAAAGTAACCTGCCCGCCGGGCAGCCCCGGCACCTAAACATCTGCGCGTAGCGCACTCTACGCTTGCCACCAATCCTGTCGGTGTCATTGAAATTGCCATACGGACGCCAAAAGATAAAAATCATTGCGCATCAACCAATTGCGATGGCATCATGGATGCCCGTATTATTAAAAAGGTCCGGTCGCAAGCGCCCGCATATTAACTAAATAGGCACCAACCGTATGGAATACCTGTCGCTGTTCAGAATGCCAACCCCGATGAAGATTACCGGGCGCTCTTCGAGCATCACGAACGCATTCATCAATTCCATAATCCCTGTGGTGGTGCCCAGCGCCGAAGAGGTCCAACAGGCCCTTGAAATTCTCGGAATGACCCCCGGAACATTTCAGTGTGCATACTGCGGCAGCGTTGCATCTGAATGGGATCACCTCCGCCCGCTCGTCAAAGACAAAAAGCCAACTGGCTATATCTCAGAAATCCACAACCTCGTGCCATCCTGTGGCAAGTGCAATCAGTCAAAGGGCAACAAGGCTTGGAAAGCTTGGATGGCTAGCGCCGCCGCGCTGTCACCAACCGTACGTGGCATCCAAGACGTCAGCGAAAGAATCAAACGGCTGGAGGCTTATGAAAATTGGTGCGTGCCCACCAAGATGGACTTTGAGGCGGTAGTAGGCAAAGAGGTTTGGTCGCAACATTGGCAAAATTGGGAGAGGGTGCAGTCTCTCATGCGCGAATCGCAAGAACTTGCCGTAAAAATCAATCTCAGGGTAGCAAGTGCGTACAAAGCACTCTAACTGTCCGCTGAGCTTCCACGTTACGCTTTCACGAAACAACTAATGCCAAAATTCATCAACTCCTTGCGTGACTGGGGGTCCGACTCATTTCCCCAGACCTTGAAAAGTGAGATCGAGAACCTGAAAACAGGCGCCTTGCCTTTGGACAAGGGGGTTTTTCAAGGCGGATATATCGATGACAGCAATCTTGCAATCACCGTGTTGCACGTCACCGATGACGAGAAAACCATACAGGCCAAGGTCGGTATCTTTTTTACCGAAATCGTCGCTGGCTGCAGTTGCGGCGACGAGCCCATGGAACAAAATGCCTATTGCGAGATGCAGATCAGCATCGACAAAACAACCGCGGAAGCGGAATTCGCCGTGACGCCAGACTGAATACAGGCGGGGCCGCTGGCTGCGTACTGCGCCGCATGAAACCGGCCTCTTGCGCGCCGATCAGAAGCTTACCGCCTCCCCCGCCTGCTCACTCGCATACCTCCCCAGCGCCGCAAACAGCTCCGTCCCATCCCGCGTGTCGTGCCAGGCGCCATCGCGCCAGAGAAAATGATAGCCGCCCGATTTCGCCGCCACCCAGATTTCCTGCGTAGCCGTTTGCCGGTTGACGATGATCTTGCTGCCGTTTTCGAAGCTCAGTTCAAGCACGCCACCGTTCATTTCGTAGTCGATATCCGCATCGGCTTCGTCCAGCGCCCGTTCGATTCTGGCCAGGGTTTCATCGGCCAGTTTGTTGAATTCGCTCTCGGTCATTTAGATAATCCCTTGTGATAAGATTGTGCGCAACTATAGACAGCCGAGAATAATATGCGCCTCGTTTTTTTGCCAGTTCTACTTGTACTTTTGCTCCAGGGATGCGGCCACAAAGGCGGGTTGTTCCTGCCCCCGCCGGAACAGAAACCTGCCGCGAATAGCCAGCCTGCACCGCAACCTGCCGCTGAGGAGACGAAACCGTGAAATCCTTCTCCCGCCACGACGGTGAACTGTGCGTGGAATCTGTTCCGCTCTCCCGTATCGCCGCAGAGTTCGGCACGCCCTGTTACGTCTATTCTCACGCCGCCCTGACCACGGCCTACCAGAGTTTCGACGAAGCCTTCGCCGAGCGCGAACACCTGATTTGCTACGCGGTAAAAGCCAATTCCAGCCTTGCCATCCTCAACCTGTTCGCGCGCCTCGGGGCCGGGTTCGACATCGTTTCCGGCGGCGAACTGGCACGGGTTCTGGCGGCCGGTGGCGAGGCGAGGAAAGTGGTTTTTTCCGGCGTCGGGAAAACTGCGGATGAAATGCGTCAGGCGCTGGAAGCAGGCATCCTGTGCTTCAACGTCGAATCGGAAAGCGAGCTGGAACGCCTCAACCGGGTAGCCGGTGAAGCCGGCAAACGCGCGCCGGTCAGCCTGCGCGTCAACCCCGACGTCGACCCTAAAACCCATCCTTATATTTCCACCGGACTCAAGGGCAACAAGTTCGGTATCGCCTATGCCGATGCCGTGAGCCTGTACTGCAAGGCGCGCGATCTGCCGCACCTGGAAGTGGCCGGCATCGACTGCCACATCGGCTCGCAGATCACCGAGATCTCACCCTTTTCCGATGCCCTCGACAAGGTGCTGCTGCTGATCGATGCGCTGGAAAAGGAAGGCGTTGCGATTCAACATCTCGACCTCGGCGGCGGCCTGGGGATTTGCTATAGCGACGAAACGCCGCCGCCGGTGGCCGACTATGCCGAAACGCTGCTGGCGAAACTTGCCGGCCGCGACTTCAAAATCCTGCTCGAGCCCGGCCGTGCACTGGTCGGCAATGCCGGCCTCTTGCTCACCAGGGTGGAATATCTCAAGCACGGCGAAACCAAGAATTTCGCCATCGTCGACGCCGCCATGAACGACCTGATGCGCCCGGCGCTCTACGATGCCTACCATGCGATTCTTCCCGTCAGGGAAAATACCGGTGTCGCGCAGCGCTATGAAATCGTCGGGCCGGTGTGCGAGAGCGGCGATTTCCTGGGCCATGACCGCTACCTGCACCTCGCCGAGGGAGACCTGCTGGCGATCATGTCGGCGGGTGCCTATGGCATGAGCATGAGCTCCAACTACAACACCCGGCCGCGCGCCGCCGAGATTATGGTGCAGAAAAACAACACCCATCTGATCCGTGAGCGCGAAACAATTGCACAATTATTCGCGCTGGAACGTCCGCTTCCCTGATGCTTACGCGCGCTTCCATCGTCCATGAGCCGCCCAGATGAACGCCTGTAACCTGCACCCATGGCCGCTATAAGCCAACGTCATTTCCGTTCGCAAATCCCGCGGCCGCAAAACATCCCTTTCCAACCCGCCGTAACCCCGTAAATTTTCAATGAAATTTCTTTCATGAAGCACGTTTATCTGTTGTGCATTTTCAAAAAACTGGAATAGAATTAAGCCGCAAAGCGGAAACATGCTCTCGATTGTGCATGCAGCCCTAACGGGAGGAACAACAGGGTCAGGCAACCGGTTGTTCAGTGCTGCCGCTTTATTTTGGATTTACTGGTAACGCCAAAATAAACACGTAGTCGATATAACTTTCAAAAGGAGTCAGGAATGGCAACAACAGAAAAGAAAGCGACCAAGTCTCCCGCTAAAGCAGTTGTAAAAAAACCCGCGGCCAAGGCTGCTCCGGCCGCCACGGCAAAAGCGCCAGCAAAATCCGCAGCCGCGAAAGCGCCCGCAAAAAAAGCCGTAGCCACAACCGCAGCGAAGAAACCCGCCGCAGCTAAAGCAACGACCGCCGTCAAACCGGCCGTCAAGAAAACAGCCGCCAAGTCTGCCACCAAACCTGCGGCCAAGGCGGTGGTGAAGAAAACCACAACAGCCAAAGCCGTAGCCACACCGGCAGCCAAAGCCGCGCCGGCAAAAAAAGCCGTAGCCAAAACCGCAGCGAAGAAACCTGCCGCGGCTAAAGCTACGACCGCCGCCAAACCGGCCGTCAAGAAAACAGCCGCCAAGGCTGCTGCCAAACCTGCAACCAAAACTGCCGCCAAGAAACCTGCGGCCAAGGCGGTGGTGAAGAAAACCACAACGGCTAAAGCCGTAGCCAAGCCGGCAGCCAAAACCGCGACGGCAAAAAAAGCGCCCGTGAAAAAAGCCGTAGCCTCCAAGCCAGCCGTTACCATGGCCGCAGCCGCCAAGAAATAATCGGGTTAATGTCTACACAACGGCGGGCGTATTGCCCGCCGTTTTTGTTTTCTGATCCCGAGCCCGTCTTTTTCAGCGATGGTTTGCCTGCAGCCGCTCCCATGATTCCCGCATCACATTGACCGACCGGTCAGTCAGTGCTAATTTATGCCGGATTATCACGCATGAAAGAGCCGACCATGCCCTTGGCTGAACCCACCGAAACCCTGTCCACCCCCGCTACGGACGCGACCGAGCGGATTCTCGCCGCGGCCAAGGATCTTTTTGCCGAATCCGGTTTCGATGCGGTATCGATGAACGCGATCGCCGATCGCGCCGGCGTCAGCAAGGCCAATGTGTTTCATCATTTCAAATCCAAAAACGATCTTTACCTTGCGGTACTGAAAATCGCCTGCAGCGAGTCGCACGCCCAGATCGATCAACTCGGCAGCGACAAAGGCGCCTTTGTTGCGCGCTTGCGCGACTATTCCGTCTCTCATCTGGCCAGCATGCTGCAGGACGAAAAGATTTCCCGGCTGGTCCTGCGCGACTTGCTGGAAAACGGCCCGCAGCGCGGCAAGGAATTCGCCGAGCAGGTGTTCGGAGAGAACTTCGCAGGCCTGGTGGAGATCCTGCGCAGCGGCCAGAAAAAAGGTGAATTGCGCAAGGAAATAGACCCCGCCATGCTTGCCACGCTGCTGATCGGCGCCGATGTATTCTTTTTCCAGTCGCGCGATGTGTTGCGCCACTTTCCCGATGTCAGTTTCACCGCCGCCCCGGAGCGCTACAGTGCCATGCTGGCGGAGATCCTGCTGCATGGCATTTTGCCAAAACCCTAAACAACCCTTTGGACAACCACATGCGAACGACACTATCGATCCTGGTCCCCTGTGTGCTCGGTGCGACCCTGTTGCTGCCGGGTTGCGCGAAGAAGCCTGAAGAGCAGAAGAAAGCGGGGCCGCCGCCGGCGATCATTACTGTCACCCAGGCGCAATCCCGCGCCATGCAGGTGCTGGAGCAATCCATCGGCGAGGCGGACAGCGCCACCGCGCCCAAGGTGGGGGCCGAAGTGGCCGGACGCATTATCAGGGTGCACGCGGAAATTGGCGATCCGGTGAAGAAGGGTCAACTGCTGGCAGAAATCGACCCGACCGACTATGCCGCCGACGCCAAGCGGCTGGAAGCCCAGGCGGTGACGCAGCAGAAGCTCACCGAGCGCTACCGCGATCTCCATAAAAAAGGTTTCGTTTCCCCCTCCAAACTGGAGGAAGTCGAAGCGCAGAATGTTTCCAGCCGCGAACAGCTCACCCGTGCCGCCAAGAATCTGTCCCGCACCCGCATCGTCTCGCCGGTGGATGGTCGGGTGGACAACCGCATGATCTCGGTGGGCGACTGGATCGATCTGGGCAAGCCGGTGTTTCAGCTTTCCACCGGCGAGAAACTGCGCATCCGCCTGCCCTTCCCCGAGACGGTGGCATCGCGCATCAAGGTCGGCCAACCGGTCACGCTGTCCACCCCCACTGCGCCGGGCAAAACGGTAAGCGGAAAAATCGAGCAGGTGCGGCCGGCGGTAGGCGGCACGTCGCGCGCTTTCGATGCCATCGTGGAAGTGAATAACCCCGGCGACTGGAAGCCGGGCGCCTCGATCAACGGCGCGGTGGTGGTCGAGGAACACCCGGATGCGGTGATCGCACCGGAAACCAGCATCGTGCTGCGCCCTGCCGGCACCGTGATGTATGTGCTCGATAACGGCAAGGTGGCGCAGCGCATCGTCACCACCGGCGTAAAGCAGAACGGCATGGTGGAAATCCTGACCGGGCTCAAGGCAGGCGAAACCGTGGCGGTGGACGGAGCCGGCTTCCTCACCGACCAGGCGGCGGTGACGGTGAAGCAGCCCGGCGCCGGCCAGGGCCAGAAGAAACAGGACCAGCCGAAAAACTAGAGCCGCCATCATGACCCTACCCGAACTCTCGATCAAACGCCATGTACTGGCGTTCATGATGTCCGCGGTGCTGGTGCTGTTCGGCCTCATCAGCTACCAGCGCATCGGCATGGACCGCTTCCCCTATATCGAATTTCCCGTCATCTCGATCTCCACCACCCTGAAAGGGGCCAACCCGGACATCGTCGATTCGAGCATCACCAATGTGCTGGAAACCTCGGTCAACAGCGTGCCCGGTATCGAGCATATCCAGTCCTCGTCCTCCCCCGGCGTATCGGTGATCAATATCACCTTCAGCCTGGACAAGAAAGTCGATGTCGCCTTCAACGAGGTGCAGTCCAAGGTCAACCAGGTGCTGCGGCGCCTGCCCAAGGACGCCGATCCGCCGGTGGTATCCAAGGTGGAAACCAATGCCATGCCGATCATGTGGCTGGCCTTGCGCGGCGACCGCACGCAGCAGCAGCTCAACCAGCATGCGGTGAACGTGATCAAGAAGCGGCTGGAAACTATCGACGGCGTCGGCGAAGTGCGCCTCGGCGGCCGCCGCGACCGGACTATCCGGGTCAACCTGCTGCCGGCGAAAATGGCGGCCTTCCAGATTACTGCCCAGGATCTGAGCACTGCGTTCGCCACTGAACACGTGCAGGTGGCCGGCGGTTTCCTGGTCGGCAAGGCCACCGAACACCTGATCAAGCTCGACCTGGAATTCCATCGCCTGGACGATCTTGAAAAAATGATCGTCGCCTACCGTGACGGCGCGCCGGTGCGCCTCAGGGACGTGGCGGAGATCCGGGACGGACTCGCTGACTACCGCCAGCTCGCCCGCTTCATGGGCAAGACCACCATCGGCCTGGGCATCGTCAAGGTGGCCAACACCAACACCGTGGCGATTGTCGACGCCATCAAGAAACGCCTGGATAGCGAGATCATTCCGCAATTGCCGCCGGGCATGACGCTCGACATTGTGTCCAACGATGCGCTCTTCATCCAGGAAATCGTCAACTCGCTGAAAGAGCATCTGGTCGAGGGCACCTTGCTGGCCTCGCTGATCGTCTGGCTGTTCCTGCGCAGCGTGCGTTCCACCCTGATCATCGCCACCGCCATTCCAGTGTCGCTGCTCGGTGCGGTGGCCGTCATCTATTTCGCCGGCTTCACCCTCAACTCGCTCACCATGCTGGCGCTGCTGCTCCTGATCGGCGTGGTGGTGGACGACTCCATCGTGGTGCTGGAGAACATCTTCCGCCACCGCGAGGAAATCGACCCCGATCCGGTGGCCGCGGCGGTCAACGGCAGCCGCGAAGTGGTGTTCGCGGTGCTCGCGGCCACCCTGTCGCTGGTGTCGATCTTCGCGCCGGTGATCTTCCTCGGCGGCATCATCGGGCAGTTCTTCAAGTCCTTCGCGGTGGTGGTCACCTTCGGCGTGCTGGTATCGCTGTTCGTTTCCCTCACCCTGACGCCGATGCTGTGCTCCCGTTACCTGCGGGTATCGAAGCAGCATGGCAGGATCTATTACGCGCTCGACCGTTTTTTCCACGGCATGGACAATACTTACCGCTACCTGCTCGACAAGGCGCTTCGGCATCGCTGGAAAGTGGTGGCGCTGACGCTGGTGACGGTGGTGTCGAGCAGCTATTTTTTCGCCAACGTCGGCAAGACCTTCGTGCCGGATGAGGACGAGGGACGTTTTCTGGTCAACCTGCGTACCCCGCTCGGCTCCAGCATCGACTACACCGACAGCCGCCTGCGCATGGTCGAGGAGATCCTCTTCCGGCACAAGGAAATCGTCACCGAATTCGCCCTCATCGGCCTCGGCAACGCCGGCCAGGTCAACCAGGCGATGGTGGTGGTGCGCATGGCGCCGCGCCGGGAGCGCACCGTCAAGCAGCAGGAAATCATTCCCGTCCTGCGCAAGGAGCTGGCGCAGATCCCCGGCGCGCGCGCCTTTGCCGCGCCTTACCCGATGGTAGGCGGCCAGCGCGGCGAGCCGTTGCAGTTCGTGGTGAACGGCCCCAACCTCGAGGAAGTCGGCCGCCTGTCGCAACAGATACAGCAGAAGATTTCGGCGGAGCCGGGCATCGGCCGCATGGACATGGATCTGCAACTCGACCTGCCGCAGCTCGCACTCAGCCCCGACCGCACCCGCATCGCCGCCGCCGGGCTGACCACGCAGGACGTGGCTTTGGCGCTCAACATGCTCTCCGGCGGCGTGGACATCGCCAAGTACAATGACGAGCCGGGCGACGGCCAGCGCTACGACATCCGCCTCAAGGCCAAGGACGGCGAATTCAACCAGATTTCCGATCTCTCCAAGATCTATCTGCGCAGCCGCGACGGCAAGCTGGTGCGCCTCGATACCGTCACCGGCATCAAGCAGACGCTGGGCGCGGCGGTGATCGGACGTTTCGACCTGCAATACGCCACCACCTTCTATGCCACGCCCACCATCCCGCTGGGCGATGCGGTGGCCAAGGTCAAGGCGGTGGCGGCCGACATCCTGCCGCTCGGCTACAGCGTCAAGATGATCGGCCAGGCGGAGGAATTCGGCAAAACCGTGAACTACATGATCTTCGCCTTCACCCTGGCGCTGGTGCTGCTCTACATGGTGCTGGCGAGCCAGTTCAACTCCTTCCTCCAGCCCTTCATCATCATGCTGGCGCAGCCGCTCGCCATCATCGGCGGGGTGATGGCGCTGTGGCTGTTCAACCACACCCTCAAT
>JAJYUW010000082.1 GCA_021792335.1 Pseudomonadota bacterium | reverse complement strand
AATCACCGATCAGGAACATCGCCTCGTGCCCCAACTCCTGGAACTGGCGCAACTTGTTAAGTAAAACGGTGTGCCCAAGATGCAGATCCGGTGCGGTGGGATCGAACCCGGCCTTGACGCGCAGGGCTCTGCCGGTAGCCAATTTATCGATCAGCTCCTGCTCCAACAGCAGTTCTTCGCATCCTCGCTTTATAATCTGTAACGCCTCGTTAACCTGGCTCATCCGCACCACCCGCATAAACAAAATTTAATAGATTCAACCTTCACCGGGCATCCATCTTCTGTTAGACTTTGGCCTACAGAAAAAGCTCAGGGAAGTCATGCAAAACAACAAGATCGGCATTTTAGCGCAAAAGCTGTTCTCGCAAGAACGAAAATTAAGTCTACGCTGGCTGGTGGCAATTTCCAGTCTGCCTTTGTTTGGCATGGTTGCCGCGTTCGGTATCGCCCCAGGAACCAACACGCGCCAAATACCCATACAAACCGTCATCGAGAACCTCGAACTGCCGCAGGCTCAATCCGATACCGGAGCTGCGGGCAGCTTCTGGCACGAAGAGCGCATTCAGCGCGGCGATACGATTTCAGCTTTGCTGGATCGACTTAACATCAACGACACGGATATCAACGGTTTTCTGCAAAGCGCCAAAGACTCGAAATCCCTGCGCCTGCTAATACCCGGCCGCATTGTTCGCGCCCAGACCGACGAAGCGGGAAATCTGCTCGCCCTGCAATACATCAGCGGCACCGAATCCATGCTCAATGTGGAGAAGCAATCCGGCGAATTCAGGGCCAGCGATGTGCAGGTCCCGCTCGAAAGCCGCGTCCTGATGAAATCAGCGGAAGTCACGAGCTCCCTATTCGGCGCAACCGATGCCGCCAACATTCCCGATAACATTGCCATGCAACTGGTCGATATTTTCTCCTCGGATATCGATTTTCACCGTGACCTGCAAAAGGGCGACAAATTCACTGTGGTTTACGAATCGTTCTATAACAAGGGCGAATTGATCAAAACGGGGCGCGTGCTGGCGGCAGAGTTCGTCAATAACGGAAAAAGCTATCGTGCCGTTTATTTCCAGGATCGGGAAGGTCGGGGCGGTTACTACACACCCGAAGGGAAAAACCTGCGCAAGGCCTTCCTGCGCTCCCCATTGGAGTTTTCCAGGATCACATCGGGCTTTACTAATGCTCGCTTTCACCCGGTACTGAAAGAATGGCGCGCCCATAAAGGTATCGACTATGGCGCGCCCACCGGCACACGCGTGAAGGCGGTAGCCGATGCCACGGTCACCTTCATCGGCAAGCAGCGCGGCTACGGCAATCTTCTCGTGCTTCAGCACCAGGGCCAGTACAGCACCGCCTACGGCCATCTTTCCGGCTTTGCCAAGGGCCTGCGTAAAGGCAGCAAAGTGAACCAGGGAGATATTGTTGCTTATGTGGGCATGACCGGTCTCGCGACTGGCCCCCATCTCCACTATGAATTCCGTGTCGCGGGCGTGCAACGCAACCCCTTGACCATTGCCATGCCGACCGCCTTCCCCATCGCCGCAAAATACAAGGCCGATTTCAACAAGGCAGCTGAAAATCTGGCACTGCGCCTTAACCTGCTGCAGAACACCAACCTGGCATCGCTCGATTAAGGGCCTGTAAATAAATAACCTGGACAATTATGGGTGTGCTGGCGGGATGCGATGCAAGACGCCGGGCGCGCCGCATGGCCATTCCCTGCAAGCGACCAGCAACGCCGCAGCGCGCCCGCCAGGGTAGCCAGAATGTTCTGGTTATTTATTTACAGGCCCTAATATTTACAGGCCCTAAGCTTTGAGTTCCCCTGAATACTGTGTCGGGTTGATGTCCGGAACCAGTCTCGACGGTATTGATGCAGCTCTCGCCGCATTCGAAAACAACACATGCAGGCCTCTGCGCAGCCATTTCCAGCACTTTGAAGGGCCACTGCGTGACGAACTGCTGGCACTGAACCAAGCTGGCGAAAACGAGCTCGAACGTTCTGCGCTGGCATCAAATGGGTTATCTCGCGCCTATGCAACGGCTGTCCTGGAATTGCTGCGGCAATCCGGAATAGAGGCGAAGCAAGTCATGGCCATCGGCTGCCACGGCCAGACCGTGCGCCACCGGCCCGATCTCGGCTTTACCATTCAGCTCGGCAACCCTTCCTTGTTGGCCGAACTTACCGGCATCACCGTGGTAGCCGATTTCAGGAACCGCGACATTGCCGCTGGCGGCCAGGGCGCCCCGCTCGTGCCGGCATTTCATGCTGCGCTATTCCGTCACTCCGAACGGCACCGCGTCATCGTCAATATTGGCGGCATCAGCAACCTGACAGACCTGCCGCCAGGGGGGAAAGTACTCGGCTTCGACTGCGGCCCCGGCAATCTTTTACTGGATGCATGGGCCAGCCAGCATCTGGGGCAGCCTTACGACAAAAATGGTGCCTGGGCGAAAAGCGGCAAAGTCATTCCCGATCTACTTCAACAATTCCTTGCAGAACCATTCTTTGCTATGTCACCGCCCAAAAGCTCAGGCCGCGACCAGTTCAACCTGTCTTGGCTACGACGTTTTCTGTCGCCTGGGCTGGCCCCTGCCGACGTGCAGGCGACCCTGTTGCAACTGAGTGTGGAAGCGATTGCCGCCGCCATTCTGGACCATTGCAAAGGGGCCGACGAAATCTACCTGTGCGGGGGTGGCGCCCATAACGGAGCACTCGTCCACGGACTGAAACAACGTCTGGCGGGCAGCATCATTTCTGTGACAGATGAATTGGGCGTTGATGCGGACTGGGTGGAAGCGTTCGCGTTTGCCTGGCTTGCCAGGCAAACCCTGCACGGACAGTCCGGCAATCTGCCGGAAGTCACCGGCGCGAAGGGGGCACGTATTCTCGGCGCAATTTATCCAGCCTAAAAAAGAAAAGGGGCTTGCGCCCCTTTCTTTCTGCCCTAACCGCGAAATAATATTAAGCGGAGAAAGAAGACCCACAGCCGCAGGTGGTCTGAGCATTCGGATTCTTGATCACGAACTGCGAACCCTGCAGGCCTTCCTGATAGTCGATCTCGGCACCCACCAGATACTGGAAGCTCATCGGATCGATCAGCAGGGAAACCCCGTTCTTCTCCACCATGGTATCATCTTCGTTGACGGTTTCGTCAAAGGTGAAACCGTACTGAAAACCGGAACAGCCGCCACCGGTCACAAACACGCGCAGCTTCAAGCCAGGCGTGTTTTCCTCGTCAATCAGCTGCTTCACCTTGGCCGCCGCGCTTTCGGTAAAAATCAGCGGGCTGGGCATATCGGTCACTGCATTCATTCCGTTTCTCCTTAAAAATAATACTGTTAGTAATTATGCAATAGTTGAGTTAATTAGTCAAATACTAGAAACCGGTTGAACTTCGGCCAATTTTTCGGTGGCGCCTTCCCGATGCACCAGCTTTCCTTCCACAATTGCCCCAACATGCATTTCCAGGGTTTTGTAAAACACATCGCCTGTGACACGGGATTTCAATTGTAGTTCCACATATTCCTGCGCCTGAACGGGGCCCACCACGGTGCCATTAATTACCACGTGGGACACCCGGATCACCCCTTCGACTCTGGCTTGTTCGCTCAGCACCAAGGTGCTGGGCTGATCATCCACCTCGCTGACATTTCCCTTGATGCTGCCGTCTACGCGCAAGCCCCCACTGAAGATAATATTGCCCTCTATTTTCGTATCCGAACCAATCAAGGAATCAATGCGATTTTGTGGCCTGCTTCGTTTGTTATTCCCGAAAAACATCCCATCCTCACTCTCAAAATACGTTGGCGGTTTGCATCAGTTTCGGCTGCACCGCAGCATTTTCGAATACGCGCACCTGGACATTCTTCACCGACGCATCAGGCTCAATGCGAAAGGCCCCTTCCAGGCGCTGATAAAATTTAAAATTCACCTTGAACGCAGGGGCATCCGTTTCTTTCGGGGAGGGGACTGTCATTACCATTTTTTTCCCCTTCTGCGCGTAATTAACCAGCAGTTGCACCCTGCCCTGAAAGTCCCGCTCTCTTTGTCCGCCCTGCAACAGTAACAGCCGAAAGCGATATTCGCCCGGAGAACCGCTATTTTCAACCCTGAAATGATAGATGCTGAGATTGCCATCATTCTTGTCAGGGGACATCAGCTTGCGGAAGAAAGCCAGATCTCCCTTCAACTGCGCATTCTCATCCTGCAACGACTTGACGGTTTTGGCAAGGTCATTCTGCGTTGCCTGCTCGATCTGCAGTTTGCGTTCGCTCTGTGCACCCGCCGAATGCAGAGTCGCATTTTCCCGCACCAACGTACCCATTTTGTCCCGCAACCGCTGCAGTTCGCCCACCGTTTCACCGCGCTCAAAGCCGGCAAACCGCATCCCGGCATCATAAAATGACCACGCCAGCATTACCCCGCCCGCCAACAAAATCAACATGATGGGAAAACGCCAGTACCAGGCCAGGTGCCGTCTCACCGCCAAAGGGGAAGCGGCGATGCTGAAACGGCGTTTAAGTGCGCGGTGCAGCCCCCTCATGGCAGCAGAGGAATTTGCTCCAGGCCCATGGTTTCAGGCAAGTCAAACAGGATATTCATGTTTTGCACGGCCTGGCCCGCCGCGCCCTTGGTCAAATTGTCGATCACCGACAGCACCACGGCGACATCGCCTCCCTGCGGCCGGTGCACCGCGATGCGGCAAAAATTCCCGCCACGTACCGAGCGAGTTTCGGGATGCGATCCGGCGGGAAGAACATCAACGAAGTACTCATCCGCATAGCGTTTCTCATAGAGCGCCTGCAAATCCACATCCGCCTTCAGGCGGACGTACAAAGTCGCATGGATGCCACGAATCAGCGGCGTCAGATGAGGCACGAAAGTCAGCTGCACGGGCTTCCCCGCAACGAGAGCAAGCCCCTGGCGGATTTCCGGCAGATGGCGATGGCCGGACACGGCGTAGGCCTTGAAATTGTCCGTGGCCTCACTGAACAGGGTGTGCACTTCTGCCTTGCGCCCCGCGCCGGAAACCCCGGACTTGCAATCCGCGACCAGATGGCCAAGATCAGCCACACCCGCCTCGATCAGCGGAAAAAAACCAAGCTGAGCCGCGGTCGGGTAGCAACCGGGATTGGCAATCAGCCGCGCCTTTTTAATCTGCTCACGGTTTACCTCCGGCAGTCCGTAAACCGCCTCGGCGATCAGATCCGGACAGGCATGCTGCATGCCGTACCATTTTTCCCACAGAGCGACGTCCTTGATGCGGAAATCCGCGGCAAGGTCAATCACGCGCACCCCGGCATCAAGCAGGTCCCTCGCCTCCTGCATGGCGATGCCATTGGGAGTGGCGAAAAAAACCACATCACAGGATTTAAGCGGCGCATTGGCCGGATCGACGAACTTCAGCCCTACCCTGCCGCGCAGGTTGGGAAACATGTCGCTGACCGCCATACCCGCTTCCTTGCGCGAGGTGATGGCCATCAATTCGACTTCCGGATGCTGCGCCAATAAACGCAGCAGTTCCACTCCGGTATAGCCTGTACCGCCGACGATTCCGACTTTAATCATTTTCAACCCGTTTCCTGAAATCGAACTTTTGATGATAATAACACTGTCAGTTGTAGGCAACAAAAAAGCCGCCCGAAGGCGGCTTTTTTGCAGATGCCAAAGCGATTAACGCTTGGAGAATTGCTTGGCGCGACGCGCCTTGCGCAAGCCGACTTTTTTCCGTTCAACTTCGCGCGCATCGCGCGTAACCAGACCGGCATTGCTCAGTGCACTTTTCAGTGCAGCGTCATAATCAATCAGCGCACGCGTAATACCATGCCGCACCGCACCTGCCTGGCCGGATTCGCCGCCGCCATGCACGTTGACCATGATATCGAACGTAGCTTGGTGGCTGGTCAATTCCAGCGGCTGGCGAACAACCATACGACCGGTTTCGCGTGAGAAATAGATATCCACAGGCTTGTCGTTGACGACGATATCGCCCTTGCCCGGCTTCAGGAACACCCGCGCTACAGAGCTCTTGCGACGGCCAGTGCCGTAGTAGTAATTGCCGTTCATGCTGATTCCTTAAATTTCCAGAACTTTGGGTTGCTGCGCGCTATGCATGTGCTGAGCGCCCTTGTAAACTTTCAGCTTGCGGAACATGGCGTAGCCCAGGGGGCCTTTCGGCAGCATGCCCTTGACAGCTTTTTCCAGCGGACGGCCCGGGAAACGGGCATGCATCTTGGCGAAGGTGGTGGTGTAGAGGCCACCAGGAAAGCCGGTATGGCGATGGTACACCTTGTCTTCGGCCTTGTTGCCGGTAACGCGCAGCTTGTCTACGTTGATCACCACGATGTAGTCACCGGTGTCAACGTGCGGCGTGTACTCGGGCTTGTGCTTGCCGCGCAGACGCGATGCGATCTCGCTTGCGAGACGACCTAAAACTTTATCCGTGGCATCCACCACGAACCAGTCACGTTTTACTTCATGCGATTTTGCAGAAAAGGTTTTCATGCAGAAATTCCGGTTGCTGTATCAGAGAAAGACGCGCATTTTATGCCAAGACTATCTCCACTGTCAATCGTAAAATTGCCTCGCGATGCTATAATTTGTCTCGTTCAAATACACGTTCAAGAAAGGCGATCTGATGCGGACACGAATTAAATGGGTGGAAGACGCCAGCTTCCTCGGCATCACCGATAGCAATCATGCCGTACTGATGGACGGCCCCCCTGATGCCGGAGGCCGCAACCTTGGGCCACGCCCGATGGAAATGCTGCTGCTCGGTGCCGGCGGCTGCACTGCTTTTGACGTCGTGGCTATCCTGAAAAAGAGCCGCCAGCCCGTCAGCGGCTGCGAGGTCTCCATCGAGGCGGAGCGCGCCGACAAGGAACCCAAGGTATTCACCAAAATGCACTTCCATTTCATCGTGCGCGGCAAAGGGGTCAAGCCGGAGCAGGTGGAAAAGGCAATCAAGCTGTCCTCTGAGAAATACTGCTCGGCTTCGATTATGCTCGGAAAAACTGCCGAGATTACGCACGATTTCGAGATTATCGAGGATTAAAGACTCACCACTAGAGACACAGAAAAAATCGAAAAAGCACTTAACGCAAAGACGCAAAGGGCGCAAAGAAAGACCTGAGAATTCTTCGCGGCCTTTGCGTCTTTGCGTTGAAAGATTTTGTTCTTCTCTGTGTCTCTGTGGTTAATTGTCAAACCCTGAAAGCAGTTGCAGTCATCATCCTGGCGGACAGCTTCATCGCCAGCTTCACCGGCGCGGGCAGCTCCGCGGCGCCTTGCTCCAGCGCCGCGACGGCATGTTTGGCCTCATCCTCTTTCATCTGCTCGACGATGGCGCGGCTTTTTTGATCCTGGGCGGGCAGACGCTGCAAGTGGCCATCCAGATGATGCACCACCTGGCGCTCGGTTTCGGCCAGAAAGCCCAGACTCCATTTATCCCCCAGCGCACCGGCCAGCGCGCCAAACACCAGCGACCCGGCATACCAGGCGGGGTTGAGCAGGCTTTTCCTGCCATCCAGCTCGCTGATACGGTTTTCGCACCAGTTCAGGTGCTCGGTTTCCTCGTCGGACGCCTCTTTCAGCGCATGGCGGATTTCCGGCTGGCGCGCCGTCAGCGCCTGCCCTTGGTACAGAGCCTGCGCACAGACTTCGCCGCTGTGGTTCACGCGCATCAGCGCCGCCGCCAGGCGCTTTTCCTCAGCGCCCATCTCCGCCTCGGCGAGGTTGCTGCCCGGTAGCGGGCGAGTTGTTCGCGCCGGCGCGAACAGCGTGCGCAAACCCTTGTCGAATTCCACGATCCATTCATCTAATTTTGTCATCTTCAAATCCCATCTGGCGCGCGATCAATGTTACCGGATGCAGCGCTTCAATCATCACGCCCGACTCGCGCAGACCCGAGACCAAGTGAATAGCGCAGCCGATATTGGCGGTGGCGAGATATTTTGCCCCACTCGCCCTGACTGCCTCCATTTTATCAGCAAGCAGGGCTCCCGCCATATCCGGCTGGGTGAGAAAATAGGTTCCCGCCGCGCCGCAGCACTGACTGTTTCCCGCCAGGAGCTCGACGGTTGCGCCGGGAATGCGGCGCAGCAGAGTATACGGCGCGTCCTGGCAATGCAGGACATTGCGCATCAGACAGGGTTCGTGCACCGCCACCTTTTCCGGCAGCGGCGCGATTCCCGCCGCTTCCCAGCCTTGAGCGGCACAGAGGAATTCGCTGATGTCCTTCACTTTGCCGGCGAAAGCCGGGGGATAAGCCTTCAGCGCCGCACCGCAACCCGCCGAGGTCGAGATCACGGCGTCCAGTTCCGCACCGGAAAAAGCGTCGAGATTCTGGCGCTCGAAGCCGCGCGCCTTTTCCGGCTCGCCCAGCCCGGTGTGCAGCGCACCGCAGCACCCCTGCCGGGGCGTCACATGCACCGAGTAGCCTAGCCGGTTGAGGACGAAAATCGAGGCCCTCAGGGTTTCGCTGTCCGCCGCACGGGCCACGCAGCCGAGAAACAGCCCCACCTCGCCGCGCACCAGGCCTTCTGCCGGATAGACAGTACGCCAGACCGGCTGGGGCTTGAGCTGAGGCAACTGCGCCGCCGCGCGCGCCGGGGCGGATTGTTTCGCCCATTTCGACTTGCGCGCCAGCGCCTGCAACCCGGACATCTGCCAGATCCGCACGGCGCCGCCCGCCAGTCGCAACATCGCCGGTTTGGTGACTACGCCGTCCACCAGACCGTCGCGCACCAGCCGCTGCCACAGGCTGCGCCGCCTCAACCTCTCGACTTCGCCACGCACCCCGGCGATCAAGCGGCCATAGGCCACATTGTTCGGACACACATTCTCGCAGGCCCGGCAGGCGAGACACAAATCGATATGGCCGAGAAATCGCTCGTTCAGCGGAATACTCCGCGCAAGCCAGCCCTGCATCAGCGCAATGCGCCCGCGCGGTGAATCCGCCTCGCTCAAGGTCTTGCGATAGGTCGGGCAATGCGGCAGGCACAGACCGCAGGCGACGCAGCGTGCGGCTTCGTCGGCAATCGATGCGGCAATCGTAGTTTGAAATGTCGTTTGGCTT
This sequence comes from Pseudomonadota bacterium, assembly GCA_021792335.1. Lineage (GTDB taxonomy): Bacteria > Pseudomonadota > Gammaproteobacteria > Burkholderiales > Sulfuricellaceae > Sulfuricella. The sequence goes on along the minus strand of JAJYUW010000082.1, from coordinate 1,609 downwards.
GTGGCAGTCATTGGCGGGCATTGCCCACTGGTTACGCTACCGCCGGCAGCTTGACCGGACAGTCTAAAAACGCCCGATCGGCGCTGACCAGCCCACATATCTTCAGCACTGGCTTGGGCGATCAGGAGACGAGAAGGGATCTTTTTTATCAGCCAAGTCTATGTCCATGATCACATCCCGTCAAGGAAGAGCTCCGGCCCGGAAGCCTGTCGAACTGCAGGAAAATCGGCGGCAACTTTTTCGGCCCACTCCATTTGCAGCATAAAAATTACTTGTTAACAAAAATCAACGCCCTGTATACCATAACCGGCCTGACTTTCACTTTATTTAGCGAGACACCATGACGACCGTAACCGACCGCTTCAACAATGCGATTGCCCGTATCGACGCCGCCAACGCGGAAGACCCCAACAAGGAAGTGTTCGAGGGAAAAGAATACGCCAAGGAAATGCTGTATGCGCAGCGCATGACAGCCTGGATGGACAAGTACGACCCTAACGCTTCCGAAGCGCTGAAGCTCGCCGCGCGCGCCCAGCATATCCGCCGCTGGGCCATTCCGCGAGAGCGTTATCCGATGGACCGCAAGGGCTACGACCAGTGGCGCATCACCCTGGCGAAATTCCACGGCGACACCACTGCCGCAATCATGCGCGAAGTCGGCTACGACGATGCGACCATTGAACGGGTCAGAACCTTGCTGCTGAAGGATCGCATCAAGCTGATCCCGGATGAGGGACAAGTGCTGGAAGACGTGATCTGCCTGGTTTTCCTGCAGTATTATTTCGTTCCCTTCGCCCCGCACTACAGCGAACCGAAGCTGATCGGCATCGTGCGCAAGACCTGGAGAAAAATGTCCGAACGCGGACATGAAGAAGCGCTGCAGCTCGCACCGCTCTGGCCTGCGGACTTGCTCGAAACGGTAAAAAAGGCGCTGGCTCCGGCCTGACAGACCGCCCCTTCCTGATTTATCCTAAATTCGGCAGTTGCAGGCCATTCATGGTTCGATACGCCTTGCTACGCAAGGCTACTCACCACGAACGGCTTCTCACCCAACGGGTGAATATCCCGTTCGCCCTGAGTAGCCCGCGCAGCGGGCGTATCGAAGGGCTGGCAGTTCGACAACCGCGGTTTTTAGGTTTATTATTCGGAGACAGCGTCCTCTGCCGCCGTTTTTTCCACCATCATGGAATAAAGGCGGCGGCTGTCGGCACGCAGCACGCTGAATTTGAGGCCGTCGAAAGTCACCTGCTGGCCGCGTTTGGGCATATGCCCGAATTTGCTGACCACCAAACCGCCGACGGTATCGAAATCCTCGTCGCTGAATTGGGTGCCCATCACTTCGTTGAAATCGGCAATCTCGGCCTGCGCCTTGACGCGAAAGCGGCCGTCCGGCACACGGATGATATTGTCTTCCTGCTCGTCGTAATCGTATTCGTCCTCGATCTCGCCGACGATTTGCTCCAGCACATCCTCGATGGTCACGATACCGGCCACACCGCCGTATTCGTCCACCACGATGGCGATGTGATTGCGGTTGCTGCGGAATTCCTTGAGCAGCACGTTAAGCCGCTTCGCTTCCGGGATGAATACCGCGGGACGCAGCATCTCG
>JAJYUW010000081.1 GCA_021792335.1 Pseudomonadota bacterium | reverse complement strand
CAATTTGAAACACCGTATGACTGCCATATCTGTATTCCACGCCGCACCTCCCTTCGTGCGACATATTATCTCAGCTAAAGCTGACCGGCTAAAGCCGGTGGTTTTAACCTTGTGATCGACAATAAACCCGTCAACCTTTCGCCGCAGCCAATGTCATCGCTTCCGCGACAGTATAAAAGGAACCAAAAATAACAATTTTATCATCTTCGGCGGCCTTATCACAGGCATGACGGTAAGCTTCCGCCACGGTACGGAATGCTCGAGTGCGCGAGGCCAGACCCGCTTCCTCCAGCACCCCCAGCAGGTCTTCGGCGCTTGCGCCGCGCGGCTGGCTGATTCCGGCGACCAACCAGAGGTCCACCTGTTCCTTCATCGCTCGCACCACCCCGGCTATGTCCTTGTCGCTCAGCATGGCGAAAACGGCAATCGTCTTACCCGTCGGCGGCATGTTGCGCAGATTGGCGGCCAGCGCCTTGGCCGCATGGGGGTTGTGCGCCACGTCCATAATTCTCTGCGGCCGCCCCGGCAGAACCTGAAAGCGGCCCGGCAGCGCCGCCTCCAGCAGGCCGCGGCGCATATCGTCCGGCGCTACCGGCAGCCGCGCCTTGAGCTGTTCCAGTGCGGCCAGGCAGACCGACGCATTTCCCAACTGATACGCCCCGTGCAGGGCGGGGTGGGGCAATACCAGGCGCAGCCCGTCACGGCTCGAGAATCTCCACTGGTTTTGCTCCACGCCGTCGTAGCCGAAATCCCGGCCGATACGATGCATGATCGCGCCGATTTTTTCGGCATGCTCTGTCACGCTGTATGGCACATCGTACTCGCCGCAGATGGCGGGCCTGCCGGCGCGGAATATGCCGGCCTTCTCGAAACCGATCTGCTCGCGGCTTTCTCCGAGATAGTCCATATGGTCGTAATCCACGCTGGTGAGGAGCGCGCAATCGGTATCGAAAACATTGACCGCATCCAGCCTGCCACCCAGGCCGGCTTCGAGGATCGCGGCATCCAGCCCCGCGCGGGAAAACAGCCATACCGCCGCCAGGGTACCGAATTCGAAATAAGTGAGCGAGATATCGCCGCGCGCCTGTTCGACCGCAGCGAATGCGCTGCACAGAGCTTCGTCCGGCGCTTCGGTACCGTTGATCCGCACCCGCTCGTTGTAGCGCAACAGATGCGGGGAAGTATAGAGTCCGACGCGGTAGCCCGCGGCCAGCAGAATCGCCTCCAGCATGGCGCAGGTCGAGCCTTTGCCGTTGGTGCCGGCGACGGTGATAAGGGGAAATGCGGGGTTAAGCTTGAGGCGGTTCTTTACCTCAGCCACCCGTTCCAGGCCGAGATCTATGGTTTTGGGATGAAGCTGCTCAAGATAGCCTAGCCAGTCGGGAAGAGTGCTGGGGCCAGAGTTCATGGAAGACCGAACTGGGTTGCGGTTTTCCACTCAGGACTTATCAAGCCGCCACAGGCGGCAAGCGCATCATCATGCAAATCAGATTGGCCAGCCGGTCGCGCAGCTCGCGCCGGTCGACGATCATGTCGATGGCCCCGTGCTCGAGCAGGAATTCGGCGCGCTGGAAGCCGTCCGGCAAGGTCTCGCGCACCGTCTGCTCGATCACGCGCGGCCCGGCAAAGCCGATCAACGCGTTGGGCTCGGCAATGATGGTATCGCCGAGCATGGCGAAGCTGGCGGAAACACCGCCCATGGTGGGATCGGTCAGCACCGAGATGAAGGGAAGTCTGGCTTTTGCAAGCTGTGTCAGCGCAGCGCTGGTTTTCGCCATTTGCATCAGAGAGGTCAGGCCCTCCTGCATACGCGCGCCCCCACTGGCGGAGAAGCACACAAAGGGGAGATTCTGCTCGATGCAGGCCTGGACGCCGCGCACGAAGCGTTCGCCCACTACCGAGCCCATCGATCCACCCATGAACTTGAACTCGAACGCCGCCACCACCAGGGGCAGGGTCTTGATGCTGCCCTGCATCACCACCAGCGCGTCCGATTCGCTGGTCTCGCGTTGCGCATCGTTGAGGCGGTCAAGGTAGCGCTTGCTGTCCTTGAATTTAAGAAAGTCCATCGGCTGCAGTTCTGCGCCGATTTCATAGCGCCCCTCGGGGTCGAGCAGCGAATCCAGCCGCGCCCGCGACGACAAGCGGTTGTGGTGGTTGCACTTGGGGCACACTTCCATGTTTTTTTCCAGGTCGGCACGGTACAGCACCGCCTCGCAGGAAAAACACTTGCTCCACAAGCCCTCGGGCATGCTCTTTTTCGCATCCGTAAGCTTGCGCTTTATTTTGGGAGGCAAAAGTTTCTGGAACCAACTCATTTTCTATTCCTTTCCGCCAGCATCCATGGCGTCTCTGAAGCTTTTCACCAGGTTGTAAACATTATCCAGCAACGATTCGTCCGTCGAATTCTCGATTTCCTCCACGATGCGGCTGCCAATCACAACAGCATCGGCCATTTGTGACATGGTTCTTGCAGCCTGACCATCCCGAATGCCGAAACCGATACCTACAGGCAGGCTGGCGGCCGCCCGGATCTGTGGTATTTTCCTCGCCACTTCGGCGGTGTCGAGAGTGGCCGCACCCGTCACTCCCTTGAGCGAAACGTAATAGATGAAGCCACGCGCCAGCTTGCCAACCTGCGCCATGCGCGCTTCCGGCGTGGTCGGCGACAGCAGGTAGATCGGGTCGATGCCATGGCGGCCAAGGTGCTCCACGAACGCAGCGCTCTCCTCCGGCGGATAGTCCACCGTCAGAACACCGTCCACGCCGGCCGCTGCCGCAGCGGCTGCGAACTGCTCATGGCCCATCGCCTCGATCGGATTGGCATAACCCATCAGCACCACTGGAGTAAGTGTATCCTTCTTGCGAAACTCGGCCACCATGCCGAGCACACCCCGAAGGCTGACTCCATGCTTGAGCGCCCGCTCGGACGCGCGCTGGATGGTTGGGCCATCCGCCATCGGGTCGGAAAACGGCACCCCCAACTCGATGATATTCGCCCCCGCCTCCACCAGCCTGCGCATCAGCGGCACCGTCTTGTCCGGCTGAGGATCACCGGCGGTAATAAAGGGGATCAGGGCTTTCTTGCCCTGCGTTTTAAGTGTGCTGAAAGTGGCTGCAATGCGTGACATAGCTGTTCCTAGAACTTGATTCCCGACAGCTCCGCCACCGTGTTCATGTCCTTGTCGCCGCGACCGGACAGGTTGACCAGCAGGATCTTGTCGCGCGGCAGGGTGGGTGCGAGCTTGGCGGCGTAGGCCAGGGCGTGGCTCGACTCCAGCGCCGGGATAATGCCTTCGAAGCGGCACAGATCGTGGAACGCCTGCAGCGCTTCGGCGTCGGTCACCGCCACATATTCGGCGCGGCCGCTGTCCTTGAGCCAGCAATGCTCGGGACCGACGCCGGGGTAATCCAGGCCGGCGGAAATCGAGTGGGTTTCTATAATCTGGCCATTCTCGTCCTGCATCAGGTAGACGCGATTCCCATGCAATACCCCGGGCCTGCCGGCATTCAAGGGCGCCGCGTGCCTGCCGGTTTCGAGGCCGAGCCCGGCCGCCTCGACACCGACGAGTTGGACGCTTTCATTGCCGATGTAGGGGTAAAACAGGCCGATGGCGTTGGAGCCGCCGCCGACGCAGGCAATCAGCGTATCAGGCTGGCGCCCCGTCATTTCCGGCATCTGCTTTTTGGCTTCCTCCCCGATGACCGATTGGAAATCACGCACCATCATGGGGTAAGGGTGCGGTCCGGCAGCGGTGCCGAATACATAAAAGGTATTTTCGACGTTGGTAACCCAGTCGCGAATCGCCTCGTTGCAGGCGTCCTTGAGCGTCTTGGAGCCCGACTCCACCGGCTCCACGGTGGCACCCAGCAACTTCATGCGGTAGACGTTGGGCGCCTGGCGCTTGATGTCCTCGCTGCCCATGTAGACGACGCATTCCAGACCGTAGCGCGCCGCCACGGTGGCGGTCGCAACACCGTGCATGCCTGCACCGGTCTCCGCAATAACGCGCTTCTTTCCCATGCGGCGGGCAAGCAGGGCCTGGCCGATGGCGTTGTTTATCTTATGCGCGCCGGTGTGGTTGAGGTCCTCGCGCTTGAGATAGACTTGCGCGCCGCCGAGTCGCTCTGTCCAGTTCCTGGCATGATAGATCGGGCTGGGACGGCCGACGTAATGTTTCAGTTCGGAGGCGAATTCCGCCTTGAATTCCGGGTCGTCACGATAGCGCAGATACTGCTGACGCAATTCCTCTACAGCCGTCATCAGCGTTTCAGCCATAAAAATGCCGCCGTAAGGCCCGAAATGGCCGGCCTGGTCCGGCAAATCATAAACTTGCACTACGCACTCCCTCCATGAACGAGGCGATTTTCGCCCCGTCCTTTATACCCCTGGCCATTTCCACGCCGCTCGACACATCCACTGCCCACGGTTTTACCTGCCTGATCGCTGCCGCCACGTTGGCTGGCGCTAGCCCGCCGGACAATATGACCGGCAACGGCAATTCGGCCGGGATCAGGCTCCAGTCGAAAGAAAGTCCGGTACCGCCCGGCGTGCCCTCCACATAGGCATCCAGCAGCAGTCCCTTGGCTTCGCGATAGCGAAGCGCGTATTGTACCAAATCTACCCCGGCTTTGACGCGAATTGCCTTGAGCCAGGGAACGCCGAAGCTGGCGCAGAATTCCGGCGCTTCGTCGCCATGGAATTGCAGCAGGTCGAGGTGCGCCTGGCGCAGCACTTCTGCCACCTGTTCCACGGCAGGATTGACGAACAGGCCGACGGTAGTGACAAAGGGCGGCAGAATGCGGGTGATTTCCGCCGCCTGCGTTGCAGTAACGAAGCGGGGGCTGGGCGGATAAAACACCAGCCCGATGGCATCCGCTCCCATCCGGGCGCAAGCGAGTGCGTCCTCGTTCCGGGTGATGCCGCAAATTTTGACTCGGGTCATGGTTCTCAAGTTTTGAAATTTAGCCACGGATTAACACGGATGAAGCCACCTGTTTTTTCCTGGCCTTCCGGCAACCCGTGCACATCCGTGTTAATCCGTGGACAAATTTAAACCTAAATTCAACTTTCTGCCAACGATAGGCAGCTCCCATTTCGGGTCGTAGCCGATGCTAACCAAATACAGGCCGTCCGGCGAGAAGGTGGGTGCGGCACAGCTACGGTCGCGGGTTTCCAGCAATCCACCCATCCACGCCGGCGGATGCTTGCCCTTGCCGACGTAAACCAGGCTGCCGACGAGGTTGCGCACCATGTGGTGCAAAAAGGCATTGGCAATGAAATCGAACATGACAAGATCGCCGCTACGCTTAATCTGTATCTGCTGGAGATGCTTCACCGGCGACTTGGCCTGGCATTCGGCGGCGCGGAAGGCGGAAAAATCATGCTCGCCCACGAGATGCTGCGCGCCTTGCCGCATCGCCTCCACATCCAGTGGGGTATGGAACCATCCCGCCTTGCCCGAAAGCAGCGCCGGGCGCACCGGGTGGTTCATCAGCATATAGAGATAGCGCCGCGAAACCGCGCTGAAACGGGCATGAAATTCATCGCTCACCGGTTGCGCCCACTGGATGGCCACACTCTCCGGCAGGAATGCATTGGCGCCGCGCACCCAGGCGCTGTCGGGGCGCATCGAGGTGGTATCGAAATGGACCACCTGATGCAGAGCGTGCACGCCGGTATCGGTGCGGCCCGCCGTCACCACCCTGACGCTTTCCCCGGCGATCACGGACAGCGCTTTCTCCAACGTATCCTGGACGCCGCATCCCGAGGGCTGGCTTTGCCAGCCGCAAAAGCGACTGCCATCGTACTCCAGGCCAAGCGCAATCCTCATGCCCCGCCCCGCAGCACCAGAAACGCCAGGGCAAATACGGCGCACAGCAGGATCAGGTAATCCCGCCAGTAAAGACGTCCGACTTCCAGCATGATGGTTTGCCGTGCGTCATCACCGCCTGCTAAGGCCGAGCGAAGACAGGTCCGCCATTCACCGGACCGCCCCGGCTTGGTCTGTTCGGCGTAATGCAGGGTCAGCCAGATTCGCGCGGCGACTCGATCGACATCCACGCCCATCCGGGCAAGAGGTCGCAACAGAAAATACAGGCCGGCCAAGATCCGGTTGCGGGGCATGGCTGCCAACAAAACAGCCAGGCCCGCAAGGAGCGCCACCAGACGCAGCGCCTGAAGACCACCGGAGAGAAGACCCTCACGGCTGGGACTATAAGCGCCGAGAAGGGGAAGCACTGCCACACCCGGCGTAGCAAACGCATACACAAGGATCAGGGAGATCATCAGCCAGCGGGTGCGGCGCAACAGCTTGAGGAATTCAGGGGAACGTCTGATCAGCAATGGAATAAAAAAAAGGGCAGCCATCACCGACAGATCGGCGGTCCGCAACCAGGGAAGGCATAAAGCGAAGGCCAGCCAGATCATGATCAGGCTGGCCGGGTGCAAGGGCACGCTACTCCCCTGCGGCAATCCTTGTACTGACATCAACGGCCTGTTAATCAATAAATGTTGCGCGCAACATTTATATCCTAACCCAGTTCTGCGAGCAGCTTCCGCGCTTCTTCCTGTTGCTCTGTCGCACCTTCTTTGAGCACTTCCTGAAGAATTTCCCGCGCGCCTTCCTTGTCGCCCATGTCCACATAGGCCTGCGCCAGGTCAAGCTTGGTCGAGACTTCCTGGCTGCCGAAATCATCCGGCAAATCGGCAATGGCTGCGGGGGCTGCAGCGGCGGCAACAGGTTCGTCCATTTCCAGGCTGATACCGGAAAAGTCGAGGCCGGACGCGGCCATTCCCTTCGCTTCATGCGGTACGGCTGCCTCCTCCTGGTCCAGGTTAAAATCGAAATCCAGCAGAGATTCATCCGCCGGTGGTGCTGCCAGCTCAATGGCCTCCTCACCGCCAACTGATGCTGCTTCTTCACCTGCTGCTTCTTCAGCTTCGGAGAGGTCGGGCAAGTCCGGCATTGTGATTTCTTCTGTGCCCCCTGCTTCAGTCACCTCGTTCCCGGAGGGCATTTCGCTCTCTGCGGCTGATGTGCCAGCGTCATCAACCAGACTCATCACCTCGTCCTGCCAGCTTTCGGCACTGATCAAGGCCGCATCAGGATGCGTCTCCGCTTTGCTTTCTTCTTCGGCGACGGCTGCTTCAGGTATGGCCGGGAACTCCATGCCAAGATCGAATTCCATCGCGCTTTCTTGAGGTTCTACCGCTTCCTCCGCAGCTTCCTCCACCGGCTCCTCCGCCGGTTGCGAAACCGTTGAATCGCCCATATCCAGGTTGAAATCCAGACCCATGTCAGCCTCGGCTTCCGCTACTGCTTCGGCAGTCTCTTCCGCCGCAGGCAGTTCAGGCTGTGCTTCCGCCCCGGCAAGCGCACCGAGATCGAAGTCGAAGCCAAGGTCGGTAACGGCCGCCTCTTCCGGCTCGGTCTCTTCGGCCGGTTGAACAGGTGCCACGTCCAGCGGGATAACCGGCATGGCTTCTTCTGCCGGAGCCGCGAGATCGAGATCCGGCCCGGATGTGGCACTTTCCGCCATCTCCTGGCCACCCAAATCGAGCATGACATCTTGCTCAGCCATGGCACCCAGCCCCGCAGCACCTGCTGCCAGCATTGTATTGTCGATCTGATCGGGCTTGGCTGTTTTCTGTTTCTCGCTATAGAGCGGATTCTGCGGGTCAAGCGTGCGCCCCAGTTCGGCTGCCTTGTCCCAGATCGGGCTGGCCTGCCCGCCGATGGCTGCGTACATCTCGCCGGCCACCGCCTCGAAGGCGTTCAGGTTCTTGCGCCCGGCATAGATTTCCAGCAGCTTGAGACGGATTTCATGCCTGCCCGTATCCTTGGCCAGGGCTTCCCTGAGGATTTCCTCCGCCTGCGCATCCCTGCCATAGGCCATGTACACTTCAGCTTCGGCAATAGGGTCGACTTCGTTCGTATCTATCGAACCCAGTCCGGCCTGGCTGAAATCGGTCAGAAAAGACGTGTCGTTGGTGTCTATCTTGCCGCCACTGACACCGCCCAGCACCGTATTGCCCTTCAAGTCGCCACTGGTCATGATGCTGTCTTCAAAGCTGGCGACCGTCCTGCTGCGCCGGGCAGCAACCGCTCTCGCGCCAAGGCCCGCCAGGGCAAGCAGCAGAATCGCCGCCCCGCCGCCAAGGTACAGCGGGTTGTCCATCAACTCATGCAGCAGCGAAAGTTCCGGTTTCTTCTGCTCCGCGAGCACTGGCTTGGGTTTCTTCGGCTTGGCTGCAGGTTGCTCGGCGGTCGCGGGAGCGGCTTTCTGCTCTGCAACCGGCGCACCGGGCTTCTCTTCCGGCTTGGCCGCCGGCGGTGCCGCCTTTGCGGTGGCTGCCTGTTTCTGCAGATCGGACAGATTCTGGTTTTTCAGTTCCAGAAGCTGCCGCATGTCCTTGATGTTTTTTTCCAGCTCGGCGATGCGCTGGTTCGCTTCCTTGATTGCCTTTTCCCTGGCGGTGGCTTCTTCCTGCATGGCATGAATCTGCTCCTTCATCCCCTGCATTTCCTTGCCGCCCGCTCCGGTACCCGCAGCGGCGAGTTTACCCGCCCCCGGCACTTCGCTTTTCGACAGCTTCAGCACATCCTTGGCGGACTCCTTCGCAGGCGCCGCCCTATCCTCTACCGCAGTGGTTATCTTGCCGCTTGCCGCTTGCTTGGCCGTCGCATCCGCAGCCGGTTTGGCCTCGGCCACGGCCGCCGCCAGCTTCTGACGGTACGCGTGCCAGTCTGCCGCGTGGGCTTTTACCTGCCTGGCCACCTCGCCCTTTTCCAGCTCGGCAACCTGGCTGGCCGCAGGAACGCGCAGGATCTGCCCTGCTTGCAGCCGATTCATATTATTGCCGCTGAAAGCCTGCTTGTTCGACTGAAACAGGGCCACCAGCATCTGGTCCAGACTAAGGCCTTCAGATTTCAAGGAAGTGGCGATGCCGGACAGGGTTTCGCCTTTCTTGACCGGCCCATAGGATTCGGGCGCAGGCTTTCCGGCAGCGGCTGCTTTCGCTACGCCGCTGTCACGTGGGATGCCTGCCCTGGTTTCCGGCTGCATGGCACCTGCCGGCATAGCGGCTGACTTCTGTTCGGCACTGGCAGCTGGAACAGGTTGGGTCACCGGGGGTGTTACCGGAGCGATGGTCAACTGCGGCACGCCATAGCTGGGAGGATCGAGAAGAATGGTATATTCCCGCACCAGACGCCCGGATGGCCAATCGAGCTCGATCAGCATATCCAGGAAAGGCTCTTCGATAGCCTTAGCGGATGTTATCTTGAGGTAGGGATCGCCATTCTTTTTCTGTTCCACGCTGAAGCGCATGGCGGAAAGCGCGGACGAACGCTCGATCTTTGCTTCTTTGAAAGCCTCAAAGGAGGCGAAGCTGGCTCGGATTGACCCCAGGTCCTTCTTGTCCACCGCCAGCAATGCAATTTCCGCCAAGAATGGCTGACCCAAGCCTGACGCCACCGTCAGCTTGCCAAGACCCGCCGCCATGGCTGGTGCCGAGGCAAGCAGCATGATGTTGGCTGCCACCCAGGCTTTTATTTTAAGTTTCCGATCCATGCATCCCCAGTTTATTTTCCGGATAGGGTAACTAAATTAACATCATGAAGTTAGGGATGCAAGCTAATATTGGACCTTACATTAGCTTGCAACCGGATAGATTGATTACAAGTTTGTAACTTTGCAACAATGACTTGGGGGAGAGTGATTTAGTGTCGCTTTGCGACGTTCGCGTTAACATTAACATCAGGCTTCGATCAGGATGCGCAACATACGGCGCAAGGGTTCCGCAGCGCCCCACAGCAGCTGATCTCCAACGGTAAAGGCGGACAGGTACTGGGGCCCCATGTTGAGCTTGCGCATGCGCCCCACGGGCACGGTCAGGGTCCCGGTCACAGCCGCCGGAGTCAGCTCGCGCATGGTGATCTCGCGATCGTTGGGCACCACCTTCACCCACTGGTTGTGGCTGGCGATGATATCGTCGATCTCGTTCAGCGACACATCGCTGGTCATCTTGATGGTCAGCGCCTGGCTGTGGCAGCGCATGGCGCCGATGCGCACGCACAGCCCGTCGATAGGAATCGGATTGCTGCTGCGGCCGAGGATTTTGTTGGCCTCGACCTGGGCCTTCCACTCTTCCTTGCTTTGGCCGGACTCAAGCTGAACGTCGATCCACGGAATCAGCGAACCGGCCAGGGGCACGGGCCAGGCATCGACCGGATAGCGGTCCGAGCGGATGAAGTCGGCCACCTTCCTGTCGATCTCCAGGATCGCCGCAGCCGGATCATCCACCAGCGCCTTGACCTCGTGGTTGATGGCGCCCATCTGCTGGATCAGCTCGCGCATGTTGCGCGCGCCTGCGCCGGAAGCTGCCTGATAGGTCATGGGACTGATCCATTCGATCAGACCCTTGTCGAACAGGCCGCCTATCGCCATCAGCATCAGGCTGACCGTACAATTGCCGCCGACATAAGTCTTGATACCCTTGGCCAGGCCGTCCTTGATCACATTCTTGTTGGCCGGGTCGAGAATGATGATGGCGTCATCCTTCATGCGCAAGGTGGAGGCGGCATCGATCCAGTAGCCCTTCCAGCCGGCAGAACGCAAATCGCCGTAGACTTCCTTGGTGTAGTCGCCGCCCTGGCAGGAGATGATGGCGTCCATCGCCTTCAGTTCGGCTATGTCTTTGGCATCCTTCAACGCAGGCACATCCCTGCCGATATCCGGCCCCTTGCCGCCGACGTTGGAGGTGGTGAAAAACACCGGTTCGATCACATCGAAATCGCGTTCCTCGCGCATGCGCTGCATCAGCACCGAACCCACCATACCGCGCCAGCCAACCAAACCTACTCGCATCATAACTATTT
>JAJYUW010000080.1 GCA_021792335.1 Pseudomonadota bacterium | reverse complement strand
CCCAGAGCGGCTTCAAACAGTTGGTTCTGCATCGTCATGCTCTCACAAGAAACAGGGAATGCCATCATGTCTCATCAGCCGCCTGAAATGAAGCATTACCCACTCGAAATTCAAAAGAGGCTCAATTTGGGCGGAGCAACACCTATGCACATAAGGGTAATGAGTGATGGGTAATGGGCCCGGGGGTTCACCCCATCACCCATTACCGCTTACCCATTGCTAGTTTTTGGACTGATCAACCAGCTTGTTCTTGGCGATCCAAGGCATCATGGAACGCAGCTTGGCGCCCACCACCTCGATCTGGTGCTCGGCGTTGAGGCGGCGACGTGCGGTCATTTCCGGATAATTGGTGCTGCCTTCCAGAATGAAGCGCTTGGCGTAGTTGCCGTTCTGGATGTTCTCCAGCGCCTCTTTCATGGCCCAGCGCGATTCATCGTTGATCACCTTCGGGCCGGTGACGTATTCGCCATACTCGGCGTTGTTGGAAATGGAGTAGTTCATGTTGGCGATGCCGCCCTCATACATCAGATCGACGATCAGCTTGAGTTCATGCAGGCATTCGAAATAGGCCATTTCAGGCGCATAACCTGCATCGGTCAGGGTTTCAAAGCCGGCCTTGACCAGCTCGACGCAGCCGCCGCACAGCACGGCCTGCTCGCCGAACAGGTCGGTTTCGGTTTCCTCGCGGAAGTTGGTTTCGATCACGCCGCCCTTGGTGCCTCCGTTGGCCGCCGCATAGGAAAGTGCAACCTCCTTGGCTTTCTTGGAAACGTCCCGGTAAACAGCGATCAGGGAAGGCACACCGCCACCCTTGAGGTATTCCGAGCGAACCGTGTGGCCGGGACCCTTGGGGGCGACCATGATCACGTCCAGGTCGGCACGCGGCATGATCTGATTGTAATGAATGTTGAAGCCGTGGGCAAACACCAGGGTGCCGCCCTTCTTGATGTTGGGCTCGATCTCGCCGTAGTACACGCCAGGCTGCTGCTCGTCCGGCACCAGTATCATCACCACGTCGGCGCCTTTCACTGCCTCCGCCACTTCCTTTACGGTCTGCCCGGCCTTCTTGGCCTTGTCCCAGGAAGCACCGCCCTTGCGCAGGCCGACTGTCACCTTGACGCCGGAATCCTTCAGGTTGGCGGCATGGGCATGGCCCTGCGAGCCGTAACCGACGATAGTGACTTTCTTGCCCTTGATGATGGAGAGGTCCGCGTCCTTGTCGTAATAAACTTTCATTTCTTTCCTTTCAAATTAAATAACCGCAAAGACGCAAAGGCGCAAAGCTTCAGAAAACTCGAAGTTTTTCTTCGCGCCTTCGCGCCTTTGCGGTTCAAATCAAATCTTCAATATCCGCTCGCCCCGCCCGATGCCGGAAGCACCGGTGCGCACCGTTTCCAGGATGGCGCCCTTGTCCAGCGCCTCGAGGAAGGCGTCCAGCTTGTAGCCGGCGCCGGTCAACTCAATCGTGTAGGTCTTGTCGGTGACATCGACGATGCGGCCGCGGAAGATATCCGACATGCGCTTCATCTCCTCACGCCATTCGCCCTCGGCGCGAACCTTGACCAGCATCAGTTCGCGCTCGATATGGCCCGCCTCGGACAGGTCCACCACCTTGACCACGTCGATCAGCTTGTTGAGCTGCTTGGTGATCTGCTCGATCACGTCATCCGAGCCGCGTGTCACGATGGTCATGCGCGACAGGGTTTCATCCTCGGTCGGCGCCACCGTCAGCGACTCGATGTTGTAGCCGCGCGCCGAAAACAGTCCGGCGACACGGGACAGAGCACCCGCCTCGTTTTCCATCAACAAAGAAATAATGTGTCTCATGATGGTTATACCAATATCATTTCACTCAACCCCTTGCCGGCAGGGATCATGGGATAGACGTTCTCCGCCTGGTCGGTGATGAAGTTCATGAACACCAAGCGCTCCTTCATGGCAAAGGCCTCTTTCAGCGCACCCTCGACATCCTCCGGCTTTTCGATCTTCATGCCGACATGGCCGTAGCTTTCGGACAGTTTGGCGAAGTCCGGCAATGCATCCATGTACGATTCGGCATAACGGTTGCCGTAGAAAAATTCCTGCCACTGCCGCACCATGCCGAGGTAGCGGTTGTTGAGCAGGATGATCTTGAGCGGCAGGTTGAACTGCTTGCAAGTGGACAACTCCTGGATGTTCATCTGTATGCTGCCTTCGCCGGTAATGCAGGCCACCGTCGCCTCGGGGTGGGCAAACTGCACGCCCATCGCCGCCGGCATGCCGAAACCCATGGTACCCAGGCCGCCGGAATTGATCCAGTGACGCGGCTGGTCGAACTTGTAATACTGTGCCGCCCACATCTGGTGCTGTCCGACGTCGGAAGTCACATAGGCCTCGCCGCGAGTGACCTCGTACATCTTTTCGATCACGTACTGGGGTTTGATCAGGCTGCTGTCGCGGTCGTATTTCAAGCAATCGCGCGAGCGCCACAGCTCTATCTGCGTCCACCAGGTCTTGAGCGCCGGCCGGTCGGGCTTTTCCTTGCTGGCCTGGATCAGTTTAGTCATCTCCGCCAGCACGTCCTTGACGTTGCCGACTATCGGCACGTCCACCTTGACCCGCTTCGCAATGGAAGTGGGGTCAATGTCAATGTGGATGATGCGCCTGCCATCCTGGAAGAAATGTTCCGGGTTGCCGATGACGCGATCGTCGAAACGGGCGCCGATGGCGATCAACACGTCGCAATGCTGCATCGCCATATTCGCTTCATAAGTGCCGTGCATACCCAGCATGCCGGTGAACAGCGGGTCGGTGGCAGGGTAACCGCCCAGCCCCATCAAGGTGCTGGTGCAGGGGAAACCGAGCAGCCGCGTGAGCTGGGTCAACTCCTCCGACGCATTGCTTAAAATCACGCCGCCGCCGGTGTAGATCATCGGCCGCTTGGCATCCAGGATCATCTGTACCGCGCGCTTGACCTGTCCCGGATGGCCCTTGATCACGGGGTTGTAGGAGCGCATCGACACCTTCTTGGGATAGACGAACTCGGTTTTGTGCTGCGTCACATCCTTCGGGATGTCCACCACCACCGGGCCGGGCCGGCCGGTGGAAGCGAGATAGAACGCTTTTTTGATGGTTACTGCGACATCCTTGACATCCTTGACCAGGAAATTGTGCTTCACGCAGGGGCGGGTGATGCCGACCATATCCACTTCCTGGAAGGCATCCATGCCGATCGCCGCCGTCGGCACCTGGCCTGAAATCACCACCAGCGGGATCGAATCCATATAGGCCGTGGCGATGCCGGTCACGGCATTGGTCGCACCCGGCCCGGAAGTCACCAGCGCCACGCCGGTCCGGCCGTTGGCGCGCGCATAGCCGTCGGCGGCATGCACTGCGGCCTGCTCGTGCCTGACCAGAACATGCTTGAACTTGTTCTGCTTGAAAACCTCGTCGTATATGTTCAGCACCGCCCCGCCGGGATAGCCGAACACGAACTCGACCCCTTCTTCAGCCAGACAGCGCACAACGATTTCTGCGCCCGTTAGTTCCATATATACAGCCTTAAATAATCATTCTGGGGAAAACCTGAAACACTAATGGTTGCCGCCGACTTGGTCAAGTGCGGTATTTTGCCATTAAAGGGGCCGAGCCACCAAGAACACTGCGCTTTTTTTCTTTATTTGATAAGATGCCGACAAATACTTTACCCAGGAACTCTCCCACTGGCCTCCTACCAGGAACTTTCCAATTTCCTTGCCGAAATCGAGCGGCGCGCCTACAAACAGGCGCTGTTCGCCGTGCACGATGAACACGGCGCGCTGGATATCGTGCAGGACGCCATGTTGAAGCTCTCGGAAAAGTATCCGGAAAAGCCCGTCGAGGAATATCCGATGCTGTTCCAGCGCATTCTGCAAAACACCATCCGCGACTATTACCGGCGGTCTAAAGTGCGCTCGATGTGGACAACCCTGCTGTCCTCCCTGACCCCCCATCAGGAGGAAGAATATGACCCTCTGGAAACTTTGGAAGTCGCGGATGACTCCAATAAATCAAATGGGCCGGCAGAAACCCTGGAACGATCGCAAGTCGTTAAATTAATTGAACAGGCGCTGGAAAGTTTGCCGGCGCGTCAACGGGAAGCCTTCCTGCTGCGTTATTGGGAAGAACTGGATGTTTCTCAAACCGCTGCCGCCATGGGTTGCTCCGAAGGCAGCGTCAAGACGCATTGCTCCCGGGCCACCCACGCAGTGGCGGCCTTCTTGAAGTCGAAAGGAATTGAGCCATGAACGAACCCATGAATGAATATGGCCTGGCAAAAAAAATCGTACAGCATCTCGATTATGGCACGGCCAATCTGGACCGCCGCCTGCAGTATCGCCTGCAAGCGGCGCGGCAGCACGCCCTGGAAGCCTATGCCGAACCTCATCACAGCTTCGGCCTGGCATGGGGCGGACATGGCGGCAAAGGGGGTCACAGCGGCACTCATTCGCCATTCCGCGCCTGGATGCCGCTGGTGATACTGGTGTTGGGGCTGATTTTCGTCACCTATTGGCAAACCACCCAACAGACGAACGACGTGTCGGAAATCGACGCCCACCTGCTGGCCGGGGATCTGCCGATCCACGCCCTCATTGATACCGGATTCGATACATGGCTAAAAGGCTCTTCGCAGGAATAACGCTCGCCCTCTGCCTCCTGGCACAAGGCATCGCCTTGGCAGCCCAGGAGGCCAAGCAACCTGCATGGGCCGAGCTCTCAATCGAACAGAAGCAGATCCTGGCACCGGTATCCGGCGAATGGGACAAGATGTCCGCAATCCAGCGCAAACGGCTATTGGGCGTGGTCAAGCGCTACCCCAAGATGAAGCCCGTCGAACAGCAGCGCATTCAGACCCGCCTCAGAGACTGGAGCAACCTGACTCCGGAAGAACGCGCCCTTGCCCGGAAGCAATATGAAAAACTGAAGGAATTGCCGCCCGAGAAACGCCAGGAAGTCCGCAAGAAGTGGCTGGAGTACCAGCAACTCCCCGAGGAAAAGAAAGCACAGCTCAAAAAGGCTGCACCTGCAAAAGCTGTGCCCCAGCCCGCCCCTGAAGCCCCCAAGGCCGTCCAGGAACCTGCAACGAACCGGACATTGGCAACCCCCGAGCTACCCCCCGGAGCCGATGCAATCAAGCCTGCGGCAAACTGACACACAGCGCCGCCCGCATGACCCTTTCCGCCGGCACACCAGGCATACCGCGCCGCCTGGCCAGCATGTTTTACGAAGCGCTGCTGCTGGCAGCGATTCTATTCCTAGCCGGCTTCATTTTCATCGCCGTTTTCCACCCCCCGCTGTCGCCTGTTCTCCACACCATCTTTCAGCTTTACCTGCTGCTGGTAACCGCCATCTATTTCATCTGGCTCTGGCGGCACGGCGGACAAACCCTGCCGATGAAAACATGGCGCCTGCGCCTCGTTGGGACGGGAAACAAGCCTGTCACGCTGAAACAGGCCTGCCTGCGTTTTGCTTGCGCCGCAATCGGCATACCGCTGGTTTTCGGCATTCTGTGGGCGCTATTCGATCGCGACCACCAGTTCTGGCATGACCGCATGGCGGGCACAAAAATAGTGCTGAGTGCTGAGTGCTGAGTGCTGAGTCTAAAAATCGTCGCGCAGCGACACTTCGAACGCAGCACTTTCTACTCAGGACTCGCAACTATCTTCTTTCCATCCGCCACATCATCGCCATTGCGGCAGCGAGGAAGACCAGCGTCGGAAAAATGGCGCTGAACATCGGCGGCCAGTCGTTCAGCAGCCCGAGATGGGAAAACAGCCGGTTCAGCAGATGAAACGCCAAGCCCAGCATGATGCCGGTAAAGATTTTCGCGCTCACCCCCCCCGAACGTCCCTGATAGAAGGCAAACGGCAATGCCAGCATGATCATCACCAAAGACGCGAACGGATAGGCCAGCTTGGACCACAAGGCGATCTCGTAGCGCGTGGTCTTCTGCTTGTTTTCGCGCAGATGCTGGACATAGAAATAAAGGTTCCAGGCCGACATCTGTTCCGGCACTACCAGCAGGACATTGAGGATATCCGGCGTCAGCACCGAATGCCAGTAGGCCAGCGGAACAGATCTGACAACTGTTCTGCCCGGCTCGAAGCGGGTCTGCGCCACATCGGTCAGGCGCCAGCGGTTCTCGGCCACATGTTCTCCACGCTTGGCGTAGCTGACGGCAAGGAGCCGGAAATCGGGGTCGAATTCGTAAATTTTCACCCCCTTCATGGTTGCATCCGGCAGCACCTCCTCGACATTGACGAAATTCCCCGCATCCTTCACCCAAAGACCGGAGCGGAATTCCTGCGCCACCACCGAACTGGTCGCCTTCAAGCGCAACTGCTGGGCCGCGCGCCCGCTGAGCGGAGCAATGAATTCGCCGAAAACGAAGGTCAATACCACGAACAGCAATCCCGCCTTCGCCAGCGACAAGGCGATGCGCGGCGTGGACAGCCCCGATACGCGCATCACGGTGAGCTCGGAATGAGCGGTCAACTGCGCCAGGGCAAACAGGGAACCGATCAGGGCCGCGACCGGAAACAATTCATAAACATGGCCCGGCAAGGAGAGCAGCACATAGCCAAAAATCTTCACCAGCCGGTAATCGCCCTTGCCCAGGTCGCCCAACTCGTGGATCAGGTCGAAAAAGGCGAACAGCATGAGCAGCGCGGCAAACACCAGCAGCGTGGCGGTATAAACCTCGTGCGCCAGATAGCGGCCGAGGATTCTCATATCCGTCCTCCGCGCAGCCGCAACATCCCATTCCTGATCCACATGATCCAGAATGGTGCCAAAACAACCCTGCGGTAGAACAATAGCAGCAGCACCCCCGCCATCACACCATGCACCAGCCACAGGCCGATATAGGGCGACAATTTACCCTGCGCCACCCAGGCCTGGGTAATACTGAGGAAATTGCTGTAAACCATGTAAAGCAGTAAAGCCAGAATCAAGTTGACCGAACGCCCCGCCCTGGGATTTACGAAACTCAAGGGGATTGCCAGCAAGGCAAGGATGAAGGCGCTGACCGGGAGGCCCAAACGCCAGAGCAGCTCGCCCATGCCGGCAGGCGTAAGGTGTTGCAGCAGCGCCGGGGTGGACAGAGACTTCTGCGTCGGCGCGCTCAAACCGGCCTCATAGGGTTGGATCCGGATGGTATAGCGCTCAAAGACCATGATCCTGTAATCCGGCGAACCGCCAATTCCTTCATAGCGCCGGCCATTGAGCAGCACCAGGTAGCGGTCGCCCTTGTCGGAAACGGTCTGGTAGCCGTGCTGCGCTACCAGGAGACCGAGTTTCTGATGCTGGACAGCGCGCATGAAAATATTGCTCACCGTGTTTTTTTCGCCAGCAAAACTTTCCACAAAATACACCCGGTCGGCGTGCTTGGATTCCTTGAACACCCCTGGCGCCACGGCCGTCACGTCGTCTCGGGCCTCCATCTGGAGCCGGTATTCGTCGCTTTTTCTCACCGCCCAGGGGGAAACGATCAGGCTTAAAAACGCGATACCGAGCACCACTGGCCCAACGAAAACGATCACCGGGCGCACCCAGGCTGTCACGCTTAGCCCGGCAGTAAACCACACCACCATTTCGCTGTCCCGGTAACAGCGGGTCAATGTCATCAAAACCGCAATAAATACCGTCAGGGACAGCAAAACCGGCAAATAATTAACAATGCTGAAGCCGAGAAAAGCAAGCACCGCCTCGTTTGCCAATGCACCGCCGGCCGCCTGCCCGAGAAAACGGATCAGCATCGTGGTCAGGGTGATCATCAACAGCACCGAGAAAACCAGCAGCGAATTAGCGGCCATCTCGCGCAGCAGGGCGCGGCGGAAAATCATGGTTCGAGGTTTTCTTTGACTTTTAAGCAGCAGTCTGTAAATAATTCAGGATTAGTCAGTTTTAACCCATATTATCCATAGAGCCAAAACACCGCTGTGGGAGCGGCGCCCTCGCCGCGATTTGCGGTCGCATTCGCGCCGGGGGCGGCGCTCCTACATGCACGAGCATTCCAATGGACAATCTGGGTTTAATGAAGAAACCCCGAATCTAGCAAGGAGCAAGAAAGTGGAATTTAGCATAAAAAGCGGCAGCCCGGAAAAACAGCGCTCCGCCTGCGTCGTGGTCGGCGTGTTCGAGCCGCGCAAGCTTTCCCTGGACGGCGAGGTGATCGATCAGATTTCCAACCATTACCTGAGCGACATTATCCGCCGCGGCGACATGGATGGGAAGCCCGGCACCACCCTGCTGCTGCACAACGTCCCCAACACCCTGTGCGACAGGGTGTTGCTGGTCGGTCTGGGCAAGGAGCGCGAATTCAAGGACAAGGAATACCGCGACGCAGTAAGAGCCGCGATCAAGACCCTGAACGAGACCGGCTCGCTCGAAGCCTCGGTTTACCTTACCGAACTCCCGGTCCGGCGCCGCGATACGGCGTGGAAAGTCGAGCAAACCGTACTGATGGCGATGGAAGGGATATACCGCTTCGACCGCCTGAAAAGCAAGCAGGAAGAGGCGCGCCGCCCGCTGCGCCGGCTCGTCCTCAACGTGCCGCGCCGCAACGAACTCGGCATCGGGGAAGAGGCTGCACACCGGGGCCAGGCTATCGCCGCGGGGATGAACCTGGCCAAGGACCTAGGCAACCTGCCGGGCAACATCTGCACCCCCGGCTATCTCGCCCAACAAGCTCAGGAACTGGCCAAAACCTACAAGCTCAAGCTGGAAGTGCTGGAACAGAAGGACATGGAAGCGCTCAACATGGGGGCGCTGCTTTCCGTAGCGCGCGGCAGCCGCCAGCCGCCCAAGCTGATCGTGCTGCAATACATGGGCGATAAGAAGAAAAAACCGGTTGTACTGGTGGGCAAGGGCGTCACCTTCGATGCCGGCGGCATTTCCCTCAAGCCCGCCGGCGAAATGGACGAAATGAAGTACGACATGAGTGGTGCCGCCAGCGTACTCGGCACTTTCCTGGCCGTGGCGAAGCTCAAGCTGCCGATCAACCTGGTGGGCATTATCCCGGCCACGGAGAACCTGCCCGACGGCAACGCCAACAAGCCCGGCGACGTCGTGACCAGCATGTCCGGGCAGACCATAGAAGTGCTCAACACCGATGCCGAAGGCCGTCTCATCCTGTGCGACGCGCTGACCTACGCCGAACGCTTCGAACCGGAGACGGTGGTGGACATCGCCACCCTCACCGGCGCCTGCCTCATCGCCCTGGGCAACCACGCCTCCGGCCTGTTCAGCAACCACGACGCCCTCGCCCGCGAGCTGCTCCACGCCGGCGAATACACGGTAGACCGCGCCTGGCACATGCCGCTGTGGGACGATTACCAGGAGCAGCTGAAAAGCAATTTCGCCGACATGGCCAACATCGGGGGCCGCCCCGCCGGTTCGATCACGGCAGCCTGCTTCCTGTCCCGGTACGCGAAAAAATACGACTGGGCACACCTGGACATCGCCGGCACCGCCTGGAAATCGGGCAAGGAAAAAGGCTCGACCGGGCGCCCTGTGCCGCTGCTGGTACATTTCCTGATCAATAGGAGTGCTGAGTCCTGAGTGGAAAGTCCTGAGTAGGCTGCACCGTGTTTTTTCTCAGGACTTAGGACTCGTAACTCAGGACTGAATTTGAGATGACCCAAATCGACTTCTACACCCACACGCCCGACAAATACCACACCGCCTGCGTGCTATGCGCCAAGGCGGTGGCGAGGGGAATGCGGGTCATGGTCTACACGCCCGACGCCGAAACGACGGAAAAAATGGATCGGCTCCTGTGGAGCACGCCCGCCATCAGCTTTATTCCCCATTGCCGCGGCGCAGACCGTCTTGCATCAGTCACCCCGGTCATCGTCGACCACCTCGCCGACCCGCTGGCACACGACGAAATCCTGCTCAACCTCCGCCCCGAACACCCCATGTTCTTCAGCCGTTTCCATCGGCTGATCGAAATCGTCAGCCAGGATGAGGCCGATCGCACCACGGCGCGCGAGCGTTTCCGCTTCTACCGTGACCGGGGCTACGAAATCAATTCCCACGATATCGGACACAAGGCCAGATAAATGGATCCTGCCGGCGGCGAACCCGACGTACTTGGGAAAATGGATGTACTGCTAACCCGGCACCGTACCGGTACGCCTGTACAACAGGATCCCGCATCGGTCCGGCAACATGCCGACCGCGCGACGATCCCTGTCCTGACCGAGATTATCGTCGAGCCGGACACGATTCCGGTGCTCACGGATGCAATAGTCTCTCCCAAGCCGGTTTCACCCGCGCAAGCCAGTGGCTCCGAAACGGACAACATCGAACCGCCAGCGGCCGATCTATCCACCACGGGAGATCGGGCCGCAAATATCGCCCTAGACGAAGAAATACTGCGCCAGACGGAGGAATTCATGGTGCAGGAACTGGAAAACCGCATTGCACTGGAGTTCACCGCCACCCTGGACCGCGCCCTGAACGAACTGCTCGGCCATACACGCGAGCATATTCGCCATGCCGTGCGTGAGGCGCTGAAACAAAGGCCTGCCGCCCCAGCCGCGGATACTGGCAATGACCCGCAACAGGACTGACCGCAAAAACAGGTATAATTGCCGGTTTTCCGCTTACTCCACGCCCAACCATGGAACTCGCCAAAAGTTTTGAACCCGCCGCCATCGAGGCGCACTGGTACCCGATCTGGGAATCCCGCGGCTATTTCAAGCCTGTCCTGAGCAAGGTCGAAGGGCCTGCCCTGAGCAACGTCGAAGGGTCCGCCACTGAGCCCAGCAAGCCCGCCTACTGCATCATGCTGCCGCCACCCAACGTCACCGGCACGCTGCACATGGGTCACGCCTTCCAGGACACCCTGATGGACACCCTGGTCCGCTACCACCGGATGAAGGGCGAAAACACCCTGTGGCAGCCGGGCACCGACCATGCCGGCA
>JAJYUW010000079.1 GCA_021792335.1 Pseudomonadota bacterium | reverse complement strand
AACCTCCCAAGCTTATTATCGGGGCTATGATGCGCAAACTCGTTCATGTCGCTTACGGCGTCCTCAAATCGGGAAAATCTTTTGATCCGGCCTTGCATGGGTTGACGTGAATAACAGTATCTACACGCTATCGCACTCTGGTACAGAAGCTTGTAAAGAACGGGAAGTGGCACAAAAAAGTCATAACGAGGATGGTGAACAGATAGCCCATGTCGCCTAATGGCACATATCCGCCACAACCCCGCCGACCGACTATATTTATTCAATCAAGTCGTAAGATACGTGCGCCTGTAAAGAGCATGTGCAGCCGACTTGCTTCCCCATTCTGTCCTAAATTGGAGCCAACGAGATGAGCAAGACGACACCCCGATCCAGCAACCCCGAATTCGACAGCCTGGTTCCCAACCTCCCCTTCACCCGCCGTGCCTTCGTCATTAGCATGCTGGGCGCGGGCTTCGCCCTCGCCACCCAGCCGGTCATGGCCGAGACCGTTATCACAACCGGCACCGACGGCCTGATTGCGGGAGAAATCAAGGTTCCCGTCAGCGATGGCGAAATGGTCGCTTATCGCGCACAACCCGACAAAGGCACCCATTTTCCTGTCATCCTGGTGGTTTCCGAGATCTTCGGCGTCCACGAGCATATCGCCGATATCTGCCGGCGGCTGGCCAAACTCGGCTACCTGGCCATCGCCCCGGAACTGTTTGCGCGCTTTGGCGACCCGCGCAAAATCAGCAGCATCAAGGACATCCTCGACAACATCGTGTCCAAGGTGCCGGACGCTCAGGTCATGATCGACCTCGATGCCTGTGTAGCATGGGCCAAGGCCCATGGCGGCGATACGTCACGCCTGGCGGTAACCGGCTTCTGCTGGGGTGGGCGCATCACCTGGCTCTACGCTGCCCACAACCCCCACATAAAGGCCGCCGTGGCCTGGTACGGCCGGATTGACGGGGCTAGGAGCGAGCTTACGCCGAAATACCCGCTCGAGCTGGCGGCGCAACTGAAGGCACCGGTGCTGGGGCTGTATGGCGGCCAGGATCAGGGCATCCCGCTGGCCGATGTGGAAGCCATGCGTACCGCCATCGAGAAGGCCGGCGGCAAGTCCGAAATTCATGTCTATCCCGACGCGCCCCATGCCTTCCACGCCGATTATCGGCCCAGCTATCGCAAGGATGCCGCCGAAGACGGATGGAAGCGCATGCAGGCATGGCTGAAGAAGAATGGGGTGTAATTATGCAGGGTGCGTCCCACGCATCCGACGATTCCACTATACGGAGCGTTGAAACGGAGGTGCCGAGATGGCGAAAAAATCCTTTCCCTTGTCCAAGGTCTACGGTCTGCTCGAGCCGGGACCGGTCGTGCTGGTGACGACCGCCGGCAAGGAGCGGGCGAACATCATGACCCAGTCGTGGCACACCATGATGGAATTCGAGCCGCCGCTCGTGGGTTGCGTGATCAGCAACCGGAACTACACCTTCGACATCCTGAAGGCCACCGGGGAATGCGTGATCAACATCCCAACGGTGGAACTGGCGGAAAAGGTGGTGGGCTGCGGCAACACTTCCGGGCGCAGCATCGACAAGTTCAATGACTTTGACCTCACGCCGGTTGCCGCATCGTGCGTCACGGCGCCCCTCATCGACGAGTGCTATGCCAATCTTGAATGCAAGGTCGCCGATATGCGGTTGGTGGCCAAATACAACTTCTTTATCCTTGAGGTGCTCAAGGCGTGGATAGACCCATCGATGAAACAGCCGCGGACGATACATCATCTCGGGAAAGGCGCGTTCATGGTTGCCGGCGGGACGATCAAGCTGCCTTCCAAAATGAAATAAGCCCGCACAAGCCGGTTTCGCGGCTCGCAGCGGAGTGGAGTCCATTAAGGATTTTTCGCCCGGCACGGGTTATAATTTCACCTTCTCGCCCATCACCAAGGATGAAAAAAATGTACGGATTCAGCACCCAACTCAGCATCCCGTTCGACGCAGCCGTTGAAAAAACCATCAATGCCCTGAAAGTGGAAGGCTTCGGCGTCCTCACCGATATCGACGTGAAAGCCACCATGAAAGCCAAGCTCAACATCGACGGCCGCCCCTATCGCATTCTCGGCGCCTGCAACCCGCCGCTGGCGCACCGCGCCATCGAAAACGACCCGGATATCGGCCTGCTGCTGCCATGCAACGTCGTGGTGCGCGAAGAAGCCGACGGCAAGGTCACGGTCGCTTTCATGGATCCGTCCGCCGTGCTGAAACTGGTGGACAAGCCCGGCATCGAAGAACTGGCCGCTGAAGTGAAAGGCCGCCTGGAACGGGTGCGCGACAGCCTGACGGCCTGATAAGCATTAAGTTATTACACGCGGCAACTTAACGCTTAGCGGCCCTACATGATTCCCTGGCTCGGCCAGAACGACCCCTTCCCGCCGCTCTCTTCCGCCCTGCGCGAGCCCAACGGCTTGCTGGCGGCGGGCGGCGACCTTTCCCCTCAGCGCCTGATAGAGGCCTATAGACGCGGCATCTTCCCCTGGTTCAACCCCGGCGAGCCCATCCTGTGGTGGAGCCCGAACCCGCGCATGGTGCTGTTTCCCGCCGAGCTGAAAATTTCGCGCTCGCTGCGCAAGACCCTGAAGAAGCGCGCCTATGAGATTCGCGTCGACACCGCATTCCGGCAAGTGATGGAAGCCTGCGCCGCGCCGCGCGACGGCCATGGCACCTGGATCACCCCCGCCATGATCGATGCCTACGCCGAATTGCACCGTCAGGGACTGGCCCACTCGGTGGAAACCTGGGTGAATGGCCAACTGGCGGGCGGATTGTACGGCATCAGCCTGGGGCGGATGTTCTACGGCGAATCCATGTTCAGCCGCCAGACCGACGCCTCCAAGATCGCCTTCGTGCATCTTGTCAGGCAGCTTGAGCGCTGGCATTTCGGCATGATCGACTGCCAGATGAAGACCGCGCATCTCGCCTCGCTCGGGGCACGCGAAATTCCACGCGCCGAATTCAGCCAAAAACTCGCAGAACTGGTAAACTTTCGCGCAATTACCGGAGCCTGGCGATTCGACCATGACCTTGTTGAATGACTTTACCACCCGAGAGCTGCAGTTCTATCTGTCGTCTCCCTACCCGTGCAGCTACCTGCCGGGAAGGATGGCGCGATCGCTGGTGGCTACGCCCAACGAGCGGGTGGATACCGCGGTATACAGCGAACTGATCCGTTTCGGCTTCCGCCGCAGCGGCGCATACAACTACCGGCCGCAATGCAGCCAATGCCAGGCCTGCGTGCCGGTGCGGCTGGTGGTGGATGAATTTCAGCGCAGCCGCGCCCAGCGCCGCGCCTGGAAAGCCCATTCCGGGATGAACGCAAGCTTGCGCGAACTGGTCTACGACCCCGAGCACCACGAACTCTACCGGCGCTACCAGTCGTCGCGGCACACCGGCGGCGGCATGGACCAGGATGACCGGGAACAGTACGAACGCTTCCTGCTGCAAAGCCATGTCACCACCTGCCTGGTCGAATTCCGCGAGGGCGACATTCTGCGCATGGTGAGCCTGATCGACAGGGTGCATGACGGCCTCTCATCGGTCTACACTTTCTACGATCCCGGCCTGCAGCGCGCCAGTTTCGGCACCTACAATGTGATCTGGCAGGCGGAACTGTGCCGCGAACTCGGCCTGCCCTACCTGTATCTCGGCTACTGGATCGAGCAGAGCGGAAAAATGGCCTACAAGATCAACTACCAGCCGCTGGAAGGCTTGATCGACACTCGCTGGCAGCGCCTGCCGCCAGATGATGTGGGGTGATGGCGCACTCGCACCGCTTCTCCGTCTCCGTGCGCGTGGCAATCACTTACGCTGTTGCCGCCGCGCTGTGGATATTTTTTTCAGACCAGTTGCTGTCTGCATTCACCACCGACCCGCACCTCCTCGCCTGGCTGCAAGCCTACAAGGGCTGGGCCTTCGTCGCTTTCACCGCGCTGCTGCTGTACTGGCTGGTACGCCGCGAAGAGATGGAACAAGCCTGCCTCGCCGCAAAAGCGCAGACGGCTCACGCCCAGACCGGGGAAATACGCCAGAAACTGGACCATCTCGTAGAGCGGGTATCCGACGGCTTCGTCGCCCTCGACAACGACTGGCGCTACACTTATGTCAATACCAGGGCTGGGCAGCTTTTCGGCCGCAAGCCGGAAGATCTGATCGGGAAGCACATCTGGGCCGAGTTTCCTGAAGGCGTGGGCCAACCTTTCTACCACGCTTATTACAAGGCCGTGGCGGAACAGACGCCGATTGAATTGGAAGCGTATTGCCCGCCCTGGAACCGCTGGTTCGAAAAGCGCATCTACCCTTCCAAAGACGGCCTTTCCATCTTCTTCCACGACATCTCCGACCGCAAGCGCCACGAAACCGAGCTGGTTTATCTCGCCAACCACGACGCGCTCACCGGCCTGCCCAACCGCAACCTGCTCGCTGACCGCATGCAGCAGGCCATGATCGAAGCGAAGCGGCACGACCGGCTGGCGGTGCTGGTCTTCCTCGATCTGGACCGCTTCAAGCACATCACCGAATCCCTCGGATATGCGGTGGGGGACATGGTGCTGAAAAAGATTGCCGAGCAGTTGACCGGGCTGGTGCGCGAGGGCGATACCGTGGCCCACCCGGGCAGCGACGAGTTCGCGTTATTGTTCTGCGACGTAGCCAGCAGCGAGGATGCCGCACGGCTGGCGCAGAAGGTGCAGGAGCATTTCGAGCATTTTCCGGTCACGGTGGACGGACACCGGCTGTTTGTCACCATCAGCGCCGGCATCGCCATCTATCCCACTGACAGCGCAAGCGTGGGCGGCCTGCTCAAAGCCGCCGTCACCGCCATGGATCGCAGCCAGTATCTGGGCGGCAACACCTACCAGTTCTACTCCGGCGAGATGAACGCCAGGGCGCTGGAAAGCCTGGCCATGGACGGCGCCCTGCGTGACGCGCTCGAACGCGACGAGTTCGAGCTGCATTACCAGCCCCAGGTGGATCTCGTCAGCGGCAGGATTTTCGGCATGGAGGCGCTACTGCGCTGGCGCCACCCGCAACATGGCATGGTGCCCCCGATGACATTCATTCCCCTGGCCGAGGAAACCGGCCTGATCGTCCCGATCGGCGCATGGGTGCTGCGCGAAGCCTGCCGCCAGAACAAAACCTGGCAGGACGCGGGCCTGCCTCCGCTACGGATCGCGGTCAATCTTTCGGCACGGCAGTTCGGCCGGCGCGACATCGCCGAGACCGTCGCACTGACTCTCGCCGAAACCGGACTGGAAGCGCGCTTTCTCGAGCTCGAAATCACCGAGAGCATGTTGATGCAGGACATCAATGCC
Organism: Pseudomonadota bacterium; assembly: GCA_021792335.1. Classification (GTDB taxonomy): domain Bacteria; phylum Pseudomonadota; class Gammaproteobacteria; order Burkholderiales; family Sulfuricellaceae; genus Sulfuricella. Next base: position 5,660 of record JAJYUW010000079.1, on the reverse strand, counting down.
ACGATCGGCACCATGCAGAAGCTGAAGGAAATCGGCGTCGCCTTTTCCCTCGACGATTTCGGCACCGGCTACTCCTCACTGAGCTACCTCAAACGCCTGCCGATCGAAACCCTGAAAATAGACCGCTCTTTCGTCTGCGACATTCCCGGCGACAAGGATGACACCGCCATCGCCGCCGCCATCGTCGCCATGGCCCTCACCCTCAATATCAGGGTGATCGCCGAGGGTGTGGAAACTGCCGAGCAGATCGCCTTTCTGCACAGCCAGAAGTGCACCTCCATGCAGGGGTACTATTTCAGCAAGCCGCTGCCGGCAGCGGATTTCGCCCTGCTGCTGCGGCAGGGCAAAACCCTGGAGGGTGCCCCATAAGTGGAGTCCGATTTCCCTCACAACTACGCGAAGACCCGTTTTTTTATCTGTAGCCCGGATGCAATCCGGGGCAGGCTTCCCGGATTGCATCCGGGCTACTTGGCTACGGCTTTCCGGGGGATTAACATTTCAAACATCACATACACATAAATCCCATGCGCCAATACCTCGACTTGATGCAGCACGTACTCAACCACGGCAACCGGAAAAGCGACCGCACCGGCACCGGCACGATCAGCGTGTTCGGCCACCAGATGCGCTTCGACCTCGCGCAGGGCTTTCCCCTCGTCACCACCAAGAAGTGCCACCTGAAATCCATCATCCACGAGCTGCTGTGGTTTTTGCAGGGCAGCACCAACATCAAGTACCTCAAGGACAACGGCGTCAGCATCTGGGACGAATGGGCCGACGCCAACGGCGAACTCGGCCCGGTATACGGCTACCAGTGGCGCTCCTGGCCGGCGCCGGACGGCCGCCGCATCGACCAGATCAGCCAGGTGATCGAGCAGATCAGGCGCACGCCCGACTCGCGCCGCCTGATCGTATCCGCCTGGAACGTGGCCGATGTCGACAAGATGAAGCTGCCGCCCTGCCACGCCTTCTTCCAGTTCTACGTCGCCGACGGCAAGCTCTCCTGCCAGCTCTATCAGCGCAGCGCCGACATCTTCCTCGGCGTGCCCTTCAACATCGCTTCCTACGCCCTGCTCACCCTGATGGTGGCGCAGGTGTGCGGGCTGAAAGCGGGCGATTTCGTTCACACCCTGGGCGACGCCCACCTCTACCTCAACCACCTCGACCAGACCCGCGAACAGCTTGCGCGTGAGCCACGCCCGCTGCCGGCGATGAAGCTCAACCCGGCGGTGCTGGACATTTTCAACTTCAAGTACGAGGATTTCACCCTCGAAAATTACGACCCCCATCCCGCCATCAGGGCGCCGGTGGCGGTGTGAAAATGGTTCAACACGGCTTAGGGGGGCCGAAATTAAGACCATAATCAAAATAACACCCCCCGAAATATGGTATAAATACCTGCATTAAAGCCAAACAAAATATTTGGCTATTCGCGGGGGAGGAAAGCAAAACATGAACTGGATCAAGAACAGCATTCGCAACAAATTTTTATTGATAGCGGGAAGCGGAACCACGCTCCTGCTCGCGGCCTCTCTTTTCGGCTTGTGGCTTTCGTGGAACAGCATTAGCGATCTTGCCGAACATACATCCAACAAAGCTGCCGTCGCAAACGCTTATCAAGGCATTTTCACCAGCCTCGGACTGATGGCATGCGCCGTGGTGGTGTCGCTCTTTGCCTTTCTCCTGATGGTAAAGAAAAGCATCGAGAACCCCGCGCACCAACTGGTTCATGACCTGAATCTGCTGGCCAAGGGTGACTTCACTACCCCGATTTCGCGAACCACCAGCGATGAAATCGGAGAAATCGCCGCCAGCGCGGAGCAAATCCGCACCGATCTCGGCGGGATCATTGCCAAGGTCAACGATCTTACGGCTGAAGTTCGCAGCTCCGCTGCCAAGCTCTCCTCTACTTCAAGCCAGGTCGCATCCGGCTCCAGCCAGCAAAGCGAAGCGACATCGGCCACGGCAGCCGCGGTGGAGGAAATGGCGGTGAGCATCGCCTCCGTCGCCGAAAATGCAAACAACGTAAATCAAATTACCCGGAACGGATTGGAAAACACCGTGAAAGGCAACGAAAGCCTGTCCGAACTGATCGGTGAAATTTCCTCGGTGGAATCTTCCGTGGAAGCCATCTCATCATCCGTGAACGAATTCGTGCACAGCACCGAAACCATCACCAACATGACGCGCCAAGTGAAAGATATTGCCGAACAAACCAACCTGCTTGCACTCAACGCTGCGATCGAGGCGGCACGGGCGGGCGAACAGGGCCGCGGATTTGCCGTGGTGGCGGACGAAGTGCGCAAGCTGGCGGAGAAATCGGCGCAATCCGCCAGTCAAATCGATCGTGTCACGCTGACGCTCGGCGAGCAATCGGTGGCGGTGGAACAGGCAATCGAACAGGGGCAGAAATTCTTGCAAAACAGCCAGGACCTGCTGGAAAACGTTGCCATCGTGCTGGCCGAAACCAATCAGTCCGTGACCCAGGCAACGGAGGGTGTGGACAATATCGCCCTGTCGGTGAATGAGCAAAAGGCGGCCAGCCACGAAATCGCCCTAAACGTGGAAAAGATCGCGCAAATGACCGATGGAAACATGTCCGCAATCCAGGAAAATTCGGAAGCTGCGCGGCACATGGCACAGTTGGCCGACGCGCTGCAAGAAATGGTAAGCCGTTTCAAGGTGTGAATTTCTGCATGGGCAAGCCGCGCATTTCCATCATCGCCGCGATGGCCAGAAACCGCGTCATCGGCATAGCCAACACCTTGCCCTGGCGCCTGCCCGAGGACCTCAGGCACTTCAAGGCACTCACTACCGGACACCATATCCTGATGGGGCGCAAGACCTACGAATCGCTGGGCAAACCCTTGCCGGGGCGCACTTCTGTCGTCATCAGCCGCTCCAGCGCGCTGGCCATACCCGGTTGCATCGTGGCGAACTCGGTCGCAGAGGCCATTGCGGCTTGTGCCAACGACGATGAGATCTTCTTCATCGGCGGTGAGGAACTGTACCGGCAGGCGCTGGAACTTGCCGACCGCATCTACCTCACCGAGATACAGGCGGATTTCGAGGGCGATGCATGGTTCCCGGAATTCGACAGGGCGCTCTGGCAGGAAACAGGCCGCACGCACTGCCGCTCGGAAAGCGGGCTGGACTGCGACTTCGTGACCTACGACAAACTTCACTAACGAGGAGATCACGCCATGAAAGCCATACGCCAGCTTGCGCTGTTGCTGTTGCTGCAAATCCCCCTGCTCGCCCTTGCCGGCCAGTCCGAACTCACCTGGTACGGTCATGCCGCTTTCAAGCTCACCACCCCTTCCGGCAAGGTGTTGCTGATCGACCCCTGGCTGACCAACCCGGCCAACAAGAACGGCAAGGAAGATCTGGCCAGACTCGACAAGGCCGATCTGATCCTGGTGACGCACGGCCACTTCGACCACGTCGGCAACAGCGTCGAAATCGCCAAAAGGACCGGTGCCAAGCTGGTCACCACCTTCGACCTGGGTATGGCGATCGGGCAATACGGTGGCTACCCGAAAGAACAGATGGGGCTCGATACCCAGGGCAACTTCGGCGGCGAACTTTCGTTGCTCGGCGGCGAAGTCAGGATCGCCTTCATCCCGGCAATCCACAGTTCCTCCGTGATCACCCCCGAGGGCAGCGCCGACAAGGGCATTCATGACGGCGGCAATCCCGGCGGCTTCCTCATCACGGTGAAAGGCGGCCCGGCGATCTACCATACCGGCGACACCGATGTATTCTCGGACATGGCGCTGGTATCGCATTTCCACAAGGTGGACGTGATGCTCGCCTGCATCGGCGGGCATTTCACCATGGGCCCCGAGCGCGCGGCGGAAGCGGTAAAGCTGGTCAAGCCCGGCCTGGTGGTGCCGATGCATTTCGGCACCTTCCCGGTGCTGGACGGCACGGTGAGCGCCTTCGGCCAGGCACTGAAGAAACAGGGCGCCAAGGCCAAGCTGCATGAAATGAAGGTGGGCGAGACCCTCAAGTTATGAGATGAAAATGAGAACGGCGGCCGGGATGGCCGCCGTTCTCATTCATGCCGGGAAAAATAACCCCGCTATGGCTGCTTCACGCAATCCACGTAATAGCGTTCTTTCCCGTCTATCTGCTCTTTTACCAGACCATGGATATCGGTCTCGAAGCCGGGAAATTTCTCGTTGAAATCGCGCGCGAATTTCAGGTAGCGGACGATGGTCTGGTTGAAGCGCTCGCCCGGGATGAGGAGGGGAATGCCCGGCGGGTAGGGGGTCAGAAGCACGCTGGTGACACGGTCGGTCAGGTCGTCGATCTCGACCCGGTCGATCTCCCGGTGCGCCATGCTGGCAAAGGCATCCGCCGGTTTCATGGCAGGCACCATGTCGGACAGGTACATCTCGGTGGTAAGCCGGGCCACGTCATTGGCCTTGTAGATGCCGTGTATGCTGTCGCTCAGGTCTTTCAGGCCCATCCGCTCGTAGCGCGGATACTTGGCGACGAATTCCGGCAGCACGCGCCACAGCGGCTGATTGCGGTCGTACTCGTCCTTGAATTGCTGCAGCGCGGTCAACATCGTATTCCAGCGGCCCTTGGTGATGCCGATGGTGAACATGATGAAGAAGGAATAGAGCCCGGTTTTTTCCACGATCACGCCGTGCTCGGCCAGGTATTTGGTGACGATGGCGGCGGGAATGCCGGTATCGGCAAAATCCCCATCCACATCCAGCCCCGGCGTGATGACGGTGGATTTGATCGGGTCGAGCATGTTGAAGCCCGGCGCAAGGCTGCCGAAACCGTGCCAGCGTTCGCCCTGGCGCAGCATCCAGTCGTCGCGCTCGCCGATGCCTTCCTCGGCAAGATGGTCCGGCCCCCATACCTTGAACCACCAGGAATGGCCGAATTCCTCTGCCACCTTGCGCATGGCGCGGCGGAAATCGAGGGCTTCAAGTATGGATTCCTCGACCAGCGCCGTGCCGCCCGGCGGTTCCATCATCGCCGCCGCCACGTCGCAGGAAGCAATGATGGCGTACTGCGGGCTGGTCGAAGAGTGCATCAAATAGGCTTCGTTGAAAATATCGCGGTCCAGCTTGCGCGCTTCGGAATCCTGAATCAGGATCTGCGATGCCTGGGAAAGTCCCGCCAGCAGCTTGTGCGTGGACTGGGTGGAAAACAGCATCGAGTCCTTGCAGCGCGGACGGTCCTTGCCGATAGCGTGCATGCCCCGGTAGAAATCGTGAAAGGTGGCATGGGGCAGCCAGGCTTCGTCGAAGTGCAGGGTGTCGATCTCCCCGTCCAGCATCTGCTTGAGGGTTTCCACATTGTAGAGGATGCCATCGTAGGTGCTCTGGGTCAGGGTGAGCACGCGCGGCTTGGTTTTCACGCCGCGCGCGAAGGGGTTGGCCTCGATTTTCTTGCGGATGTTCTCCGGCTTGAATTCCTCCAGCGGAATCGGCCCGATGATGCCGTAATTGTTACGCGTGGGGGTAAGAAAAACCGGGATCGCCCCCGTCATGATGATGGCGTGCAAAATCGATTTGTGGCAGTTGCGGTCCACCACCACCACATCCCCCGGCGCCACCGTGGAATGCCACACCATCTTGTTGGAGGTGGAGGTGCCGTTGGTGACGAAGAAGAGGTGGTCGGCATTGAAAATCCGC
>JAJYUW010000078.1 GCA_021792335.1 Pseudomonadota bacterium | reverse complement strand
ATCTTCCAGGTTGAGCGCTTCCAGCTCGCGCAACAGTTCCTTCTGGCGCTCGGTCAGGTCGACCGGGGTTTCCACCACCATGTGACAGAGCAGATCGCCGTGCGTGCTGCTGCGCACGCCTTTGATGCCCTTGCCGCGCAGGCGGAACACCTTGCCGGACTGGGTTTCCGCCGGAATCTTGATCTTGGCGTGGCCGTCCAGCGTCGGGATCTCGATTTCGCCGCCCAGCGCGGCAGTGGTGAAGCTGATCGGCATTTCGCAGTGCAGGTCGTTGTGGTCGCGCTGGAAAACCGAGTGGGCCTTGATCTGGATGACCACGTAGAGGTCGCCCGGCGGACCGCCGTTGACGCCGGCCTCGCCCTCGCCCGAGAGCCGTATGCGGTCACCCTCATCGACCCCGGCGGGGATTTTCACCGCCAGGGTCTTGTACTGCTTGACGCGTCCGCCGCCCTGACAGGCGGGGCAGGGGTGGGCGATCATCTTGCCGCTGCCGTGGCACTTGGGGCAGGCCTGCTGGATCGAGAAAAAGCCCTGCTGCATCCGCACCTGGCCGTGGCCGGCGCAGGTGGAGCAGGTTTCCGGCTTGGTGCCAGCCTTGGCGCCGGTGCCGTGGCAAGTATCGCACTCCGCCATGGTGGGGATGCGGATCTTGGTCTCGGTGCCGCGCGCGGCTTCCTCGAGCGAGACCTCCAGATTGTAGCGCAGGTCGGCGCCGCGGTAGACGTTGGAGCGCCCGCGCCCGCCGCCGCCGAAGATGTCGCCGAAGATGTCGCCGAAGGCATCGGCGAATCCGCCGCTGAAGCCCCCCGCGCCACCCATGCCGGCCTGCTGGTCCACGCCGGCATGGCCGTACTGGTCGTAGGCTGCCCGCTTGCTCGCGTCGGACAGGATTTCATAAGCTTCCTTGGCTTCCTTGAAATGCTCTTCCGCCTTGGGATTATCCGGATTGCGGTCCGGATGGAACTTCATGGCGAGCTTGCGGTAGGCCTTCTTGATCTCGTCGTCGCTGGCATCCTTGTTGACGCCTAGGACTTCATAAAAGTCGCGTTTTGACATAATTGTTTTAACCGCAGAGACGCAGAGACGCGGAGTAAGGCAAAGAATCCCGGGTTTGGTTTCTCTGCGCCTCCGCGCCTCTGCGGTTCATGGAAAATTACTTCTTCTCAGTCTTCACTTCTTCGAACTCGGCATCCACCACGTTGTCGTCGGCTTCGGCTTTCTTGCCGGCTTCGGCGCCGCCCGCTTCCGGTTGCGCCTGCTCGGCGTACATCTTTTCCGCCAGCTTGTGGGAAGCTTCACCCAGCGCCTTGGTCTTGGCTTCAATGGTGTCCTTATCGTTGCCCTTGAGCGCTTCCTCGGCTTCTTTCAGCGCCGCCTCGATGGCGGCTTTTTCGTCGGCAGTGATCTTGTCGCCGTAGTCGCCCAGGGACTTCTTCACCGAGTGCACCATGCCGTCGCACTGGTTGCGGGCGTTGACCAGCTCCAGCGTCTTGCGGTCATCCTCGGCGTGGGCTGCGGCGTCCTGCTCCATGCGGCGGATTTCCTCTTCGGACAGGCCGGAGCTGGCCTGGATCTTGATCTTGTTCTCCTTGCCGGTGGCCTTGTCCTTGGCGGAAACGTGCAGGATGCCGTTGGCGTCGATGTCGAAGGTGACCTCGATCTGCGGCATGCCGCGCGATGCCGGCGGGATGTCGGACAGGTTGAACTGGCCCAGGCTCTTGTTGCCGGATGCCACGTCGCGTTCGCCCTGCAGCACGTGGATGGTCACCGCGCTCTGGTTGTCCTCGGCGGTGGAGAACACCTGGCTCGCCTTGGTCGGGATGGTGGTGTTCTTCTGGATCAGCTTGGTCATCACGCCGCCCATGGTCTCGATGCCCAGGGACAGGGGCGTCACGTCGAGCAGCAGCACGTCCTTCACTTCACCCTGCAGCACGCCGCCCTGGATCGCTGCGCCGATGGCGACGGCTTCGTCCGGATTGACGTCCTTGCGCGGCTCCTTGCCGAAGATTTCCTTCACCTTCTCCTGCACCTTGGGCATGCGGCTCTGGCCGCCGACCAGGATCACGTCGGAGATGTCGTCGAGCTTCACGCCGGCATCCTTGATGGCCATGCGGCAGGGCTCGATGGTGCGCTGGATCAGTTCCTCGACGAGGGACTCGAACTTGGCGCGGGTGATCTTCACCGCCAGGTGTTTCGGGCCGGTGGCGTCGGCAGTGATGTAGGGCAGGTTGACTTCGGTCTGCTGCGCAGAGGACAGCTCGATCTTGGCCTTCTCCGCGGCGTCTTTCAGGCGCTGCAGGGCGAGCACGTCGTTCTTCAGGTCGATGCCGTTTTCCTTCTTGAATTCGTCCACCAGGTAGTCCATCAGGCGCTGGTCGAAATCCTCGCCGCCGAGGAAGGTGTCGCCGTTGGTCGAGAGCACCTCGAACTGGTGCTCGCCCTCGATCTCTGCGATCTCGATGATGGAAATGTCGAAGGTGCCGCCGCCGAGGTCGAACACCGCGATCTTGCGGTCGCCTTCCTTCTTGTCCATGCCGAAGGCGAGCGCGGCCGCGGTCGGCTCGTTGATGATGCGCTTGACTTCCAGGCCGGCGATGCGGCCGGCGTCCTTGGTGGCCTGGCGCTGGCTGTCGTTGAAGTAGGCCGGCACGGTGATCACCGCTTCGGTGACTTCCTCGCCGAGGTAGTCTTCGGCGGTCTTTTTCATCTTGCGCAGCACTTCGGCGGAGACCTGCGGCGGCGCCATTTTCTTGTCGCGCGCTTCGACCCAGGCATCACCGTTGTCGGCCTTGAGGATCTTGTAGGGCATCAGGTTGATGTCCTTCTGCACTTCCTTTTCCTCGAAACGGCGGCCGATGAGGCGCTTCACCGCATAGAGGGTGTTCTTCGGGTTGGTGACGGCCTGGCGCTTGGCCGGCGCGCCGCACAGAATTTCACCGTCTTCGGCGTAGGCGACGATGGAAGGCGTGGTGCGCGCGCCTTCGGCGTTCTCAATGACCTTGGACTGGCCGTTTTCCATCACCGCCACGCACGAGTTGGTGGTGCCCAGGTCAATACCGATAATTTTTCCCATGTTTCTTCCTTTGTAACGAATGATTAATAATTAACCTTGTTTCCCAGATGGGGATGCTCGAATTTATTTCAACCCATAAAAAATACTTTAGCCACGGATGTACACAGATGTACACAGATTATCAATGAGTTAGCTTTCTCACTTCCAGCACCTTTTGGATGAATGGCAAGATTGGCGCAACACATTGTTTTATCTGTGTTAATCCGTGTTTATCTGTGGCTGAGCCGTTTTTTGGTTCAAGACTCTTTGGCCTTGGCCACCATCACCAGCGCCGGGCGCAGTACCCGGTCGTGCAGCAGATAACCTTTTTGCAGGACGCCGACCACCGTATTTGGCTCCGCGTCGGCTTCCACCATGCTGATCGCCTGGTGTTTGTGGGGGTCGAATTTTTCACCCATCGGGTCGATTTCGCTGAGATTGAATTTCTCGAACACCGCAACCAGTTGCTTGAGGGTCAGTTCGATGCCGCTTTTCATGCTGGCAAGGTCGGTGGTTTCCACCTTGAGCGCGGCTTCCAGGCTGTCCTTGACAGCCAGCAGCTCGGACGAGAAACCCTCGACGGCGAATTTGTGGGCGTTGGCGATTTCCACCTGGGTGCGCTTGCGGATGTTGTCCGCATCGGCCTTGGCGCGCAGCCAGGCATCGTGGTGCTCCTGCGCGGCGAGTTCGGCCTGCTTGAGCATTTCCTCCAGGCTGGGCATGATCTCGGCGGTTTCGCTTTCGGCTAAAGGCTCATCCAGTTTTTCGAGAAACTCTTCCTGCTCGATGGTGTTTTTCTGTTCTTCGGGTTGCATTAAGACCTCCTGATGACAATGCAAACCTTTATGGGGGTAGGGGCAATTTTTTCAAGAGCGGGGCGGTTAAAATGTGGTGTGGCGGTATCAATAGCCGTTTTTAGAATAAATTCATTAGCGGCATCTGCCAGACAGCAGCGTCGTAACGCCAGGTGCCAGGGCATCGAGTGGTTGTCATGAGATTTATGTGCACCAAGGTGAAGCGGACGTCTGTTTTGGCGCACTATTTCCGGGCGCGCTCTTGACCATGGTTCCGGCGCCTGATGCCATCCATATGTTCTTAAAGTGGTATTTTATTGGCATGTCTCTTGCTTCGATCCATTTTGTTGTTACAAGGGATCAAGATGAGCGAAGTCAAATCCAGCTGTTGCTATTGTGGTGTGGGGTGCGGGGTCATCGTTTCCGCCGCGGACGGAAAGATCACCGCGGTCAGGGGCGACCCCGACCATCCCGCCAATTACGGCCGCCTGTGCACCAAGGGTGCGGCCCTGCACCTGACCGCCGGCACCGATACCCGCACGCTTTATCCGTCGCTGCGCGATCCTGCCTTGCGCAATGACCCCGGACAGCCCGGACAGCGTGCGAGCTGGGATGAGGCGCTGGATTTCGCGGCGGACAAGTTCGCCGCCACCATCCGCGCCCACGGCCCGGACAGCGTCGCCTTCTACATCTCCGGCCAGCTCCTGACCGAGGACTATTACGTTTTCAACAAGCTCGCCAAGGGGCTGATCGGCACCAATAACGTCGATAGCAATTCACGCCTGTGCATGTCCTCGGCGGTGGCGGGATACAAGCAGACCCTGGGTGCGGACGCGCCGCCGGCCTGCTATCAGGATATCGACCACGCCCAGTGCATTTTCATTGCCGGCGCCAATATGGCTTATGCCCACCCGATCCTGTTTCGCCGCATCGAAGCGGCAAAACAGGCCAATCCGAATCTCAAACTGATCGTGGTCGATCCGCGCCGCACCGATACCGCAGCGGCTGCCGACCTTCACCTGAGCCTGCTGTCCGGCACCGACGTGGCGCTGTTCAATGCCATGCTCCACGTCATGCTGTGGGAAGGATTGTGCGACCTGGATTACGTCCGCGCCCACACCGACGGTTTCGACGCGCTCAAGGAAACGGTGCGCGAATACACGCCGAAAGCGGCGGCGGAAATATGCGGCGTCGCGGCGGAAGATATCGTTCTGGCGGCCAAATGGTTCGGCAGCTCGGCCGCCACCCTGTCCCTTTATTGCCAGGGGCTGAACCAGTCCAGCCACGGCACCGACAAGAACGCCGCCCTGATCAACCTGCACCTGGCCACCGGCCAGATCGGCAAGCCCGGAGCCGGGCCGTTTTCCCTCACCGGCCAGCCCAACGCCATGGGCGGACGGGAAGTTGGCGGCATGGCCAACCTGCTCTGTGCCCATCGCGATCTCGCAAACCCAGAACATCGCGCCGAGGTGGCGCGGCTGTGGGGCGTGGACAGCGTGCCGGAAAAGCCCGGCAAAACCGCGGTGGACATGTTCGAGGCGGTGCGCAAGGGCGAGATCAAGGCGATCTGGATCGCCGGCACCAACCCCGCCCAGTCCCTGCCCAACCAGGCGCTGGTGCGCGAGGCGCTGCAGCAGGCGGAGCTGGTGGTGGTGCAGGATGCCTACCGCAACACCGACACGGCCGCTTATGCCGACCTGCTGCTGCCGGCCGCGGCCTGGGGAGAAAAGGAAGGCAGCGTGACCAATTCAGAGCGCCGCATCACCCATGTGCGGGCAGCGTGCACGCCCCCCGGTGAGGCACGTGCGGACTGGGAGATCGTGGTGGATTTCGCGCGGCGCCTGGGCAGCAAACTCGGCACCCCGCTGGCGCCTCGATTGTTCCCCTACGAAAATGTCGAACAGGTGTTCAACGAGCACCGCGAAACCACGCGCGGCCGCGATCTCGACATCACCGGCCTGTCCTATGCCGTGCTCGACCGGGACGGGCCGCAGCAATGGCCCTTTCCGGAAGGCGCTGCGGCGGGGCGGGCGCGGCTGTATGCCGACTGGGTTTTTCCTACCCCCAATGGCCGTGCCCGTTTCGCCAACACCGTTTACCTGCCGGTGGCGGAGCAGACCTGCGCGCGCTATCCGCTCCATCTCAATACCGGCCGTTTGCGCGACCAGTGGCACGGCATGAGCCGCAGCGGCACCGTGGCGCGCCTGTTCAGCCATGCCGAGGAGCCGGTGCTGTCGATGAACGGCGACGACATGCAGCGGCGCGGCCTGAACGATGGCGACCTGGTGCGGATCACCAGCCGGCGCGGCCCCTGCGTCGTCCGTGTTCAGGCTGCGGCGGAAATGCGTCCGGCGCAGGTGTTTTTCCCCATGCACTGGGGCAGCCAGTTCATGAATTCGGCCGGTGCCAATGCACTGACGCTGGATGCCTGTGACCCGGTATCGCACCAGCCGGAACTGAAGCATGCCGCGGTGCAGGTGGAAAAACTGCCGTATGCCTGGCAGATGGTAGCGCTGCGGCGCGGCAATGCGCTTGGCCGCATGCCGCTGCTGCAGCCCCTGCTGGAACGCTTTCCTTACGCCTCGCTGGGCTTGTACGGCAAGCAAGAACCCTTGCTGGTGCTGCGCGCAGCGGGGGAAGATGCGGCCGCCGATGAGCTGATTGCGGAGGTGGATCGCATCCTCGGTCTGGACAACGATGCAGCCACGGTCAACTACAGCGATGCCAGGCGCGGCATTGCGAAACGCATGCTGGTGGAGAACGGCGAGGTGGTGGGGGCGCGTCTTACCGGCGAAACGGCGGCGCGCGACTGGCTCAAGGAAATGATGGCGGACGGGCTGCCCTTCGAACAGATCCGATTGTGGGCGCTGGCGCCGCTGAGCACTCCGCCTTCCGGCGGCGTGACTCGGGGCCGCATCGTCTGCAACTGCAAGGATGTATCGGAACGGGAAATCTTGTCGGTGCTGGAAAGCGGCGCCGGCCTGGCGCAGTTGCAGCAAGACCTGAAATGCGGCACCGAGTGTGGCTCCTGCCTGCCGGAGCTGAAACGCATGAGCGCCGGCTGCCGGCCGGCGGCTGCGGCGGTGGGCGGCTGATATCCGGTGTGGATTGGTAAAATTGATAGTCAAGGAGTAATGGAATGCAAAAAATGAAACTGGTGATGGTCGGCAACGGCATGGCCGGGGTGCGCACCCTGGAGGAAGTGCTCAAGCTGGCGCCGGAACTGTACGACATCACGGTGTTCGGTGCCGAACCTCACGCCAACTACAACCGTATCCTGCTTTCCCCTGTGCTGGCCGGTGAACAGACGATCAAGGACATCATGCTCAACGATGTGGACTGGTATCGGGAGAATGGCATCGCCCTGCATCTCAACAAGAAAGTGGTCAGGATCGACCGCAAGGCGCGGGTGGTCTACGCCGAGGACGGCAGCAGCGCAGAGTACGACCGTCTGATTCTGGCCACCGGCTCCACCCCGTTCATCCTGCCGGTGCCCGGCAACGACCTGCAAGGCGTGATCGGTTTTCGCGATATTCACGACGTGGACGCCATGGTTGCGGCCTCGAAAAAGTATAAGCATGCAGTGGTGATCGGCGGCGGCCTGCTCGGCCTGGAAGCGGCCAACGGCCTCAAACTGCGCGGCATGGACGTGACCGTGGTGCATCTCTCGGACTGGCTGCTGGAACGTCAGCTGGACCAGACCGCAGCCCGATTGCTGCAGAAAAATCTGGAAGACAAGGGACTCAAGTTCCTGCTCAAGAAGCAGACCGCAGCAATTTTGCCGGTGCCGGCCCTCTCTCCTAACTCTCCCCCACAGGGGGAGAGGGACGATGTCCCCACGCTGCGCGTGGGTGGGGTTAGATTTACCGATGGCAGCGAAATCCCCGCCGACCTGGTGGTGATGGCGGTGGGCATCCGCCCCAACACGGCGCTGGCGGAATCGGCCGGCATCCACTGCAATCGCGGCATCGTGGTCAATGACACCATGCAGACTTACGATCCACGCATCTACGCCATCGGCGAATGCGTCAGCCATCGCGGCATCGCCTACGGCCTGGTTGCGCCGCTGTTCGAAATGGCCAAGGTGTGCGCCAATCATCTGGCGCAAATGGGCATTGGCCGCTACACCGGCTCGGTGACCTCGACCAAGCTCAAGGTGACCGGCATCGACCTGTTTTCCGCCGGCAACTTCAGCGGCGGCGACAAGACCGAGGACATTCTGCTCTCCGACCCGGTGGGCGGGGTTTACAAGAAACTGGTGATCCAGGACAACAAGCTGGTGGGCGCCTGTTTGTACGGCGATACCGTGGACGGCGCCTGGTATTTCCAGCTGTTGCGCGAAGGCCGCGACATTTCCGACATCCGCGACCATCTCATGTTCGGCCAGAGCCACGTCGGCGACGTCGGTCACCAGGGCCACAGCAAAGCCGCGGCCATGACCGACGAGATGGAGGTGTGCGGCTGCAACGGCGTGTGCAAGGGGACCATCGTCAAGGCGATCAAGGAAAAAGGCCTGTTCACCCTGGAAGACGTCAAGAAGCACACCAAGGCCGCCAGTTCCTGCGGCTCCTGCACCGGGCTGGTGGAGCAGATTCTGGCCTCCACCCTGGGTGGTGACTATTCCCCGGCCCCGGCCGCGAAATCCCTGTGCGGCTGCACCGACCGCACCCATGAGGAAGTGCGCGCCGCGATTCGCGAGCACAAGCTGCTTTCCATTCCGGACGCCATGAATTTCATGGAATGGCGCACGCCCAACGGCTGCGCCAGTTGCCGTCCGGCACTCAACTACTATCTGCTTTCGACCTGGCCGCACGAGGCCAAGGACGATCCCCAGTCGCGCTTCATCAACGAGCGCGCCCACGCCAACATCCAGAAAGACGGCACTTATTCCGTGGTGCCGCGCATGTGGGGTGGCACCACCAACTCCGGTGAATTGCGCCGCATCGCCGACGTGGCCGACAAATACCAGGTGCCGATGATACGCGTCACCGGCGGCCAGCGCATCGACCTGTTCGGCATCAAGAAAGAGGACCTGCCCAAGATATGGGCCGAGCTAGACATGCCTTCCGGGCACGCTTACGCCAAGGCGCTGAGAACGGTTAAAACCTGCATCGGCAGCGATTTCTGCCGCTTCGGCACGCAGGATTCGACCCAGATGGGCATAGACCTGGAAAAAGCCTTTTACAAGATGTGGGCGCCGCACAAGGTCAAGCTCGCCGTTTCGGGCTGCCCCCGCAACTGTGCCGAAGCCGCGATCAAGGACGTCGGCGTGATCGGGGTGGACTCGGGCTGGGAAATCTACGTCGGCGGCAACGGCGGCATCAAGACCGAAGTGGCGGAATTCCTGGTCAAGGTCAAAACCGCCGAAGAGGTTCTGGAATACAGCGGCGCCTTCCTCCAGATCTACCGTGAAGAAGCGCGCTACCTCGACCGTACCGTGCACTGGATACAGCGGGTGGGCATGGATTACGTCAAGAAGCGGGTGCTGGGCGACGACGAGGGTCGCAAGGCCGCCTATCAGCGCCTGATGTACGCCATCCAGGCGGAAAAGGACCCGTGGCGCGAGCGCGCCAGGGAAGGCGTGGCGAAGTACGAATTTGAAACGCTGGCGGTTTGAATCGGTTAGACGCTAGCCCGGATATTTCATAAATTCGCGCGATGATCGCGCAGGATTTTGATTGATAGGGAAGTTTTGCGAAGGAGCGCCGTAGTTATTCATACGGCCGACTGAGCAAAATCTTTCATATCAATCAAAAGACAAGCGAGGGCGTGCGTCAATTTATGAAATATCCGGGCTAGTATTCAGTCATGTTGAATTTGCGTGATTTTCTTGTAGGGCCGAATTCATTCGGCCCAATGTGCGAATGAATTCGCACCTACAAAGAACGTACGGTCGTTTTAAGTTGACTGGCAACTGGCTAACGTACACATAGAGGAGTTTTTACAATGAGCAATTGGATCAAGGTAGTGCCCCTGAGCGAGATTCCCAAACTCGGGGCGCGTGTGGTGCGGCATAACGGCCGGGACATCGCAGTGTTTCGCAACGACGGCGACGGGGTGTTCGCCATGAACGACAAGTGCCCGCACAAGGGCGGCCCGCTGTCGCAAGGCATCGTTTCCGGCGACAGCGTCACCTGTCCGATGCATGGCATGAATATCCGCCTTGCCGACGGCAGGGCGGTAGCCCCGGATGAAGGCTGCGTGGGCACTTACCCCGTCAAGGTGGAAGCGGGCGTGGTCTATTTGCAGCTTTAATTCCCCCTCTATGGGGGAGAGAAGGGCGGGCAGTTTACCAGCAGCTACCGTTGCGCGCGCGGCATGCGCGCATCAGGGCGGGTTGGTGCACGTAGCGCCCATCCAGCCCGTCCAGCAGCCCCCGGTGCTGGTGTTGTTGCTGGTGCTGCCCTGGCTGTTGGCGATGAGGTTGGCGCCGGTCTTGCCCGCCGAACCGCAATCGGACGCATTCCAGTTGCCGCTGGCTTTAAAATTGACGATCTTGTTTTTCGCCTTGTAATAGTAGGGTTCCTTGGTGTAATAATACGAGCTGCCCGAGATGGCCACTTCCTTGCTGCCGCTCTGCCCGGCCTCTGCGCCGACGTCATTCAGGTTGACCAGCAGCGACTTGTTCTTCCAGCCGTGCGGCACCGCCACGTGGCACCAGGTGCAGCGCAGCTCCTTGCCTAGCATGCCTACATGGTAGTTGTGCAGGTTGCCGTAGCTACTGTTAGAGAAGCCGCTGGTCCTGCCGCTATTGGTATAGCCTGAATAGGCGGATTTCTGGTGGCACTTGAAGCACAGCAAATTGGCATTGCTTCCCGTTGCATCGGTCCACGCCCCCTTGAGCAGGAAATCATTGCCTGATCCATGCGGCCCCCACGGGTTGCCGTTGTCGCCGTTATCCGGAATCACCGACGTGGTCGATGAGACGTTCGAGCCATGGCAGTCGGAGCAATACATCGTGCTCGAGCCGACATTGTTGCCCCACGGCAGCAGAAACGGATTGGTTCCGGTGATGCCTCGCGCCGCCAGGGAGCGGCCGGTATTGTTCATCACCGGGTGCCAGGAGCGATGGTTATTGGTGTTGTAATTGGGGTCGGATGAGCCTGCATCCGTGCCCAGATTCAGCGGCTCGCCCTGATGCGTTGCCGGTGCCTGGAATTCCTTGGCCTGGTTGCTGTACATCGTCTGCCCCATGGTCCCGGACGGGGTGCCCGGCGAGCCGAGCGGCGGCCGGTTGCCGGTGGGATAGACATTGTTGTCCGAATAGCCGTAGTCGGAATGGCATTTCAGGCAAATCTGGTATTCCCGCGTCACATAGG
>JAJYUW010000077.1 GCA_021792335.1 Pseudomonadota bacterium | reverse complement strand
ACAAGGACAGAATGATGATTTGGGTCTGAATACGCACCAGAAGTCGGATTGATTAACCGAACAATCGCCCGGAACGGCGAGCGGATGCGTTCATGATCGCTCGCTCCTGGAGTTTTGCAAGAAGCTCCATTGCTATTTTTCCTTCCCCTGACAAACTCATTCGTTGCATGCTTGGTCCCACGATGGAGGAACTTTTTGGAAACCGTCAGAGCTTACCTCAGCCCTCTTATTCCCCAAAGGAGTCCAGCATGAATGCAGAAGCAATAAATACCGAACCTACTCCCATCGCCGCTCCGCACGACTGGTTCCTCCAGTCACTGGTGAATATGGCAGCCTGGAAACAGCTCACAAAATGACGGGCAACCGGCATTGGTGTGGGAGGGTGCGCGAGGTCTTCTCCTATCCCGATTTGGCCTCAAACCATCACACCCGATGTTGGAGTAATTGACAACAGTCGGGGATGCTGTTATCGTTTCCAACATGAAAGCCATTTCACTGATTCGTCGGCGCGTAGTGCTTGCCCCGGATGCGTTCGTCGAAGTGGCTGTGTGGCGAGTGCCGCAGCCTGTGCCGCCATTGGCGCACGACTTCAAGTATCGTCTGGCCTACATAGTCGCCGGCAAGTGCGTACTACGGTACGACAACGAACGCAACAAAGGTGATCACCGGCACGTCGGCACGGTGGAAGCACCCTACGCATTCTCCGACCCGGATCAATTGATGGCTGACTTCAACGCCGACATTGCGAGGTGGAATCATGAAAACGGTCGTTCTTGAAGTGCGTTCTCTGGCAGAAACGCTCGCTGACGCTTCGCGGGCCATGAAGACAGGCCGCGCTGATCGCGCGGCACATATCGCCTTCGCCACTCCCGAATTACTTTGGCAGGTGCTCACAGCCAAGCGTTGGGAACTACTCAAGACACTTTGCGGTGCAGGCCCGGTATCAATCCGGGAGGCGGCAAGGCGAGTCAGTCGCGATGTCAAGGCAGTTCATGGCGATGTGACCGCACTGCTGGACGCAGGCATACTCACCCGAACCGCTGATGGTGGTATTGAATTTCCATATAAAGCAGTGAAGGTTGAGTTTATGTTGCAGGCAGCCTAGCCAATCAATGTGCAACAAGGCACGTTGAGCACCAAAGGAAAGGAGTTGATATGTACACAGGCGGCTGTCTTTGCGGGTCCATCCGATTTGAAATCGAGGGTCCGATTCGCAACATCGTGTACTGTCATTGCTCTCAATGCCGTAAGGCCCAAGGTAGCGCATTCGCCACCAACGGCATCGTAAGGTCTTCCGACTTCAAGATACTCTCCGGGCAAGACCAGCTCACTGGATATGAATCCTCGCCGGGACAAACAAAATACTTCTGCAAGACCTGCGGCTCCCCGATCATGAGCAAGGCAGAATCAAGGCCAGAGCAGGTTCGCGTGCGGCTAGGCACAATTGAGTCGGATATCGAAGAGCGGCCTATGGCGCATATATTTGCAACATCGAAAGCCAATTGGGAAGAAATAACCGGGGATCTGCCCCAATACGAATCCTATGAGCCAGGCCGAAACACACTCCAACAACCGCTTGGAGCCGGGTGTCAGGCACCAACGTCAACAGAAGGAGGCCGCTGAGTCATGACTACGCTCTCGCATCGGTGTTTTACGATATGCCCACGCCACCACGACATGAGCAGGATGCTTCTCGTAATCGATAAAACGGTGAAGCTGAAAATCAACGGCTCTACCCAGCAGATCCGCATGTGTGCCGAACGCGACGGACTACCCCCGATCCTGATCGTACAGGCCGGGCCGGGCTTTCCCTTGCTGCACGAAGTGGCGAAGTTTCAGCAGCGATTGAAACTGGAGAAAGATTTCCTGGTGAGTTACTGGGATCAACGTGGCTGCGGGATCGCGTCGCAACAAGATGCGCAAGGTGTTTCCTTGCAGCAACAGGTCGATGATCTGCGTGCTGTCCTGCGCTGGTTAAAAAATGAAACCAATCAAACCGTCATCGTATTTGGCGTTTCCCTGGGTGCAACGATTGCCCTGCAAGCCGCCGAACATGAGTGCGATAACGTAAAAGCGGTTATCGCCATATCTCCCGATGCACATACCGCCATCAGCGATGCTTCCGTCTCCTCATTTCTCCATGCACAAAGCACCCTTGCAAAGAGCCGCCGCTTAAGCGCCAAGCTAACAAAACTCGGCGAGCCGCCCTACACGGATTCTGCAGCGTTTCAACTGCGCGCCAGCTTGTTGACCGACTTGGGCGCTATCGAACGCGGCAAGGGATTCGGGGCGTTGTTAAGAGAAACGGTGTCCAACCTGATTGGCACGTACGGTTTCCTGGGCGCGTTCAAGGCTATCCGCAACATAAATCTGATTCAGCGCAAGCTGCTGCCGCAGTTGGTGTCGTTAAACTTATTTACCAATCCACCCCATTTGGCGATTCCTGTTTATTATATTTTTGGCGAGCAAGACCCGCTGACTCCGTACGAGATTGTCACGCAATTGCCACTAGCCATAACATCACTAGGGAGCACGGTGGACTTGGCGTCCGATGCCCGACATATGGTGCATTTCGACCAACCGGAGCTAGTCCGATCTATTGCCGTGAAGGCAAGCAATGCAGCCTGAACCATTATTCAGGCGAAACGCGTTAAAGCGCGCCCCTTGATTCGGACCTCAGGCATTACGAGATGACTGCGAACATAACCATACAGAGAGCAACCATAAACGATGCGCATGAAGTAGCCGTCATGGCTGGTGAGCTGCTGAATGAAATTATGAGCACTATCGGAATACAGGCCTTCAATTTCAGCCTTGATGAAACAACGGCCCGGCTCAAGGATTTCATCGACCGCGAGAAATATTTCGTGTTTGTTGCCCAGAGCAAGAATGCAGGCCCGGTTGGCTTCATTGCGCTTTATGAAAGTCACGCGTTATATGCCGAAGGTGCCTTCGGTACTATCCCGGAGCTTTTTGTTCGTCCAGGGTTACGCTCACAAAACGTGGGGCTTCGCCTTGTGGAACAGGCCAAGATTTTCGGCAATTCGCGCGGCTGGAAGCGCCTGGAAGTTACCACACCCCCACTCCCTCAGTTCGACAAAACCTTGGCATTTTACGAGCGGGAGGGGTTCGCTATTACAGGCGGCCGCAAGTTGAAGGTGGTGCTGTGAGCAACCAGCCTAAATGCATATATGGCCTTCCCCCAAAAGGCAACGACCTGATCGATAGGGATGACGAGTGAGGCATCAGGACGGAGGGAGCCAATCATGAGCGCCATCGCAGAGAAAGGCGGCGGCACTTTCCGGGGCATCAAGCTCTTGCTGTGCGAAAACCCGCTGCCGCCGATTGACGAGGCCATCGCCGCGGCCCAGGCCGAGGTGCCGCAGGGCAACTTCTATACCGAGCCCTATTCGGCGCCGCTGCGCCGGCTCATCAGCAATCAGCTAGGCGTTCCCGAACGGCTCATTCACATCAACGCCGGCTCCGAACTCATCCTGCGCCAGCTCTTCGACCGCTTCGGCCAGCAGGTGCACCTGCTGACGCCGACCTATGTGCTCTTTCCCGAGATCGCGCAGCACTACACGGAAACCCGGCTGCTGCCCGAAAACGATTTCGCCTTTAATCTTGCCGACTTAACGATTCCGCAGGGCACCACGCTCGCGGTCATCGTGAATCCTAATAACCCCAATGGTGGCATTTTCGACATGGCGCCCTTGCCGGGTCTGCTACGCCGCCACCCCGGCACGCGCTTCCTCGTGGACGAGGCGTTCATCGGCCTGGCCGGGCAGTCGGTCGCCCATCTGGTGCCCGAGCATCCCAACCTGCTGGTGACGCGCACCCTGTCCAAGGCCCACAGCCTGGCGGGTTTTCGCATCGGCTACGCCATATTGCCCGAGGCCATCGCCGACGATCTGAACTGCCACAACGACGCCTACCCGCTCGCCCGGCCCAGTCAGGCAGCGGCCATCGCCACGCTTCGGCATGAGGATGCGATTCGTGCCCGTGCCGCGCAGTTGCGCACCTGGACCGAGGCGCTCGCGGCTCAGTTGCGCACCCTGGGCGTACACACCTATCCGACCGGGACCTATTTTTTCCTTGCCGACTTCGCGCCCCATGACGCCGCGCACTTGGCGGAGGCGTTGAAGGCACGGGGGATTCTAATCAAGCCGTTGAACGACCCCATGCTGGGTAACGGATTCATGCGGATAACAACGGCGCTACCGGAAGAGAATGTCCGCTTTCTCGGTGCGCTCAAGGAGTTACTTGCCGCGATCCACACGGACGCGCCATAATCGGCGCGCCGGTGAGCCAATACTCTAGAGGATACATACCTTTCCATAATTAACCGGGACAGCAAAGGCTGGCCGCGAAGCGCGAATAGTTGGTCTAGTCTCCCCATTTTTCTCCACCACTTTACAAGCAAAGGAAAGTTCGACATGCCCGCCTCATTAACCCGCAGCGATTCCCCACCCATGAAGATTGCCGATCCCGCCGCGACACTGGTCTGCGACGAACGGGAGGTATACGAGACCCTCCTGCCGCTGCAGGGCGCCCATATCCTGGAACTGGGTTGCGGCAAGGCAGACAAGACCCGCACCATCGCCCAAGGCGGAAAAGTTGCAGCCATCACCGCCCTGGAAGTGGATCAGATCCAGCATGCCAAGAATCTACAAATCGGCGACCTGCCCAACGTCACCTTCAGCGCGGGCGGCGCGGAGGCCATCCCCGCCCCGGACGGGCAGTTCGATATCGTGCTCATGTTCAAATCCTTGCACCACGTGCCCATGGACAAGATGGACCAGGCCATGGGGGAAATCCGCCGCGTTCTGAAGCCCGGCGGCGTGGCCTATATCTCCGAGCCGGTTTTTGCCGGCGACTTCAACGAAATCCTGCGCCTCTTCAATGACGAACAGCGGGTGCGCGAAGCGGCCTTCGCCGCCGTGCAGCGGGCCGTATCCGAAGGCCTGTTCGAACTGGTGGAGGAAAAATTCTTCAACACCCCGTCCCATTTCGACGGCTTCGAGCAGTTCGAGCAGCAAATCCTCCGGGTTACCCACACCAACCACCAGTTGAGCCCCGAGCTGTATCGGGAAGTGAAGGAAAAATTCATGGCTCACGTGCAGCCCCAGGGGGCGGACTTCCAGATGCCGATCCGCGTCGATTTGTTGCGCAAGACCACATAGACCGGGCAAAAAAATAGACTCCGAACGCCCAGCTACCCTAATAGGGTGGCTGTTCAAAGCGCATCGGAGTCAAGGCACACTGCTAGAGATTCGCGAAGCGACGAACAAAGCGCGGTCAATGGGGTCTGTCCGGTTCATGAAGCATGTCGCTACGGCGGCAACCGGCGCCGTGCGCCTTGAGATTCCCGGGCAGAACAACCCGGCGCATCCTTATCCGGGATAATGGTGCTTGCCGACGCTGACCCGCTTCGCCTGCAATCCCTCCCCTGCCGCCTCCTCGAGGAACTGCACTTCGCTGCCGACTTCCAGCTTGTCAAAATCGGGATGCGCCACGTTGTCGCGGTTGAAATAAAACTCCCGGCCGTCCGATGTTTCGATGAAGCCAAAACCATCCCGGAATATTCTGGCAACATGGCCGTGCAGTTCGCCTTCATGGATCTTGGTGTCGCCGCGCTGGCGCCGTCCATAATCCTCCAGCTGGCGCTTGGCCGCATCGAATGCATCCCGCAACGCCACATAGAGGTCTTCATGCATATCGCGATTGACCACCAGCTCGCTGCCGGGCACGGTGATATCCAGCCGTACGTTGAAGAGCTTGCCCTGATGCTTGTGCTTTCCTGCAATTTCCACCGTGGCCTTGCAGCCGATGATGTGGGAATAGAACGACTCCAGCTTTTCCACTTTCTCCCTGATGTGTGCATCCACTGCATCGGAAGGGGGCATATCACGAAAAACGATTTGGAGTGAGCGTTGCATTTCAATACCTCCTTGATTAAATTCTGGTTTTAGCCTCATGCTCCTGTTCGCGCGGAGCGACCTTGGCCAGTTCTGTCATCTCCTCGGCCAGAAGGTCAAGTATGTCGTCCGCCGACACGATGCCTTCCAGCCCTCCTTCCTGGTTGACCACGGGAATACGGCGTACTCCCTTGGCGCGCATGAGCCGTATGGTTTCGAATACACCTTCTTTTTCCTCTACGCTGACCAGCTGCGGGCTCATGATGTCGCCCACGCAGAAATCGTTGAAATCCAGGGACTTGGCAATAATCTGGATGACCATGTCGCGATCGGTCACAATGCCGACCGGCACGCGCTTACTCTCAAGCTCATCCACGACCACCAGATCGCCCACATGAAATTGGCGCATAAGTTGCGCCGCTTCTGGGACGCTCATCTTCCTCGTGGCAAACACTACGTCCCGGTTACAAAATTCGCTGATGGGCATAGAAGACACCTCGCACGATTCAAAATTAAGCGGTGAACGCCAAAACAAAACAGCATCAAAAACAAGCAAAACAACTGCTCATAAATTAACTATAGAACATTTAGCAAGGCTCGATGTGCCAGCCATAACCCTGGTTGTGTCCTTGTCTATGGCTTATCCAGCCAAACCTCCAGCCCCTGTGCACTCAGCTCGATATCGCCCGCCAGCAGCGCGAGCGACTCTTCCCGCGGCAATCCGCATCCGTGGGCAGCAAGCCGCTGCAACAGGCAGATCCCCAGCGCGTCCACCAACCGTCCGTGGCGATCCGCCCCGGCATCGCGCACCTCCTCGGCAAGGCTCACGAAATCATCCAGCAAACGGTGCAGGTCATCGGCCAGACGCTGCAACCGGGTCACTCTGCCATAGTGGGTGAGGTAGGCGGCCCGCGGCTGGTAGGACATGATCAGGTCGATGGATGCATGCGCGGCCTCGGGCTCGAACTGCACCGGGGTGGTGGCGGGCAGGATGAACTCCCGCCCATCCACATCGAACTCACGGTAGGAAAGTCCGAAGGTATCGCCGGTAAAGAAAGAACGGCTTTTTTCATCGAAGATGCTGAAATGATGGCGGGCATGGCCCGGCGTATCGAGGAACAGCAGGGTCCGGCCATGCAGTTGCAGCGTGAATTCGTGCGGCGCTTCGATGACGCGTTCTGCCGGAACAGGAACGATCTCCCCGTATGCAAGCCTGAATTTTTCCTCTCCGTACACCGCAATCGAGCCAGCCACCAGCCTGGCGGGATCGATCATGTGACGCGCCCCGCGTGGATGGGCCACCAGCCTGGCATTCGGGAACAACCGCATCATCTCGCCCGCGCCGCCCGCATGATCGAGGTGCACATGAGTGACGATCACATAGTCTATATTTTCCGGATGCATGTTTTTCCGGCGCAGCACCTCCAGCACGCCCGGAACCGAGAAATTCGTCCCGGTATCGATAATGGCCGCCCTGCCCCCCTCGACCAGCAAGTGAATGGCCGCCAAACCGGGGCGGACATACAGCGCGTCGATCGTGGTGATGCCATCATCGAAATCCTGGAAATTTGCAGTCATAACGCTCAATCTCTCATCCAATCAGTAATTAACGGTACAATCCTGTTATCCAGATAGTGAAAATACCATGACTGCCATCCGCCAAGAAGATTTTATTGCCAGTGTCGCCGATGCGCTGCAATACATTTCCTACTACCACCCCATCGACTACATCAAGGCGCTGGGCGAGGCCTACGAGCGTGAGCAATCGCCCGCCGCCAGGGACGCCATTGCCCAGATACTCACCAACTCGCGCATGAGTGCGCAAGGTCACCGCCCCATCTGCCAGGATACCGGCATCGTGGTGGCATTTCTCAAGGTGGGCATGGAAGTGCGCTGGGAACCCGGACTCAGCCTCGCCGACATGGTCAACGAAGGCGTGCGCCGCGCCTACACCGACCCGGACAACGTGCTGCGCGCCTCGGTGCTGGCCGACCCGGCCGGCAGCAGAAAAAACACCGGCGACAATACCCCGGCGGTGATCCATTACGAGATCGTTCCCGGCGACAAGGTGGAAGTCACCCTCGCGGCCAAGGGCGGCGGCTCGGAAAACAAGGCCAAATTCGTCGTCCTCAACCCCTCGGACAGCATCGTCGACTGGGTGCTGAAAACCGTTCCCACCATGGGGGCGGGCTGGTGTCCGCCGGGGATACTCGGCCTGGGGCTGGGCGGCACGGCCGAAAAAGCCATGCTGCTTGCCAAGGAAGCCCTGATGGAGCCGGTCGATATCCACGAACTGCAAGCGCGCGGACCGAAAAACCGGGTGGAAGAGCTGCGGCTTGAGTTGTACGAGAAGGTCAATGCGCTGGGCATCGGCGCACAGGGACTGGGCGGCCTCACCACCGTGGTGGACATCAAGATCAGGGACTACCCGACTCACGCCGCCGGCCTGCCTGTGGCGATGATCCCCAACTGCGCCGCCACCCGCCATATTCACTTCACCCTCGACGGCAGCGGTCCGGCGGTGCTCGTTCCGCCCGACCTCAACGACTGGCCGAAGGTGGATTGGCGCCCTGTCGCCGATGCGCGCCGCGTCAATCTCGACACCGTCGCGCGGGAAGAGGTCGCTTCGTGGCGAGCGGGCGAAACCCTGCTCCTGTCCGGCAAACTGCTCACCGGGCGCGACGCCGCGCACAAGCGCATCGCCGACCTGTACGCCAGGGGGGAAAAGCTGCCTGAGGGCGTGGATTTCACCAACCGCTTCATCTATTACGTCGGCCCGGTCGACCCGGTGCGCGATGAGGTCGTCGGCCCGGCCGGCCCCACCACGGCAACGCGCATGGACAAGTTCACCGACATGATGCTGGAGAAAACCGGCCTGATCGGCATGGTCGGCAAGGCCGAGCGCGGTCCGGCGGCAATCGAGAGCATCAGGAAGCACAAGGCGGTTTACCTCGTGGCGGTTGGCGGCGCGGCCTACCTCGTTTCCAAGTCGATCAAGGCATCAAGGGTGGTGGCATTCGCCGAGCTGGGCATGGAGGCGATCTACGAGTTCGAGGTCAAGGATATGCCGGTGACCGTGGCGGTGGACGCCAACGGCGTATCGGTGCATAACACCGGGCCGGCGGAGTGGCGCATGAAGATCGGCAAGATTCCCTTGGCAAACCATTCTTAACCGCAGAGGCGCAGAGACGCAAAGTTTTTCCTCATTTCGTTTTTCTCTGCGTCTCTGCGTCTCTGCGCCTCTGCGGTAAAAGGTTTTTTCTAGTGATCGAACCCGCCATCAAAGCCACCCTCGCCCTGCCGACGCAGGAGGTCTACTACCGCCTCTACCGCTTCGACAGTGCACCGCCGCGCCGTCTGCTGCTGCTCCACGGCGGCGGCGTGGCGGGCAAAATCACCTGGGGCGGCATTCTCCCCCATTTAAAACACTGGAACGAAGTCCTCGTGCCCGACCTGCGCGGCACCGGCAAGACCCGCTACCCCGACCACAGGGAGCACGGCTTCGAAGCCGAAGAAGTGGTGGCCGACCTCGCCGCCCTGCTCGACCATCTGGTCTGGGAAAAATTCGACCTGGGCGGCTATTCCTACGGCGGGATGATCGCCATGCTGCTCAAGACCGCCCGCCCGGCGGCGGTGGAGAAAACCTACCTGCTCGAACCCGCCCTGATGAGCAAGATGAACGACGAGGAAGCGATCCTCTCGCGCGACTTGATCCTGCACGCCGCCAAGCGACTGCGCGAGCTGGAAAATGTAGGGGAAGGACTGGAGCTGTTCCTCGACGCCGTCGCCCCCAACCGCAGCCGCGGCTCGAAGAACGAGGAAATCATCCGCAGCCGGCTATCCCACCGCCCGGCGGGACTGGCCTGCGCCATCGAGTGCGTCTCCCACGCCGCCAAACACCTCGACCGGCCAAAATTGATTGCAGCCCAAACCAACGTCAGCAGCTTCATCGGCGGCCGCTCCCACCCCGCCGTTTACCAGTTATGCCAGGAAATCGCGGCAGGACGTAACGACTGGGCCTGCCACCTGATCCAGGGCGCTGACCACGCGCTGCCGTTCCAGAAGCCGGAGGTGATTGCCGGCTTGATGAACGGCGATTTGGAGAAGCAAATCAGCCGCGAAGGCCAAGCTTGAAACCCGCCCTCACCGAGGCGCTGCTCGCCATCCTGCGCGCCCACCCGGACGGCCTCACCGAACACGACCTGATGCGCAAGCTGGCCCACTCTGACCCCGCCTTCGGCCCCGACGCCTACAGCGACGAGCTTACCCTGTTCCAGTGCCACTTCATCCTGTACCACCACCTCTACCGCCTGCGGGACGAACTGTGGAACGAACGGCAAGGCGACCTCGCCATCCATTGCCTGAAGATCGCGCTGCGCCCCTGCCCGGACGATGCCGTCCGCCTGCCCGCCACCCCCGATCCGCTGCGAGCCTACTACCTCGACCTCTCCCACCTGGAAAACACCGGCAAGCAGGAAGTCTTGGAAATGCTCGACACCTTCTGGCTGCGCTTCGCCCACCTCGGCCACCGCGCCGAAGCTCTGACCGCGCTGGGGCTCGCCGACCCGGTGGATTATCCGGAGATCAAGCGCCGCTACCGGGAACTGGCCATGGAACACCACCCCGACCGGGGCGGCGAGCTGGAAAAACTCCAGGCCATCAACGCCGCCATGGAACTGCTGGAGCCGCGCCAAGAGTCGAAAATGTAGCCCGGATTCCGCTACGCTGCATCCGGGCTACTTGCTTTGCGCTAACAAAGTCCGACAGGCTGCTAGAAACAACGAGAGATTTGTGTCACGATGTGCTTCGATCTGCTTTCCTGGTCACCGTGCGTTTTCTGGATAGTCGGCTTCACGCCGGTCAGCAGACCGTGTTCCTTCATATTTCAATGCGTTACGATGTAAATAGGGATTCTTCAGAATTCCGAAACTTTAGTTAATGAAAGGGGAAAAACATGAAAACATTGAAAATCAGCCTTGCCATTCTGTTAGCCGGCGTTATTTCTCACTCCACCGTGTGGGCCGAGACGCTGGAGATTTCCGGCGGCACCACGCCACATAAGGAAGTCATCGAACCCAAACTCGATGCCCTCAAGCAAGCGACCGGGGTGGACATCAAATTTAACGGCGTCGGCACGGGAAATGGCATGGTCGCCCTGATCGAAGGCAAGGTTCCGGTGGCGGCTGTCGGCGATACGCTGGAGGGATCGGTGGAGGCCGCCAAGAAGGCTGCCAAGTCGCAGAATGTAGCCCTCAAGGTGCCGGGA
>JAJYUW010000004.1 GCA_021792335.1 Pseudomonadota bacterium | reverse complement strand
ATGCCCTCCTGGGCCAGCTCCTGCTTGGCATGCCCGATCAGGTGCAGGGTCTGGCGCAGCTCGCTCAAGCTGCACAGCATCGGCACCAAAAGCTGGATCTTGCCGTAATGGGAGGCGCGCAATATCGCGCGCAACTGGGTGTGGAACATCTGCGGCTCGGACAGGCACAGGCGAATGGCACGCAGCCCCAGGGCAGGGTTGTCGCCGCTGCGGTCGGCGAAGCGCAGCTGCTTGTCGGCACCCAGATCCAGGGTGCGGATTGTCACCGGCAGGCCCCTCATATCCTGCGCCACCTTGCGATAGGCCGCGAATTGCTCCTCCTCGTCGGGCAGGTCATCGCGGTTAAGGAACAGGAATTCGCTCCGGAACAGGCCAACACCGGTGGCCCCGGACGCCTTTACCTGGGGAATGTCCTGCGGCAGCTCGATGTTGGCGTGAAGCTCCACCACCGTTCCGTCGAGCGTGGTGGCGACGGCGGACTTGAGCCGCTTGAGTTTTTGTCTCTCGATCTCCCACTGGCTTTGCTTTAAACGGTACTCGGCCAGGATCTGCTTGTCCGGGTTGACGATCACCACGCCCTGCTGGCCATCGACAATCAACAGCTCGTTTTCGCGGATCAGCTGGCGTGCGTGGTGGAGCGCCACGATCGACGGTATGTTCAGGCTGCGCGCGACAATCGCCGTGTGTGAGGTGGCGCCGCCGACATCGGTAATGAATGCGGCAAAACGCTGTTGCTTGAACAGCATCATGTCGGCCGGGGAAAGATCGTGTGCCACCAGAATCCGGCTCAGGTCGGCGCTGGCCGGTTGGCTCGCTGCGCCGGGGTGGCCGAGCAGCACTTTAAGCACGCGCTCCACCACCTGCACGACGTCGGCCTTGCGTTCGCGCAGATAGTCATCCTCGATTTGCTCAAACTGGGCGAGCAGCGCATCCATTTGCTGCTTCAACGCCCATTCCGCATTGATATGCTGATTTTTGATCAGGTCGAGCGGCGCCTTGGAAAGCGTGCTGTCCTCCAGGATCAGCAAGTGCAGATTGAGAAAAGCGCCGAATTCCGCGGGAGAGCCTGCGGGAATGTTCGCACGCAGCCCCTCCATTTCGGTACGGGTCGCCTTGATCGCCGCCTCGAAGCGCTCGATCTCGCTCGGGATTTGCGGTTTGGACAGGGCGTAAAGGGGAACCTCGAGGATGGCGTGGGAGATCAAATGGGCATAGCCGATGGCAATGCCACCGGAAACACCGACGCCGTGCATGGCAAAACTCATTGCGCCTGACTCCCGCTGCGGCGAGTTTTCATCATTCGCCCTCGCCGAAACGGTCCGCAATCAGGGCAAGCAGGGCATCCATCGCTTCTTTTTCATCCTCGCCATCGACTTCGAGACGGATGGCGCTGCCCTTGTTCGCCGCCAGCATCATGACGCCCATGATGCTTTTGGCGTTGATGCGCCGTTCATTGCGTGAAATCCAGATCTCGCTCTTGAACTGCCCCGCCAACTGGGTGAGCTTGGCTGAAGCACGGGCGTGCAGGCCGAGCTTGTTAACGATCTCAACATCACGCTCCATCATCGCAGGCCTCCCGGGTGACATGGGCCACGCCTTCGCGGCCGCCGGAAAATGCCTTTTCCGCGACAGTCTCCAGAGCTTCATTGCGGTATGTGAGCGCCCGCACCAGCATCGGCAGATTAACCCCGGCGACGCACTCCACCCGGCCGGGCTCGATCAGGCGGCAGGCAAGATTGCTCGGCGTGGCGCCATAAATATCGGTCATGATCAGCACTCCGCTGCCGTCATCCAGTTCGGAAACCAGGTCTTGCACTTCGGGCAACAGCGCAATGGGGTCATCGTGGACGTTCACCCCCAACTGTCGCAGCTGCGGAGGGAGACCGCCGAATACATGGCTGGCACAGTGGATCAGGCTTTCTCCCAGGGTCCCGTGCGCGATGATTAGAATACTGATCATAGAAAATTCTTACCGGCTCCTGCCGGTAACAAAAATGCGATTTTACCGTATACGTCAGGGAACTTCATGCAATATCACGTTTTTATCCTGAAATTCCAGGCGCTTTTTCATCGCCGCCGTCAGATGGATTTCGCCCTGTTCGTCAATCAGCATGGCACTTTCCACCCCCATGTTTTTTGCCGCCTCGCGCCAACCCTTGACCCCGGCGATAAAGGCCGGCTTGGAGGCCACATCGGATAGCGTACCGGCCTTTTCTCCCTTGGGAACCACTACCGTCACCGCCTGTACGCCCTGAGCCGGATAGCCTGTGCGCGGGTCGATGATGTGGCAATAGCGCTTGCCGTCGAGCATGAAATAGCGCTGGTAATCACCCGACGTACCGATTGCCTCACCGTCGTGAAGCTCCAGCGAGGCGATCGCGCCCGCCTTGCGCGGATGCTGCACGCCCACACGCCAGGGCTGGCCGCCGCGGCTGCCGATCGCCATGATGTTGCCGCCGATGTTGATCAGCGCCCCCTTCACACCTTGCCCGCGCAAATACGCCGCAGTCATATCGATGGCATAACCCTTGGCATAGCCACCGAGGTCGAGCCGCACGGCAGGATTTTTGCTGTAGAAAAGAATACCCTCAACCACGATGTCGGTCATGCGCGGACTGGCCTTGACCAAGGCCTCGATTTCGGCAGGATCGGGGCGCACGGGCTGGAACTCGTCCCCCTGAAACCCCCACAGGGCAACCAGTTTCCCGATAGCCGGATTGAACAGCCCGCCCGACATTTCAGAAAGCCGGGTGGCATCGCGAATGATAGGCACCATGCTGGGCACAATCGCCGCTTTTGCCGGACTTTGTGCGAAAACCGAGTTCATGCGCGACAAGGAGCCCGGCTCCCAGGCGTGCAAGGTGCGGTGAAGGAAATCGAAATCGGCCAGCACCTTGCCCGCCAGCTCCTTGGCGCGCGCCGGTTCCTCGCCGTAAATAGTGACCTCTGCCATAGTGCCGAAAACAAAACTCTGTTCGCGGTAAACCGGCTGCTCCTTGGCACAGCCGGCCAAAATCGCGGCCACGGCAAAAAACATTCCTAACCGCAAAGGCGCAAAGGCGCAGAGATTTATTGACCAGAACATATCTTCGCGTCTTTGCGTCTTTGCGGTGAAAAAACTCAGGAACATACTCTCTCCAGCGCATTTACGAACATCCCCGCCACGTCGAAGCCGGTCTGGCTGGCGATTTCCCGCATCCCGGTCGGGCTGGTGACGTTGATCTCGGTGAGGCAGTCGCCGATCACGTCCAGCCCGACCAGAAACAGTCCCGCTTCGCGCAGCTTCGGCCCCAGCGCAGCGGCGATCTCCCGGTCCCGGTCAGAGAGCGGCTGCGCCACCCCCTTGCCACCGGCCGCCAGATTGCCGCGGGTTTCGCCCGCTTTCGGAATGCGCGCCAGTGCGTAGGGCACCGCTTCGCCATCGATGAGCAGGATGCGCTTGTCTCCCTGGGAAATCTCGGGAATGTAGCGTTGCGCCATGACCGTTCTGGCCCCCAGTTGCGTCAGGGTTTCAATGATCACGTTCAGGTTGGGGTCATGGCGCTGAATGCGAAATACACCGCTGCCGCCCATGGCATCCAGGGGTTTGAGGATGATGTCGCCGTGTTTCTCGATGAAATCGCGGATCAGGTCTTCCTGCCGCGTGACCAGCGTGGGCGGCATGAACTGCGGAAACTTCGCGGTGGAGAGCTTCTCGTTGAAATCCCGCACCGCCTCGGGCCGGTTGAGGATGCGCGCGCCCTGGGCTTGCGCCAGCTCCAGCAGGTAGGTGCTGTAAATATACTCCATGTCGAAGGGCGGGTCTTTGCGCATCAGCGTGACATCGAAATCAGTCAGGGCATGCCAGCCCGGTTCCTCCAATGTGTACCAGCGCAAATCGTTGTCGATGAGGTCGAGCCTGCGTGCATGCACCCTTACCCGGCCCTCTGCCAGAATCAGTTCCCGCTGCTCCAGCACGAACAAGGCATGGCCTCGACTGTGGGCCTCGCGCATGATGGCATAGGTGGAATCCTTGTAGGTTTTCAGGGACTCAAGAGGGTCAAGAATGATCGCAAGGTTCAATTTACATATCCAGGAGGCTGGTTACGCCACATCCGCCACAGTTTAGCCCATGCGCACAGATCATGGCAGCGGAAACTTCCGAATGCCACGGAGACACACGCACGGTACGAATATCATAACCGTTTTTAGGAAAATGGGTAGTGAAGGAAGGAGCAGGGCGCGGGTCGAGGCCTGCGCGGCGATATCGGCTGCCATCACCGCATCGGGGTCTATCGGCACGAACTAAGAGATAGCCCCTTACTTGATATGGCAAGTAAGGCATAGCGCGCTACCGAAATTGGCTACACGCAAAAACGTCGGTTTGAACGTAGAACCGGGGCCAGCCGAAGGCACTCCATGCGGATCGTGGCAGGAACCGCACTCCACTTTCGCGGAGCCCCCCGTGTCATACAAGCGCACATCGCCGCTATCCATTGTGCCGTTGCCATTCGAGTCGAAATAGCGGGTCGTGCCTTCAACCCCCCACGGCGTGTTGAAGTTTGTGCCCGGGCCATTGACCTGCGGAAAAGCGACCCCCACCGGGTGATCGTTGCGCAGGTCGGTGCCTATCATGGCAATCCTGAAATCGGGGGCGCTAGCGCCAACGAACGTGCCAGGGGAGTGGCAAACCAGGCACTCGCCCATCTTCAATCCCCCATGCACCGTAGCGTCCGGACCCCGCGTATTGTTCCATGTATCGAGGAATGCATTGTCCTGTGATGTTTCCTGGCTGACCTGATACCGCCCCGAACCGGGCATGCTGATGATAGAGTCGACCGCCGTCTGACCGTCGTGGCATGACAGGCACAACAAGGAATTCAATCCCGGCTGCGAAACCGGCTGCGTCAGGCTGGCGGTGCCGAGCTGGTTGTAAGTGGTATATGTGGTCACCTTCATGGTGCGGTTCCACAGCGGCAAACCCACCGCCGTGACTACGTCATTCGGCGTGTGGCAGTAGATACAGACATCTTCGTAGTCATTGCGGTACGGGTCCATGATCGCCCCGCTGGGACCGCCGCCGGATTCCTGGCGCTGCGTCATGTTATGGCGCGTATTGCTGATGCTGCCCTGGTTCGAGAATTTTGTAGGCAAATCGCCGGCAGCGTAGGCGTGACCAGAACCCAGGATGAGCACAGCCGCCGCCGAAATGATTTTCAATATATTCATACACGTACACCCTCTGTGCGCTCGAAACGCACAAAGAGCAATTATTGAATGGCCGTAGAAAAATATCTTTGCACTTTGAGTAATCGCGGAAAACAGTATGCAATGAGCCTGTTACAAAAGGTCCATTGCGGGGCTGATTTGTTCGCTACGGGGGTGCAAAAGCGAGGGGGCGGGCGACCATTTCTGGCAAGACGTGGTTCTCAACCCTGACATTGCAACGCCCGCAAAATGTGAGCCGCTCCCTGTTGTTGCGCTGTTGGAGAACCGGCAGAACTGAACTTACCACCTGCTAAAGCAGGCTGGTTGCAGAAGACTGAAGCCCTCTGCCCCGAGACTAAAGCGGGAATCAGCGCGATGCGGTTCTTTAAAACAGCAAGCCAAAAACCAACCGGCTAAAGCCGGTATTTTTATCCTTAAAATAGGCAATAACCTGGTTCCGTCGGAACGGGCAATAAGATAGCCCGCCCCTCACTTTACTTGACATGGCAAGTCAGGCAAAGCGCACTGCCGGAATTGGTCACACGCAAAAACGTCGGCCTGAACGTGGAACCGGGGCCAGCCGTAGGCACTCCATGCGGATCGTGGCAGGAAGCGCACTCCACTTTCACCAAGCCTCCCGTGTCATATAAGCGTACATCGCCGCTATCCATTGCGCTGTTACCATTCAAGTCGAAATAGCGGGTAGTGCCTTTTACCCCTATCGGCGTGTTGAAATCGGTACCCGGGCCGTTGATTGGCGGATAGACGATACCCACCGGGTGATCGTTGCGCAGGTCGGTACCAATCGCAGCAATAGTGAAATCGGGAGCGCCAGCACCAACAAATCCGTTGGGCGTGTGGCAATACAGGCACTCGCCCATCTTCAATCCCCCGTGCACCGTGGCGTCCGGACCCCGTGTATTGTTCCATGCATTGAGGAATACGAGGTCCTGCGATGTTTCCTGGCTGGCCTGATACCGTCCCGAACCGGGCATGTTGATGATAGAGTCGAGCGCCGTCTGGCCATCGTGGCAGGAGAGACAGGACAAGGAGTTGATCCCCGGCTGCGAAACCGGCTGCGTCAGGGTGGTGGTGCCGAGCTGGCTGTATGTCGTATACGAGGTCGCCTTCATGGTGCGGTTCCACAGCGGCAAACTCACAGACGTGGCTGAACCATGAGGCGTGTGGCAGTAGACACAGACCTCTTCGTAGTCGTTGCGGTACGGGTCCATGTTCTGCCCGCTGGGGCCGCCGCCGGCAGTCTGACGCTGGGTCAGGTTATGGCGCGTATTGCCGATGGTGCCCTGGTTCAGGAATTTTGTAGGCAGATCGCCGTCAGCGTAGGCATGCCCCGATCCCAGGATGAGTAAAGCCGCCGCCGAAACGATTTTCAAGATATTCATATATGCATATCCTCTTTTGTAATATACTGACACTATACAAAAAATAATAATAGCAGAAAAAATGTTGGCGTAATAATTTAAAAATTAATTCATTAACAGGCCGTTGAAAACGGCTCATTGCGCTTCGATACGGCGGCAAAGCCGCCTACTCAGCACGAACGGAATCAATACATTACCGTTCGCCCTGAGTAGCGCGAAGCGCGTATCGAAGGGCATTCCAGGCGAATTTCAACAGCCTGTTAAAGCCTTGAGCCTCATCGTTCGGACTGCTGCAGCATCAGCTGCCCCTCGCTGTCGCTTAAGCGCCGGAAAACTTCTACCTTGTTGAACAACTGATCCACCACATACACACGCCCGGTTTCATCCACGGCGATGCCGTTTAACAGGCCATACCGCCCCGGCTTACTGTCGCGGCCAGGCTGGCCGATGGCCAGCAACAACTGTCCGGCGGGATTGAAAATCTGAAAGTTATTGAAACTGGCGTCAGTGACATAAATATTTCCCTCGTCATCAACGGCGATGCCGCGCGGCCGCGCCAGATTGCCGAGGTTTGCGCCGGGACGGCCGAAGGCGAGCAAGAATTTGCCATCGCGATCGAAGGCCTGGACCCGGAAATTGCCTGAATCAAGCACGTAAAGCGTACCATCCGGGGCGACCGCGCCTTGCAGCGGAATGTTGAACTGGCCCTCACGTCTGCCGCTGGCGCCGATAACCTTCAGTTTTTTTCCCGCCTTGTCGTAGACGACCACACGGTTGTTGTCGCTCTCGCTATCCGAGCGATCGATGGCGTATATGCGTTCGCCATCGCGGCTCACCGCCACGCCGGTCGGCCGCTCCAGATCTTCCGGGCCGCCCACCGCCCGCAGGAACAGTCCGAGGCTGTCGTACACCAGCACCTGGCGCAGCTTGACGTCGGCCACATAGACATTCATCTCCGCATCCAGCGCGAGTCCCGATGGTTTGAGCAGCGCGCCGGATTCACGCAAACCGAAGCGGAACAGCCTGCGGCGGGGCACGTCGAACACAACGATCGAATGCGTATCGATGTCGGCAACGTAAATGCGGCCTTTCCGGGCCACGATGGCGGCGGGTTTCTCGAATACCGGCCGGTCAGACACCGCAGTGCCTGTCAGTGTCCGCCGCAAGCGCTCCTGCTCGGTTTCGACGACGATATCCGCGGGCGAACGCAGCACGGTTTCGTAAGCAAAGCGGGGTTGATCGGGCGGCTGCGGCCAGATCAAGGGATCCTTCAAGGTTTTTCCGCCCTGCTGCGGTGCCACGGAACAGGCCGCAAGCAGAAGGATAGGCATCAGCCGGAAGAATAGACGCACGATATGGAACATGCTAATAATTATACATAAATACATCGCCGGGTATCGCCGGCGAAGAGCAAACTCAATCCTCAAGCAGTCGCTGAATCACCGCCCCCGCCAGCATGAAACCGAACAGCGGCGGCATGTAGCTGATGGTGCCGTTGATCGCGCGTGGCCGCCCCGGCCCATCCACCGGCTGGGGCGGCAGCGGGTCGCTCGGTTGTTCGTCGGAATACACCGTCAGGATACCCTTGCGGATGCCGTAATGGCGCTGCAGGCGCTTGCGCATCTGGCGCGCCAGCGGGCACATCTCGGTCTTGCCGATATCGGCGATCTTGATCCGGCCAGGGTCGAGGCGGTTGCCCGCGCCCATGCTGGATGCCACTTTCAGGCCGCGCTTCACGCTCTCCCCCACCAGCGCCACCTTGCACGCCAGCGAATCGATCGCGTCCACCACGTAATCGCAATCCTCCGGCACCAGTTCGTTGACGTTGTCGCTTTTGAGAAATTCCCGCTGCACCTTCAGCTTGCACTCGGGATTGATGTCATGGATGCGCAAGGCCATCAGCCTGGCCTTGGACTGCCCCACGGTGGAAAGCAGTGCCGGCAGCTGGCGATTGATGTTGGAAGGCGCCACCACGTCATGATCGAGCAGGGTAAGCCGCCCGATTCCGGCCCGTGCCAGAGCTTCGGCACACCAGGAGCCGACGCCGCCCAGCCCGGCCACAAATACGTGCCGCCCGCTCAAGTTTCTCAGTCCATCCTCTCCAAGGAGGATGCGGGCGCGTTCAAATTGGGGCATTTCGTGGAACATGAGAACCTCACATCTGCTGTTCAGGTGATTGAAAGGGTGTATGGGTTTCGCGCGGCTCGACATGGATCGTCACCGCGGTATTGGGCAGGGCCTGTTCAAGCGCATCCTCGATCTGGTCGCACAGGACGTGCGCCTGGTTCACCGAGCTTTCTCCCGGCACCAGCAGATGAAAGTCGATGAAGCGGCGCGGACCGGATTTTCTGGTGCGCAGGTCATGGAAGGAAGTGCCGGAAGGCAATAATTTGTTGATTTCCGCCTCGATCTGCGCCACTTCGTCGGCCGGCAGGGCGGCATCCATCAGCCCGCTCCAGGAGCGCCGCAGCAGGTGGATCCCGGTGACGATGATGTGGAGTCCCACCGCCACCGCCATCAATGGATCGAGAATCTGCCACGAAGGCGGCGCGAACATCACCACCCCCAAGCCCGCCACCACCCCCGCCGAAGTCCAGACATCGGTCAGCAAGTGTTTGGCGTCGGCTTCCAGTGTAATGCTGTCGTACTTGTACCCCACCTTGAGCATCGCCCGCGCCGTGGCGAAATTGAGCGCCGCCGCCAGCAAAGACACCGTCAGGCCAAGGCCGAGGTTTTCCAGCGGG
Source organism: Pseudomonadota bacterium (assembly GCA_021792335.1). Classification (GTDB taxonomy): domain Bacteria; phylum Pseudomonadota; class Gammaproteobacteria; order Burkholderiales; family Sulfuricellaceae; genus Sulfuricella. The sequence continues at coordinate 39,601 of JAJYUW010000004.1, read as the reverse complement.
GCGGGATGAAGAAAACGCTCCACCGCCGCGTAAATAATGGATACCGCCGCCACCAGAATCAGCGCGCCTTCGGCGCCGCTGGAAAAATACTCCACCTTGTCGTGGCCGTAGGCGTGGCCGACATCCGCCGGGCGCGCAGCGATCATCAGCGCCGCCAGGGCGATCAGGCCGGCGCTGAGGTTGACCAGCGACTCGACGGCATCCGAAAGCAGGCTCACCGAACCGGTGAGGAAATAGGCGCCGAATTTCAGCCCCATCGTCGCGATCGAGGTAGCAATCGACAAGTAGGCCATGCGCAGGGTGGCGTGATTCATCTTGAGAACAACCACAGAGGCACAGAGACACAGAGAAAACCAAAGATCAAGGAATCTGGGAAAACACGTCCCTGAGACCTCCTGGCTTTGCAAGATTTTTTGACACAAAACCTCTGTGTCTCTGTGCCTCTGTGGTGAGATGCTTTTGCCAAGATCATGCAATTTCCCCCAGCACCGCACGGGCATTGGCCGTGGTCGCCTCGATCACCTGATTCAGGCCGATGCCGCGCAATTCAGCCATAATCCCGGCGATGCGCGGCAGGTATTCCGGGCTGTTGCGCGCCTTGCCGATGAATTCCGGCGGCATGTCGGGTGCGTCGGTTTCGAGCACGATGCTTTCCAGCGGCAAAGTGGCGGCCAGTTCGCGCAGCCTGGTCGCGCGCGGATAGGTCATGGCGCCGCCGAAGCCGAGCCTGAAACCCAGCTTGATGAATTCCTCGGCCTGCTGGCGGCTGCCGTTGAAGGCGTGGGCGATGCCGCCTTTCACTTTGAAGCGCCGCAGGAATTTCAGCACCGTGTCCTGCGCCCGGCGAATGTGCAGCAGCACCGGCAGGTCAAACTCCGCGGCGATTTTGAGCTGCTCGGCGAAATAGTATTCCTGCCGTTCGCGGTCGTAATCCGGCACGAAGAAATCCAGCCCGATTTCCCCCACCGCTGCCGGGCGGTATCGGGCGATCATTTCGCGCAGCACGGCCAGGTCTTCAGTCCGGGCCCGGCCAACGTAGAGGGGATGTATCCCCAGCGCGGGGATGCAGCCGGGGTAGCGTTCACAGGTTGCCAGCACCGCATTGAAGCCGTTGCGTTCCACGCCGGGGACCACCATCTTCTCCACCCCCGCAGCACGGGCGCGCGCCGCTACTTCATCGCGGTCGGGCTCAAATTCAAGGGCGTCGAGATGGCAGTGGGTATCGATCAGCATGGTGCATCAATTGTAGCATCCCCCATCCTTTCCCATCTGCCGCAACAGGCGGCGCACCGGCGTCGGGATTGCCGCCTCCAGCGCATCCAGGGGATGCAGCCACACGCCGTCCGGCTGCCGCACCTGCGGCTGGATAGCGGTCACCAGCAAGGGCCGGGGCAGGATATTGAGCCGGAAATGCGTAAACGCATGCTCAAATTCGGGCCAGGGGTCCAATGCGCTCACCCCGAATCCGAACCGGCTCATGCAGACATCCCGCAACCCATCCTCCCGCGCTGCTTCTGGAAAGCTCCACATGCCGCCCCAAATGCCTGTCGCAGGCCGTTTTTCCAGGAACACCTCGCCCTGACGCAGCAGGATCAGCATCACTGTTTCCTTGTGCGGCAAAACCTTGCGCGGCCTGGAAGCGGGCAGTTCCGCCAGCCTGTTTTCATTGTAGGCGACGCAGTTGCCGTTGCAGGGACAAGAAGCGCACTTGGGCCTGGCGCGGGTGCATACCGTTGCGCCCAGGTCCATCAGCGCCTGGGTATAGGTTTCGATATCCGCATCGGGCAGGAGCTGTTCGGCCTTTTGCCACAGCGCATTTTCCACCGGCTTTGCGCCAGGATAACCGCCGATGCCGAAACAGCGCGCCAGCACGCGCTTGACGTTGCCATCCAGGATCGCCCGTTTCTGGCCGAAGGAGAAAGCCAGGATCGCGGCGGCGGTGGAGCGTCCGATGCCGGGCAAGGCCGCGACCGGATCGAAATCATCGGGAAAGACGCCGCCATGCCGCTCCATGATCAACTGCGCGGCGCGGTGCAGGTTGCGCCCGCGCGCGTAGTAGCCCAGCCCGCTCCAGTGCGCCAGCACCTCGTCCTGCGCTGCGGCGGCCAGCACGGCGACATCGGGAAAGCGGGCGATGAAGCGCAGAAAATAGGGGATGACGCTGCTGACCTGGGTCTGCTGCAGCATGATTTCCGACAGCCACACCGTGTAAGGATCGCGGGCCTGCTGCCAGGGCAGGTCGTGGCGCCCGTGCCGCTTATGCCAGCGGACCAGACGTTCGGCGAATAAGTCCATGGATGATTACCTGAACAGCCCTTTGAGGCCTTTTTGCAACGCTTACTCCACCTTGCTCTTCGCCGCCTCTTTCTCCTCTTCCACTTTCTGCTTGAGGGGCGGCGACGGCGTCCAGGCGCAGCGAACCGCTGGCACTGCCCTGATACAGCTTGGCCGTAAGTGGATCGACGTCCACCCTGCCGCCCGCGGCCTTGACGTCGAGGCGCACATTGCTGGACTTGATGTTAGACACCTTGAGCTCGCCGATGCGCAGGCTGCCGCTGGCATCGAGCTTCTTCAGGGCGGAGAAACCCAGCGGCACCGCAGGCCGGGGCGCTTCCCCTGCTGTGTACTGCGGCAGGTAACGGTCGACGTCAAGCCGGTCGATGGCAATATCGAAGCTGTAATGCGGCGCATCGAACCGGCGGACGCCGAGCTTCGCCTTGATATTGCTGGCGTCTAGCCTGGCCGCCGCGTCCAGCGCAACATTCTGCGCTTCCAGGTCGGCCAGGGCAGAACCGCTGATGTCCGCACTCCACCCTTTGCCGCCATCTTTCAGGGTGGCCGGTATGCGTGGGTTCATCAGCGTCACGCTGGCCTGCAGGGCCGGCAATTCCAGCCGCCCGCTTTCCAGACTGCCGTTCACAGGCGAGACCAGGCGGGTCTTGAACTCGCTCTCTCCTTGCTTTCCGTTTACGTCCAGGGAGAACTTGGCGCCATGGAAGGATTTCGCCGTCCCCTCCAGGGCCGGCAGAGTGAGCGTCACGTCGACATTGCCGGCGGCCCGCTGGAGTTGCGCCACCAGACTGAGCTTTTCGGCATGGATGGTTTCGCCGCCCCAGTGCAAGCTGGGCGCCGTCAGCCGGATATCCAGCTTGTCCGCACCGCGCTTGCCCGCTGCCGCCAGCGCCAGGTCTTTCACCACCAGCGCCTTGGCCATGCCGTCAAAATCGACACCACCCTTCAGCCCTAGCGCAAGATTGTCGATGCCGGCCACTTCCCCGTTCACCTCGGCATCGATCCTGTCCAGCTTGAAACGCTTGGCGTCGAGTTCGAACAACAGGCCGCTGCCCGCCTTCACCTCGACATTCATTCCGGGCTTGTCGCCCTGCAGCCTGAATGCGAGGGCTATCTCGCCCGGCTTGCCTGTGGCGATCCTTCCGGTCTTCACTCTCAGGTCGCTCAGCGCCAGCTTCCTGCCCCCCATCCGGTCATCCAGCGTCAGGGCGGCGTTCGTCACCGTCACGCCCTCGATGTCGAACTTGAACTGTTCAAATTTTTCCTCCTTCTTCAGGAGATCATCGATGTTGCTGGTGCCGTCCGGAAAACGCACCAGGTTGGCGCGCAGCCCGTCGATCATGATCCGGTCCACCACCAGCCGCCTCTTCTGCAAAGGCAGCAGCGCGAGGGAAACCCTGACGCCGTCGACGGCGGCGAACTCTTCTTCACCCTTGTGCTCGCTCAGGGAGACTTTGCCGAGATCGGCGCCGATCCGGGGAAAAAACGTGAGCTTGATATCGCCATCCAGCTTCAGGGTACGCTGTTTCTTTTCTTGCACCAGCTTCACGATCAGCGGCTTGTAATCGTTGGGATTGAAAGTGGCGAAAAACAGCGCGATCACGACAATGAAAACGCCGAGAATGGCACCGATGGAAATCAATCCGTATTTCAGGGTGTTGTTCATCGTTATTATCGTGAGGCGGGAAAGAATACTGGAGCGGGTGAAGGGAATCGAACCCTCGTATGCAGCTTGGGAAGCTGCCGTTCTGCCATTGAACTACACCCGCAGTGTAGCTGAATTCTACGTGGCTTCCAGCCTTTACTCAACAGCGTGATGATTTCGATGTGTAAGATGCAATTAAAAAAGGCACGGCAGAAGGTCGCCCCTCCTTGAGTCGGAGAGAGTCAATGATCAGACGGATTTGCCGCCGGTATCTACCATCAGCTGCGGGTAGCGGCAGTGTTCCACCAACTCCTGCACTTCTGTTTCGGGTGCCGGCGTCAGCAGGCTGACCACAACAAGGGTGAACATGCCGGCGGGTACGCCGAAGGCCCCGGCGGCAATGTCCTTGATGCCGAACCAGGGCGCCATGCCGTAAAATTTGACGCTGACCAGATAGTACAGGCACATGCCCAAGCCCACTGCCATGCCGGCCAGCGCGCCCCATTTGTTGGCGCGCTTCCAGAAAATTCCGAGCACCAGCGCGGGAAAAAACGCGGAGGCGGCAATCGAAAAGGCCCAAGCCACCATGGAGAGGATGTGGTCGGGCTTGAGGGAGGCGCAATAAGCGGCGACCAGCGCCACCAGCAAGAGCAGAATTTTGGAAATGATCATGCGCCGCGGGGTCGAGGCATAGGGGTCGATCATCTTGTAGTAGACGTCATGGGACAAGGCATTGGCGATGGTCAGCAGCAGCGCGTCCGCGGTCGAGAGGGCCGCCGCCAAGCCGCCCGCCGCCACCAGGCCGGAGACGACGTAGGGCAGGCCTGCGATCTCGGGCGTGGCGAGCAGGATCACGTCGGGGTTGAGGGTGAGTTCGGCCAACTGCAGGATGCCGTCCCGGTTGATGTCGTCGATCCTGACCAGCCCGACCTTGCCCCAGGCCGCGACCCAGGCCGGCAGGTCGGCAATGCTGCTGCCGATCAGCTTGGTGTAGATTTCGAATTTGACCAGTATCGCGAGCGCGGGCGCGGAGAAATACAGCAGGAAAATGAAGAACAGCGACCAGAATACCGACTGGCGCGCTTCCTTCACGCTGGGCGTGGTGTAGAAGCGCATCAGGATATGCGGCAGCGCCGCGGTGCCTATCATCAGGCAGGCGGCCAAAGCCATGAAGTTGAGCCGGGCGGTGTCCCGCACTTTTTCATTTTCGCCGGGGAACGGCTCGGCATGGGGGTGGGGCGCCTTGGCGCTGGCACGCAGCTTGTCTGCTTCGCGTTCCCAGGTCTCCCTGGCTTCAATCTCGTTCCGGGGCAAATTCTGGAGAGACTGTTCGGCACCCCAGATGGCGCTAGCGTCAGGTGCAGCCGCCGCTTTGATGCGAGCCAAACCACGTTCTGCATTGTGCCGCTCGGCGGTCAGGGAACCGGGCAGCCCCTTGATTCTGGCATCGATTTCATCCGCCTTGTGGCTGAACAGCTCGCGCGCCTTCAACTGCTGGGGGTCGTTGAAAATTTCCTGCTCGCGCTCGCTTACCTTCTGCAGCACTTGGCCGGCCATCAGCTGCGGTACGGGCACATCGGTAATGCGTTGCGACAGCATCACCACCGGCACCAGGTAGGCGATGATCAGGATGACGTACTGCGCCACCTGCGTCCAGGTAATCGCTTTCATGCCGCCCAGCATGGAGCAAACCAGGATGCCGGCGATGCCGACGAAGATGCCGGTGGTGAAATCGATGGCGAGAAAGCGGCTGCTGATCAGGCCGACACCGTAGATTTGCGCTACCACGTAGGTGAAGGAGGCGAGGATTGCGGCGAAGACGCCGACGCTGCGCACCACGTTGCCGCCGTAGCGGGCGCCGAGAAAGTCGGGGATGGTGAACTGGCCGAACTTGCGCAGATAGGGAGCAAGGAACAGCGCCACCAGGACGAATCCGCCGGTCCAGCCCATGATGAAGGCGAGGCCGTCGTAACCGGAGAGATACAAGGTGCCCGTCATGCCGATGAAGGAAGCGGCGCTCAGCCAGTCGGCGCCGGTGGCCATGCCGTTGAACACGGCGGGCACGCGCCGTCCGGCAACGTAATACTCGGAGATGTCGGCGGTGCGGCTCATCACGCCGATGCCGGCATAGAGTCCGAATGTGGCGGCCATGAAGATATAGCCGATCCAGGCGTTGGGCATCCCCATCTGTTCGGCAATCGCCAGCAGGGTGACGAAGCCGATGAAGCCGCCGGTATAAAAACCGTAATAGCGGGACAGGCTGAGGAAAAATATCTTGTGGTTATTCTTCCGCGACGCCATGTTTTTTATCGAGTTTGTTCATATAGCGGGCGTAGAACCACACCACCGCGACGTAGATGATCAGGGAGCCCTGCGCCGCCATGTAAAAACCGAGCGGAAAGCCGAGGAAGGACAGGATGTTGAGGTCGCGCACAAACCAGATCACCGGGAAAGTGGCCAGAAACCAGACCAGCAGCAAAGCCGCCGTCATGCGCAGATTCTTGTTCCAGTATTCCTGGTGTGTTTTGGATAGAGGCATGATGATCGTAACGAAAACGCTGAAACCCGGCGTTGATCATAGCTCCGCCAGTTTGAATTCGCAAAGGAAAAGCGCAATAAAAAACCCCAGCCTTGCGGCCGGGGCAAATGGAGAACAACTGCTAAAGTTATCAGTGCGCGCTGGCAGCTTCCGCGTGGATGCCGGTGTTCTGGCGCACGTAGAGCTCGTCCCACATGTCTTCGGCGCGCTGGTCGCGGTACAGCAGCGAGCCGATGATCACGGCCAGGAAGCCGAGCGGGATGGAGATCAGGCCGGGGTTCTTGAGCAGGAAGAAAGGCTTCTCCAGGCCCACCATGCTGGTGGTCTGGCCATCGAACTTCTTCAGGTCGCCTTCGGCCTTGTCATGCGCCTTTTTCACCTTTTCCAGGTCGCCCTGGATCGTCTTCTTCTCGGCCTCGTCGGTCGCGGCATCCAGCCTGGCCTGGAGCGTCACCAGTTTTTCCCTGGTGCCGGGCTTGGCAGGTTTGGCGAGTTCAGCATGTTTTGCCGGTTCCGCCTTCTTGCACACCGCGAACAGCTCGCAGGTAAAGCCTTCGCCAGGCTTGGCCTCCACCGCGGGCTTGGCCTCGGAGGCGGGCTCGCCCTCAATGACTTTTTGCGCGGCCTTGATGACGGCTTGCGGGTAGGTCATGTTGGGGGAGACCATCACCAGCGCGATGGCGGTGATCGCACCGACCAGCATGCCGGCGATGATGCCGCCGGTGTTGCACTTCTTCCAGTACAGCGTGAGGAACACGGCCGGCAGGTTGCTCGAGGCGGCCACGGCGAAAGCCAGTGCCACCAGGTGAGCCACGTTCTGACCCTTGGCCATGATGCCGACGGTGATGGCCATGATGCCGACGATCACCGAGGCGACACGGGCTGCCACCACTTGTTCCTGCGGTGTGGCATGATCGCCGCGAATGACGCCGACGTAGATGTCGTGCGCCATGGCGGAAGCCGCTGCCAGCACCAGGCCGGCCACCACCGCGACGATGGTGGCAAAGGCCACGGCCGCGACGAAGGCGAGGAAGAAGTTGCCGAGCATGGAGTTTTCGCCGCCGCCCAGGTATTGCGCCAGGAGCGGGCCGGCCATGTTGCCGCCGGCGTCAACCGCGGCGATCTTGGCCGGACCGACCAGCATCGCGGCACCGGTGCCGAGGAACAGGGTCAGCACGTAGAAGCCGCCGATGATCGCCATTGCCCAGATCACGGAAAGGCGTGCGGCCTGTGCCGTCGGCACGGTGAAGAAACGCATCAGGATGTGCGGCATTCCGGCGGTGCCGAGCACCAGTGCCATCCCTAATGAGATCTGGTCGATCGGGCTCTTCAGGAACAGGCCGGGTTCGAGGAAGCGCTGCCCGAGCTCGGCCGCAGTCATGGTGGTGGCCTTGTCGCCCAGCAGCTTGGCGACCTGTGCCTGCACCTTGGTGTCGCCCGCGACCGCTTGCAGGTAATCCGGCAGGCTGAAACCGTAGGGCATCCATACGAACATCACCAGCAGGATCGAGGCGGTCACGAGCAGGCCGGCCTTGATGATCTGCACCCAGGTGGTGGCTTTCATGCCGCCGAACACGACGTAGGCGAGCATCAGGATGCCGACGCCGATCACCGAGATTTCGTAGTCGATGCCGATCAGGGTCTTGATCAGCACGCCGCCGCCGACCATTTGCGCGGTCAGGTAGAAAGTGGACACGGTGATGGTGGACAGCGCCGCCACGGTCTTGACCTTCTTCGGTTCGTTGCGGAAGGCCAGGATGTCGCCCATGGTGAACTTGCCGATGTTGCGGCAGGGCTCGGCGATCACCAGCAGCACGGTGATGTAAGCCACCAGCCAGCCCACCGAATACATGAAGCCGTCGTAGCCGTAGAGCGAGATCAGGCCGGCGATGCCGAGGAAGGATGCGGCGGACAGGTAGTCGCCGGCAATCGCCCAGCCGTTCTGGATGCCGGAGACCGAGCGTCCGGCGGCGTAGAACTCGGAGGTGGTGTGGGTGTGCTTCGCGGCCCAGTAGGTGATGCCCATGGTGATGGCGATGATCACGCCGAACACCGCGAAGGTCATCCACTTGAACTCGTCGGCGACCGCGCCGGTAGCCGCCAGGGCGGAACCGCTGGCGAGCAGCGCAGCGGCGGACAAGGCGAGCTTGTTGAGGGTTTTTGTCATGTCAGGCTCCCATCTTGTGCGCGTCGTTGATGATTTCCTGCGCCATGGCGTCGAATTCGGCGTTGGCCTTCTTCGAGTAGACGTAGGCGATGGTCCAGGCCACGACGAATTCCGACAGCGCGAACAGGATGCCGACGTTCACCACGCCCCACACCTTGATCTTGAACAAATCCTGGTAATAGGCTGCGCCGATCGGCAACAGGAAGTAATAGACCGTCGATATAATCATCAGCCCCCAGAGAAAGGTGGTCTTCTTGCGGTGCAAGGCCTGAAACCGGGGGTCCGCATCGATCGCGGCCCAGTTCATGGTTGGTTTTGACATTTCAACGTCTCCCACTAAAATTGATTGTCCTTAGGTTTCTGCTGCCCACCCCATGCAGGCTATTTTTTATGGTATACCTGCATCCTTACACAAAACTTACAGCCGGATAAAAAGTGACATGCGCATCCTTATTTCTGAAGATGACGAGGTGCTGCGCGACGGGCTGAGCCGCTCCATGCGCCAGTCCGGCTATGCGGTGGACTGTGCCGGCAACGGCAAAGAGGCGGTCCAGATGCTGCTGGGCGAATTGTACGACCTGGTGATCCTTGATCTGGGGCTGCCCAAGCTCGACGGCCTCTCCGTGCTTAAACAGTTGCGCGTGCATAACCAGCATGTGCCGGTGATCATCCTGACCGCCCGCGATGGGGTGGAAGACCGCGTCAAGGGGCTGGACCTCGGCGCCGACGATTACCTCACCAAGCCCTTCAACCTGCCCGAGCTCGAAGCCCGGGTGCGCGCCCTGTTGCGGCGCGGGCAGTGCGGTGCCAGCCCGGTGATGGTGTACGGGGCGCTCGCCTTCGACAGCGTCGGGCGGCGTGTGACCATCGATGACGCCCACGTCGAACTATCCTCGCGCGAGCTGGGCGTGCTGGAAATTTTGCTGTCGCGGGTGGGCAAGGTAGTGAGCAAGGAACTGCTGCTGGAACATCTTTACAGCCACGACGAGGAGGCCAGCAGCAACGCCATCGAGGTTTATGTTCACCGCCTGCGCAAAAAAATCGAAGAGGCCGGCATTACCATCCGCACCATACGCGGGCTGGGTTATCTGCTGGATAAAATTTAATGGTTCTTCAGTATGTAGGATGTGGTGACGAAGGAACCGCATCAACCCACGCTCTCAACCGATGCGGTTCGCTTCGCTCACCACATCCTACGGCATTGACAACAGAAAGTGCCTAACCATGGACAAAGACATCCTTTCGCTGCGCAACCACCTGATGAACTGGCTGTTCACGCCGCTGTTCGTACTGTGGATTTTCAGCACGGCGGCGGGCTACATGGCGACCCTGAATTACGCCAACCAGCCTTACGATCTGGCCCTGATCGAGCGGGCCCGCTCCATGGCGGGGCAAATGAATCTGGGTGGACAGGCGCCTCCTGCCGAAACCGGCGACCGCACGTTTTACACCGTCACTAACGCGGAGGGGCGTGTCATCGCCGGCAATGCATCGCTGCCTCGTCAGCCCGTGTTTAAGGCCAGCAGGAATGAGCCGGTGTTCAGCGACGGCGAATTCAAGGGACAGAAAGTTCGCACGGTCAGTTTGCGCTACCAGACCAACCCGGCGGATTCGAACAGTTACGCGCTGTTCCAGATGGCTGAAACCACCGGCAAGCGTCAGGCATTGACGCGGGGTATTCTCGGCAACATCGTGATTCCCCAGTTGCTGCTCATCATCATGGCGGGCGGTGCGGTGTGGTATGCCCTGAAGCGCGGATTGATGCCGCTGGAACACCTGCGCCAGGAAGTGGCGCAACGCTCGCGTGACGACCTGAGCCTGCTGGATGAGAGAAAGGCGCCGGTGGAAGTGCAGCCGCTGATCGAGGCGGTCAACGATCTGCTGCAGCGCTTGAAACAGGTGATGGAGTCGCAGAAGCGTTTCGTCGCCGACGCCGCGCACCAGCTGCGCACCCCTTTCGCCGGGCTGAAGACCCAGGCCGAACTGGCGTTGCGCGAGGAAGACCTCGGGCGGGTGCGGCATGCGCTGCAGCAGATTCTGACCAGCGCCGAGCGCTGCAACCATCTGGTGAACCAGCTATTGTCGCTGGCGCGCAACGAACCGGGCGGGCAGGCCTACAGCTCGTTCGAAATGTTGAACCTGAACCGGTTGGCGCAGGAAACCGTCATGCATTGGGTGCCGGAGGCGCTGCAGAAAAATATCGACCTCGGGTTCGAAGGCTCGATCCGGGTGTTGCCGGTGCGCGGCAATGCCATCGGCCTGCAGGAGATGATAGGCAATCTGCTCGACAACGCCATCCGCTATACGCCGCCCGGCGGCACGGTGACGCTGCGCGCCGGCTACGAAGAAGGCGGGGCGGTGCTGCGCGTCGAGGATAACGGGTCCGGCATTCCCGAGGAATGCCGGGATCGGGTGTTCGAGCGCTTCTACCGTATCCTCGGCAGCGGCCAGACTGGCAGCGGACTGGGGCTGGCGATCGTGCGGGAAGTGGTTAATCTGCACGAAGCGCGGATCAGCCTCTCGTCCGGCGCGAGCGGCAAGGGGACCCTGATCACCGTGCGCTTCCCGCACCACGGCACGATCTAGCAGTCCGTCATGTTGAATTTGCGTGATTGCCTTGTAGGGCCGAATTCATTCGGCCAATTGTGCGAATGAATTCGCACCTACAAAAAACATGCGGCCGTTTTAAGTTGACTGACTACTAGCGGATCACTGCCAGCCGTAGCGCCGAGTGTAAAACCTTTTCATCGCCTGGGTCAGCGCCATGTAGCCGAGCAGGATTGCCGCCAGGAACGCGAAGTACAGCGGCGGCAGCGCCTGCAGTTTGAAATAGTGGGCGAGCGGCCCCATCGGCACGAGGGTCCCGGCGATCATGACGCCCATCGTCGTTGCCAGCAGCGGCCAGCCGGGACGGCTCTGGATGAAGGGGATCTTTTGCGTGCGGATCATGTGCACGATCAGCGTTTGCGACAGCAGCCCCTCGATGAACCAGCCGGATTGGAACAGCGACTGATAGGCCGGCGTATTGGCGCTGAAAACGAACCACATCAGTGCGTAGGTGGTGAGGTCGAAGACCGAACTGACCGGCCCGAAAAACACCATGAAGCGGCCGATATTTTCCGGGTTCCAGCGTTGCGGCAGCTTGACCTGTTCCTCGTCGACGTTGTCGAAGGGAATCGCGATCTGCGAGATGTCGTAGAGCAGGTTCTGCACCAGCAGATGCAGCGGCAGCATCGGCAGGAACGGCAGGAACACGCTCGCCACCAGCACCGAGAACACGTTGCCGAAGTTTGAGCTGGCCGTCATCTTGATGTACTTGAGCATGTTGGCGAAGGTCCTGCGGCCTTCGATCACGCCTTCCTCCAGCACCATCAGGCTTTTCTCCAGCAGAATGATGTCGGCCGCCTCCTTGGCGATATCCACCGCGGTATCCACCGAAATGCCGATATCCGCCGCGCGCAGGGCAGGCGCATCGTTGATGCCGTCGCCCATGAAGCCGACCACGTGGACATTGCGGCGCAGCGCCTGGACTATGCGCTCCTTGTGGGTGGGGCTGAGCTTGGCGAAGATATGGTTTTGCTCCGCCGCGGCGGCGAGTTCGGTGTCGCTCATCGCTTCGATGTCGGCGCCGAGCAGCACCTTGTCGTCGGGCAGGCCGACCTCGCGGCAAATCTTGGCCGTCACCCGCTCATTGTCGCCGGTCAGTATCTTGACGTCGACTCCGTGCCCCCGCAGCGCCGCCAGCGCTGGTTCGGCGGATTCCTTGGGCGGGTCGAGGAAGGCGATGTAACCGACCAGGGTAAGCTCAGCCTCATCCGCCACGCCATAAACTTCCTTGACCGGCGGCAATTCCCTGGCGGCAACCGCCACTACCCGCAACCCCTCCTCGTTGAGGGCTGAAGTCACCTCGCTCAGCTGGGCGAGCAGTTCCGGCGTCAGCGGTTCAGTCGTTTCGGCGTGCTGGACACGGGTGCAAACAGAGAGGATTTCCTCCACCGCACCCTTGCAGATCAGCAGGTGATGCTCGTCATGCTCGGCGACCACCACCGACATGCGGCGCCGGACGAAATCGAACGGGATCTCGTCCACCTTGCGGAAAGCCGTGGCGATCTCCAACTCCCGATGAACCTCGGCGTGCTCCAGCACCGCCACGTCGAGCAGGTTTTTCAGCCCGGTCTGGTAGTAGCTGTTGAGATAGGCATACTCCAGCACCGTGTCGGATTCCTCGCCGAACACGCCGGTATGACGCGCGAGGAAAATCTTGTCCTGGGTGAGCGTGCCGGTCTTGTCGGTGCACAGCACATCCATCGCGCCGAAGTTCTGGATGGCATCGAGGCGCTTCACGATCACCTTCTTGCGCGACAGCAGCACCGCCCCCTTGGCCAATGTCGAAGTGACGATCATCGGCAGCATCTCGGGCGTCAGGCCGACGGCGACGGACAGCGCGAACAGGAACGCCTCCAACCAGTCTCCCTTGGTGTAGCCGTTGATGAGCAGGACCAGCGGCGACATCACCAGCATGAAGCGGATCAGCAGCCAGCTCACCTTGTTGATGCCCGCCTGGAACGCCGTCTGCACGCGCCCGCTGGCGGTGGCCCGCGCGGCCAGCGCGCCGAAGTAGGTGCGGTTGCCGGTGGTCACCACCACCGCCATGGCCGTGCCGCTCACCACGTTGGTGCCCATGAACAGGATGTTGTCGAGCTCGATCGGGCTGGTCACGCCCGCAATGCGCTGGCTGGCGAATTTTTCCACCGGCAGGGATTCGCCGGTCATTGCCGCCTGGCTGACGAACAGGTCCTTGGCGGAAAGCGCCCGCAGATCGGCCGGGATCATGTCGCCGGCCGAGAGTAGTACCAGGTCGCCGGGCACCAGCAGCTTGATCGGCACCTCCGTCTTGCGCGGCCCCCTGGGGTGCAGCATGGCATGGAAGTAGCGGCGCGCCTCCTCGGCGGCATCCTGGGCCAGATCGCGGCGCAGCACGGTGGCGGTGTTGCTGACCATTTCCTTGAGCTTGTCGGCAGCCCTGTTGGACTTCCCTTCCTGCCAGAAGCGGAGCAGCGTCGACAGCACCACCATCGTGGAGATGACGATGGCCGCCTTCATGTCATCGGTGTAGTAAGAGATGGCGGCGAGCAGCGTCAGCAGCAGGTTGAACGGGTTCTTGTAGCAGTGCCACAGGTGAGTCCACCAGGGCAGCGGCTTCTCGTGCTCGACCTCGTTCAGGCCGACCCGATCGCGGATGTTCTCGGCCTGGGCTTCGCTCAGGCCATCCAGGTGCGTGTCGAGACGCGCCAGCAAAGCGTCGGCATCGCTGCGCGAAGCTTCAAGCAAAGTATGGGCGAGCGTCGGCGGCACCTCGCGCGGCACCCCTTCGCCCCTGAGCGCGTCTAGAATCGCCAGTCGGCGGAAGTGCCGCGAGATGGCACGGGTGCGAACGAATCCGGCGAAAAATTCTTTCATGAAGGCAATGTTCATGACGTTTCCCCTATCCTCAAAAAATCGGGTCGATCGAGGTGGAGCCGCACAGCGGGCATGCGTCACGAGGCATCCGTGGATGCTCGGTCAGAATCTAGTGAGTGGAAGTTTTGAAGGCGCGGACTGATGAAATTCCCGCGTCTGGATGCCGCTTCCCGCCTTCGGCGAGACGGCGGCAGGAGAAGTGCCTGCGCGTTATCTTGCCGAGAAGCTGCCGCCCATCAAGGATCGGCTACTACTGTCACTCGAACAAATGCCCACTGAGGGTCTCCGCAATTAAAAAACGGGCAAATGGTAACAGAGAACTCTGGCTGTGAAAAGCGAAAGTTTTATTAAAACTGGAAGTATTTTTCCAGTGTCGCCTGTAGCTTGCGCGCCTGGCGGAATGCTTCCTTGAGGATGCGGCGATCGAGGTCGTTGAGGCTGTCGGGGTCGATCTTGTTGGATAGCGCTGCGCCACGTTGGCCCTGTTCGTGCTGTGTCCGCAGGCGCAGCAGCTGGATGAAGAGAAAGGCGTCGATCCAGGCTTCCAGTTCGGCCGGCTCGACGCGCCACTGTGTGCCTGACGCGCGCAGGCGGCGTATCGTGCTGGTCTCGCCGACTCCGGCATAAAGGCTGAAGATCCGCGCCGCATCGACGAAGGGGGTAATGCCGTTGAACTTGAGGTCGAGCGTATGTTTCTCGCCCACCACGAAATCCCGCACCAGTCCCAAAGGGGGGCGGTTGGCCAGCGCATTCACCGCCATGTGCTTGAGGAACAGGCGGTTCTCCTTGATGGCCGCGTGCAGCCAGTTGCGCAAATCCTGCGCCAACTCATGCTTGCCGAACAGCGGCCGGAAGTCGAAGAAAATCGCGGCATTGAGCAGCATGGGGGCGTCGCCGCGGTGGATCCATTCCGCGAATTTGCCTTTCCACTCATCGAGCGAGAGGCACCACTGAGGATTGCTTGCCATCACATTGCCCTTGCACAGCGGAAAGCCGCAGGCATCGAGCGCCTCGTTGATGCGGCGGGCCACCGGCAAAAGCTGCTTCCGCACCTGATCTGCCGTCATTCCCTCCGGCGCGGCAAAGATAATGCCGTTATCCTGGTCGGTATTGAGCGTCTGCTCAAAGCGGCCTTCGGAGCCCAGCGCAATCCAGCAGAATCCGCTAGCGCACAAAGGACTATCCTGGATTCCCGCAACAGCGCATTCCAGCTCGATGATGCGGACGGTAAGCAGGTCGTTCAGGGTGGAAATAAACTGCGTCAACTGCTCCGCCGCCACCCCCTGCGCCATCATGTTATGAACCAACTGCCGGATATCGCGGGCGGACTGCTTCAGCGCTACGAGATTGTCGGCATTGCGGATCGCCGAACTGATCTGGCGCAAGCCCACCCGCTGCAGCGTAAACAGATCCTTTTCCGAAATGACCCCTGCCAGCCGCCCGTTCTCCGTCACCAGCACATGGCGGAAACCATGCTTGGCCATTTCCAGCGCCGCTTCATAAGCGAATGCCTGGGGCGGCAGCGTGGTGAGGTTGCCGCTCATCACCGAGCGGATCGGCTGATCCAGATCCAGTTGCGCCAGCGTTACGCGGTTCAGCACGTCGTGCAGGGTGAAGATGCCGACCGGTCTCTTCTGCTCGGTCACTATCATCGAACCGATGCCGAGCGTGTGCATGGCCCCCAATACTTCCCTGACCGGCGTATCTGGCGCACAGCTCACCGGCTCGCGGCGGATGACGGCGGACAAGGGGTTGGAGAGGGACTGCTGTTCCGTGCCGGACCGGGAATACTGGGCCTGGATCACCTGCTTCGACTGCTCCAGCAGATTCGCAATGCGGCGGGTGCAGAAATCCCGGAAGGGTGGGCTGAGCTGCACCAGCTCGGTAAAGTCGGCGGCATCAAGTTCGTAGCAGAAGGTATCCTGCTTGGCGCGGTAGATGCTGGAAACGGCGCGTTTGGCGAGCAAGGCGCCCAAGGGGAAACATTCGCCCTCGACGAGTTCGAGCCAGGTGCCGGACTCGGCGGCGCGGGCGACGTTCTGCTCGCCCTGCACCACGCCCTGCTTGATGATGAAAAAATGCGAGACGATCCCCTGTTCTGGCGACACGATCACCTCGCCCTTGGCGTAATAGCCTGGTGAAAGCCGCTGCGCCATCCATGCCAGGTGTTCCTGCTCCATCCGGTCGAATGGGGCAAAACGGCGCAGGTGGTCGAGCGTCGCCTGGATCGTGCTTGCTGAGAGCGGAGCGGGGGGGCTCATAATCGCCATGTTCCGTAACAACGATGGGAATGACAATATTCTACACTGATTCAGGCTATATGAGCCGCTAAGCGGCGTGCCGGATTGGATGTAACGGCGCGCGCGCCGTTACACAAACCACACTTCCATCCGTCAGCCTCCATAATGAATACTTTTCGTCCCCGTGGCGGCAACCGGTACACCGCCTTTTGATATTCGCAAACCGATCCAACTCGCCCCACGTATTTGAACTAAAACAAATCCATGAAAAAAGCAATAGATGATATGCAGTATACAGTACGCCATATACCGCGTGATAACATCAGTTCGCCTCAAATACCCGTCACAGGGCGCTTTGATTGCGGCGCCCATTGTGCGCAAAACCTCTATCTCCGGAGTAATCGATATGTTCAAGAACATGACCGTTGCCATGCGCCTCGGCGCAATTTTTTCCATTCTGAGTTTCGGCCTCATCGTCGGCTCCGGCATTGCATTATGGAAAATCGACGAGCTGAAGAACAGCATAGACAAGCTGGCCTCCGACAGAGTGCCCAAAATCCTGCTGGCAAAAACCGTCACCGACAACGTCAACCAGAACATGCTTTCCGCGCGCGACATCCTGCTGCTGGACAAGGAGGAGGACATTTCCAGGGAAATGGATTCCATGGCCAAGTCACGCAAAATAGTAGTCGAAACCATAAGCAAGCTGGAAAAAACCGCCGCCGCGGAAAAAGACAAACAACTATTAACAGCCGTCAAGGAACAACGGGAACCCTATCGCCTGTTAGTGCAAAAAGCGCTGGGAGCCAATCGAGCCGGAAATAAAAACGAGGCCAAGGACATCCTGAACAATGAGATCCGGCCGGTGCTTGCCAGATACATGCAAGCCCTGAACGAGCTCAGCGCGTACCAGGTCGAACAGATTGATGATGCCGCCGCCGAAGCGCAAACGCTTTATCAACGTACCTTCCTGCTCATTACCATCGCTGCTTCCGCGCTGGTGATCGCGGTGGCGATCGCCGGTTTCCTGATCATTCGCTCGCTCACCCGCGACCTCGGCGGCGAACCGGCCTATGCGGCAGAAATTGCCCGCAACATTGCCGCCGGCAACCTTGCCATGACAGTGGTCACCAAGCCGAACGACAGCGGAAGCATGCTGGCTGCGATGAGGGAAATGCAGACCAGGCTGAAGGAAATGATCGCCGGAATTCTTGCCGACGCCGACCAGGTATCCAGCACCGCCACGGAGCTCGCCGCCGCCTCCAGCCAGGTAGCGGAAAGCTCGCGGCAGCAGTCCGAAGCCGCCTCTTCCATGGCTGCGGCAGTCGAAGAAATGACGGTCAGCATCGAGCAGGTTTCCGAAAACGCCCATGAAGCAAGAACCCTCTCCAGGCGCTCCGGCGAATTGTCGGAACAAGGGGCTGGCGTGATCCAGAATGCGGCAGCGGAAATGTCGCAGATTTCGGATTCCGTCAAGGAATCCTCTCAAATCATCGCAGCGCTGGAACAGCAATCGGGAGAAATTTCCGCCATCGTCAACGTCATCAAGGAAATCGCGGACCAGACCAATCTGCTCGCCCTCAACGCAGCGATCGAAGCGGCCCGCGCGGGCGAGCAAGGCCGGGGCTTCGCGGTGGTCGCCGATGAGGTGCGCAAGCTGGCGGAACGGACAAGCAAGTCCACCCAGGAAATTGCCGGCATGATAGAAAAAATCCAGGGCGGCACCCACAGCGCCTTTGCCAGCATGGAAGGCGGCGTCGCACGGGTAAGCAACGGGGTGACGCTGGCGAATGAAGCGGCAGGCTCGATCACCCAGATCAAAACCGAGGCGGCGCGGGTGGTTCAAGTCGTAGGCGATATCTCCAACTCGCTAAAAGAGCAAAGCGTGGCCAGCAATGACATCGCCAAGAACGTGGAAAAAATCGCCCAGATGAGCGAGGAAAACAGTGCCGCAGTGCAGGAAACCGCGAATGCCGCCCAGCATCTGGAACAGTTGGCCGCCTCCATGCAGAACACTATTGGCCGTTTCAAAGTCTAGCCGTCAGCCGGCTTGAAACGACCGTATGTTTTTTGTAGGTGCGAATTCATTCGCACATCTGGCCGAATGAATTCGGCCCTACAGGATAATCATGCAAATTCAACATGTATGGCTACCATGCTTGGCGCTGCCTATCATTGAACCGCTGCAACATGATAAAATCCGGCGCATAGTCAACCCTGGAAATTAATGCGCGTGGTTCAACTTTCGGTCAATGGCGACCCACTTCTTTTCGAGCAAGCGCCCTGCCTTGTTCAATTACTGGAACATCTGGGACTGATCGGCAAACGCATTGCAGTCGAGCGCAACGGCGATATCGTGCCGCGCAGCCGATTTCCGGAAACAGTGCTTGCTGACGGCGACAAGCTGGAAATAGTCGTCGCCGTGGGCGGCGGCTGACCCTCCTCATGGAATAAACATGGACAAACTCATTATCGCAGGCAAGGCCTACGACTCCCGGCTGCTGATCGGCACCGGCAAGTACAGGGATTTCGACGAAACGCGGCGCGCCGTCGAGGAAAGTGGCGCGCAGATCGTGACGGTGGCAATCCGCCGCACCAACATCGGCCAGAACGCGGGCGAACCGAGCCTGCTCGACGCGGTGCCGCCCTCGAAATACACCTACCTGCCCAACACCGCCGGCTGCTACAGCGCCGACGATGCCATTCGCACCCTGCGCCTGGCGCGCGAACTGCTGGACGGCCATGACCTGGTCAAGCTGGAAGTGCTGGGCGACCCGAAAACGCTCTACCCGAATATGGTGGAAACCCTCAAGGCGGCGGAAATCCTGGTCAAAGACGGCTTCAAAGTAATGGTCTACACGTCCGACGACCCGATCATCGCCCGGCAGCTGGAAGAAATCGGCTGCGTCGCAGTGATGCCGCTGGCCTCGCTGATCGGCTCCGGCATGGGCATACTCAACCCGTGGAATCTGCAGATCATCATCGACAACGCCAAGGTGCCG
The DNA here is from genome assembly GCA_021792335.1 of Pseudomonadota bacterium. Taxonomy (GTDB): domain Bacteria; phylum Pseudomonadota; class Gammaproteobacteria; order Burkholderiales; family Sulfuricellaceae; genus Sulfuricella. The sequence continues at coordinate 20,256 of JAJYUW010000004.1, read as the reverse complement.
GTGATCGTCGATGCCGGTGTCGGCACCGCTTCCGACGCCGCCATCGCCATGGAACTGGGCTGCGACGGCGTGCTGATGAACACCGCCATCGCCGGGGCAAGCAACCCGGTGCTGATGGCCTCGGCCATGAAAAAAGCGGTGCAGGCCGGGCGCGAAGCCTTCCGCGCCGGCCGCATGCCGAAGAAGCTGTATTCCGCCAGTCCGAGCTCGCCCACCAGCGGCCTGATCGGAAAATAATTCACCGCAAGGGACGCAAAGGTTCGCGAAGGAAAAGCAAAAAAGATTTACCTAGCGTACCTTTGCGTCCCTTGCGGTAAAAAAAATGAATACATCCTCTCACCGACCTATCAGAAGCTTCGTCCTGCGCCAGGGCCGCATGTCCAATGCGCAGACGCGGGCACTTGAAACCCTGCTGCCGCGCTGGGGCATTCCCTATCAGGAATCGTTGCTCGATCTTGACGCAGTCTTTGGCCGCAGCGCGCCGAAAATCCTCGAAATCGGCTTCGGCATGGGAGATAGCACTGCAAAAATAGCCGCCGCCCATCCCGAAAACGACTACCTCGGCATCGAGGTTCACGGCCCCGGTGTGGGCAGCCTGCTCAACCAGATCGAAGCCCTGGGGCTGGCCAATCTGCGCGTCATCCAGCACGATGCGGTGGAAGTGCTCAAGCACATGCTTGCCCCGGACAGACTCGATGGCGTGCACATCTTCTTCCCCGATCCCTGGCACAAGAAAAAACACCACAAGCGCCGCCTTATCCAGCCGGAATTCGTCGCGCTGCTGGCCGAAAAACTCAAGCCCGGCGGCTACCTCCATGCCGCCACTGATTGGCAGGAATACGCCGAGCACATCCTCGCCGTGCTTGCGGCGGAACCCTGGCTCGCCAACACCGCTGCCGATTATGCCCCCAAGCCGGACTACCGTCCGCCGACCAAGTTCGAGCAGCGCGGCATCAAGCTTGGCCACGGGGTGTGGGATATCGTCTTCAGGAAAACCTAGCCGAACAGGTTCCGTACCACCACCTCGCCCATCGGCAATTGGCCGCCGCGCGGCCACGGCTCCTTGACACCCTTGCCGATTGCAACAAACATGGCGATCACATGATCCTGCGGCAAATTGATGAGCCCTCCCACCGCGTCGAAGTCGAAGCCGTCCATCGGGCAGGAGTCGTAGCCCATTTCCTTCGCCGCCAGCATCAGCGACATGGCCGCGATCCCGCACGAGCGCATGGCTTCATCGCGCTGAACCCGCTCTCTGCCGGCATAATACTGGCCGATGGCGGGCACGATAAAATCCTGCACCGGCTGCGGCGCGTTCCTCCAATACCGCCCCGGCTCATTTTCCCACGCCTTGAGGTCTGCGCACAGTACGACCAGCAGCGAGGCATCAGTGACCTGCGCCTGGTCCCACGCAGCCTGCCTTATTTCCATGCGCAACGCCGGGTCGCTCACCAGCACGAAGCGCCAGTTTTGAATATTCCAGGCGGTGGGGGAAAGCATGGCAAGCGACATCAGCTTCTCGATCTCCTTATCGCTCATGCGGTGGTTGGGGTCATACGCCTTGACCGAGCGGCGCAGCTCAATCGCTTCTGCAACATTCATGATGCCTCCTGTATTAAAGTTTACGCATTAAACCTAAAAAAAGCGATTAACCACGAATTTACACGAATAATCAATGAATTAACGAAATTCACCCGATTCACCTATTGGGTGAGGCGATATTTGTTGTTAACTATTTGTGTTCATTCGTGACTATTCGTGCCATTCGTGGTTAATTACGGTTTTAAGGTTAAAAATACAAATCAGAAATCGTTTTCTATTTTGAAGGCGTTGAACACGATATCCACCGCCACGTTGCGCGCGCCGTGATACACCGCGTCCATGATGTCGCCATCACCCCAGCCCAACGCACGCAATTGGTCCAGGTCGGCTTTTTCAACCATCCCGGGTGTTTTGGTTGCCTTCAGCACCAGCAGCAGCATGGCTTTTTCATTTTCCGGCAGGGGCGCATCTGCCGGGTTGCGCCTGGTTGCAGCCACTTGCTCCGGGGTCAGCCCCGCCATGTGCATCAGCATGCTTTCGTTGAAGCCGACGCAGTACTGGCAGTCGTTGTGCTGCGACACCAGCATGCGCACCATGGCAAGCAATGGGAAGCTCAGGGTGGGATGCTGCCTGAAGTAAGCAATTTGCTGCATCTGTTGCTCCAGCAATGCGGGACTGGAGCTGTACAGTTGAAACGCATTCGGCACCCGCCCCATCATTTGCCGGATTTGCCCGTATACTTCGGCCACTTTCCCGCTCGCCTGCTCCGGTGCCACTGTAGAAATAATACTCATGATTTCTCCTTTCAGATACCGACCGTCCGGTATGTTCGTAAACAACAAAAAAACGCCTCACCCGCCTTTGTGCCGGCCTTTCTCAGCCTTAGCCGTCATCAGCCCCTGCACGTAACCGTGCAACTGCTTCATGCAAATGCTGAAGGCCTTGGGAGACTGCATGCTTTTCGCCACGCCGATGCACCCCTCCCAGGCCGAAACGACAAACAGCGCCGCCGCCTTGTAATCCACCTCCGCCCTGATCTCACCCTGCTTCTGCCCGCGCTTGAGGGCGCCTTCAACCGTTTTCTGCCATACCCCCAGCACCCCGCCCAGGCGTTCCTTGAAGGCTTCATCCAGCGGGCTCATTTCCTGCATCAGATTGTTGAGCGGACAGCCCAGCATGACGAAGTCCGACGGCACTTTCCTGTCGATGGTGGCAATAATCTCCAGCAGCATTTCAACGGGCCGTTCGCTTTCCCGTAGCGGCTTGAAGATCAACCCTTCCAGCCGCCCCCTGATGACCTCGTCGATCACCGCCAGCCCCAGCGCCTGCTTGGTCGGAAAATGATGATACAAGGCTCCCTTGGTCAGGCCGGTATTGGCCAGGATATTGGCGATGCTGGCAGCCTGGAAGCCGCAGCGGTGAATTTCGCAAAACGCCGCGTCCAGGATATCCTGGCGGGTAAGATCGGGTTGACGTGCTGTATCCATGACCGCATTACATACCAACCGGTATGGATGTGTCAAGAGTCCGAGAAAAGTTTTTCTTAACCGGTTGTTGAAAAACGCTTACTGTGCTTCGCTACGGCGGCAAAGCCGCCTACTCGGCACGAACGGAATCAATACATTACCGTTCGCCCTGAGTAGCGCGAAGCGCGTATCGAAGGGTATTCCGGGCGAATTTCAACAGCCTGTTAAAAGCCATTTTTAGCTTAAGTACTTCCGCAACCCGCAATATTACTTCACTGCGAAGCCCCTCGCATTCAGACGGGAAGACCGTCATCAAACAATCGGCGCGGACCAGATCTGGCTGAAATCCGCGCTCAGCATTTTGCTCTCGAACACCTCCGGCGGCACTGGCTGGCTCAACAGATAGCCCTGAACGGAGTCGCAGCCGCATCGGGCCAGAAAATCCCGCTGCTCCATGTCCTCCACCCCTTCCGCCACCACCTTCAGCCGCAAGCTGTGGGCCAGGGCGATGATGCCGGTGACGAGGGCGGCATCGTCCGGGTCGCTGATCACATCACACACAAACGAGCGGTCAATTTTCAGGGTGTCCACGGGAAAACGCTTGAGGTAGCTCAGGGACGAATAGCCGGTCCCGAAGTCATCGATGGCGAGCCGCACCCCGATGTCCTTCAGCTGGTGCAGGGTGGACAGGGTTTCCATGGCCTGTTCCATCAATACGCTCTCGGTAATTTCCAGTTCCAGATGCGCCGGGTCCAGCCCGGTTTCCGCCAGCACCGCCTTGACGCTGTCGACAAAATTGCGCTGCTTGAGTTGCAGCCCGGACAGGTTTACCGCCACCACCAGCGGCGTCCCTGTCTCGGCCCAGGCCTTGGCCTGGGCGCACGCCGTACGCAGCACCCAGGCGCCGATGGAAACGATCAGCCCGGTTTCCTCCGCCAGGGGGATGAACTTGACAGGGGAAACCAGGCCGTGCTCGGGGTGATTCCAGCGCACCAGGGCTTCCATCCCATGCAGGGCGCTGGTTGCCAATAACGCCTGGGGCTGGTAGTACACAACCAGTTCGTTTCTTTCCTCCGCCCGCCGCAAGGCGCCTTCCATCTTCACATGTTCGGAAATCGCCGCCTCCATGCCCGGCTCATAGAATGAGTAGCAGACACTGTCCTTTTTCGCCCGGTACATGGCGCTATCGGCATGTTTCAGCAAGGTGCCGACATCCCTGCCGTCGTCAGGATAAAGGGAGATACCAATACTGGTGCTGACGTAGATGTCATGGCCATCGATTTCGAACGGCATGGACAGGGCACGGCAGATTTTCTGGCTGGCGACCGAAGCCGCTGTGGCGCTCACCAGATCTTCCAGCAACACCATGTACTCGTCGCCACCGAAGCGCGCCAGGCAGTCATTGGCGCGAACGCTGTGCCTGATCCTTCGCGCCACCGCAATCAGCAGGCGGTCACCGACATCATGGCCGAGAGTATCATTGACGTACTTGAAACGGTCGAGATCGAGGAACAGCACCGCCAGCGTGTGGCCGTTGTGCTGGACGCGGCTGATGTGCTGGCCCAGGAGATCCATGAACTGCGCCCGGTTAGGCAGCCCTGTCAGGACATCGTTGTAAGCCAGATGCCGCACGTGCCGTTCGGCGCGGCTCGCCTCGACAATGCGCCGCACGCGCTGGCTGACCACGGCGAAATGAATCGGCTTGGTAATATAGTCGCTGGCGCCGGCGGCAAATGCCCGTTCTATGGATGCCTTATCCTCCAGCGCGGTAATCATGACCACTGGCACCGCGACGCCATACGGCAGTTCCTGCAGCCTGGCACTGGCGGTGAAACCGTCCATGACCGGCATCATGACATCCATGAGCACCACATCGGGGCAAATCCGCTCCATCATATCCAGCGCCTGCTGGCCATCCGCCGCTTCTTCCACTTTGAATCCGTCGCGCTGCAAAGCGTAGCGCAATGCGATGCGGGTACTGAGGTCGTCGTCCACGACCAGAACCACCGCCGATCCGACCGTCTCAGCAGGAACAACGTTCAGACGCACATCCTGTTCGGCCATCAGAATACTGGCCACCTGCTCATACTCCTCGCGCAGCTCGGCAACCGAGTCTGCTCCAGGCACACCGACGGAGCCGTCCGCCGCAACACGCTCGATTTGATAGGCCAGGTCCGCCAGCCGGAAGGCGCCGAAATTGCCTGCGCTGCCCTTGATGGCATGGGCCGCATGCCGGGCCTGTTTAGCGTCGCCAGCCTTGAGCGCGCATTCCAACTGGGCAAGGTAGGTGGGGGTGGCAGCCAGAAACGACTCGACCACCTTGCCGTACTCATCCCCCAACGCCTCGCGCAGCCCGGCCAGCATTTCCGGGTCCAGCAGTGCGCTCCGGCTGCTGGCAACCGCCTCCGCCGCCAGTGCCGGCATCGTCTTTCCCCTCACGTCCTTGCCGGCCCAGCGCTGCATTTTCGCCGACAGGCTATCAAGCGTGATCGGTTTCGGCAGATGGTCGTCCATACCCGAATTCAGGCATTTTTCCACGCCGCTGGGCTGGGTATTGGCCGTCATGGCAACAATCGGGATGCGCCGTCCAGACGCTTGCTCCAGAGCACGGATACGGGCAGTGGCCTCGTAGCCGTCCATGACGGGCATGCTGCAATCCATAAGGATCAGGTCGAAACTCCCATGCTGCGCGGACTCCAAGGCCTCCAGGCCGTTTACGGCAAGTTCGTGGCGGCAGCCGAGCATGTCCAGCATGCGCGCCACAATCATCTGATTGGTTTGGTTATCCTCAACCACCAGCACACGGCAGTCGATAGCCAACAGCGCCTCTTCAGGCACCATTTCCGCCGGAAGCGGCGCCGTTGGCCCGCGCAGGCACTCCAGCAGACGGTCCGTGCGCAGCGGCTTGGGCAGATAAGCATCGGCATGCCACATCGACATGATTTCCGCACCGCCCTGCACGCCGAACCGGTCCATGAGCACCACCCGCACCGATGCGGTACGTGCATCATTGCGCACCTGGCGCATCAATTCACCGCCTCCGGCCATGGCGAAAGCCACGTCCATGATCATCAGGTCAAACGGCACATCATCCTGTATCGCAGCATGCAGGGCATCGAGCGCCTCCTGGTCAGTGCGCACGCTGTTGCAGGGAATCCCTAGGGAAACAAGGGATTGCGCCAGGAATTGCTGTACGACTTCGCTTTCTTCCACGATCAGCACACGCTTGACCCCGTGCTCGATCGCAGGCGACGCCTCTGCAACCGTCGCCGTCTGCAGAGGCACTACGGCCCAGAACCGGCTGCCCTTGCCTGGCTCGCTGTCGAGGCCGAACCCGCCGCCCATCAGCAGGACCAGTTGCCGGAAAATGGAAAGCCCCAGCCCGGTGCCGCCGTATTTTCGGGTGGTGGACAAATCGGACTGGGAGAACGATTCGAAGATGTGCGACTGGACATCCGGACTGATGCCGACGCCGGTATCGGCCACCTCGAAGCGGAGCCACACGATATCGGCGGAACGCTCGAGCAGCGCCACCCGCACCGCAACCTCGCCGTGCTCGGTGAATTTCACCGCATTGCTGATCAGATTGACGATCACCTGACGCAACCGTTTGGGATCTCCGCACACCCAGCGCGGCACCTCGGGTGCCGCCACATAACCCAGCTCCAGCCCTTTCTGGTGGGCCATGGGCGCGAACAAATCGAGCGCCTCCTCGATCATATGGGAGAGGTCGAAATCTATTTTTTCCAGCTCCACCTTGCCGGCTTCAAGCTTGGAGAAATCCAGAATGCCGTCGATCAGTTCCAGCAGCGACTGGGAGGAACGCCAGGCCACGTCCACGAACTCCCGCTGCTCGCGCGGCAACTTGGTGGCTTTGAGAATATCGAGCATGCCGATCACGCCGTTCATGGGCGTGCGGATCTCGTGGCTCACCGTGGCGGCAAACTCCGCCTTCATGCGGGCGAATTCGAGCGCCTTGTCGCGGGCGGCGCGTAGCTCGGTCTCGCGATCTTCCAGCACTTTCATCATGCTGTTGAATGCATGGGCCATATCCGCGATGTCCTTCGGCCCGGAAAGCTCGGCGCGCACATTGGACTCGCCCGACTCGGCGCGCGCCATGCTGGCCGACAACTGGTTGAGCGGCCGCGTCATGCGATTGGTCAGAAAGCGGATCAGCAGCAGGAACAGCAGCGCAAAAGAGAACGACGACGTCATGTTGGCGATGAAAATATCGCTAGTCATCTGGGCCAGTGCCGCCTTGCTCACCACCACCGAAACGTGGCCGAGCAGTTCGCGCGCGGGTTTCTGCACCTGGAATGGCGATTCGGCTTCGGGCTGGGACAGCACCGGCGCGACAAAGCGCCATGCGGACGCGCTTTCCGCATCGAGCGCGGCCAGGGTTTCCTCCCCGCTCGCCCGGCCGATCCGACCGGCGAATTCGGCGGGGCTGGCACTGCCGCGCGCCAGTAAGACGTGCTGGCTGGCATCGCGAATCTCCACACGCTCCACGCCGGGAAAAGCCAGGGTCGCGTTCACCGCCTCGGCCGCGTTCTCGGCCGAAACATAGAGCAGGGCAAGAGCGCTCTGGCGCGCCAGGTTCTCGGTGATGTGCTGACCCTGCTCGATGAGATTGCGGCGCACCCGTTCGTTAGCCTGCCACGAACTCAGCAGAGACGAAAACAACGCCAGACAGAGGATACCGACCGTCACCGCGATGCTCAACTGGCCCTGGAAAGTAAACGCGCGGAGAAACGCGGTGTATATGTTCTTCATAGGGTGTCTCAAGGCTCCGGAAATACCATGTCGAAACTCTGCTGCTGATGGCCCAGATTGAGACCAAGGTGCTTGGCGGTGCGCAGGTTGACCGCGATCTGCACGTCGCGCAACGGCATCATGCCCCGCTTCCCGTTGTCGCCGGAGGCCAATATGCCCAGCGCCAGACCGGCCAGGCTTTTCCCCAGCGCCACGTTGTCGGGATAAAGCGAGAACAGCACACCGCGCTGGACATGACTTAAATTGCTGGAAAATACGACCATGCCTTGATTCCACGACTCCTGCAGCACCAAGGGCAGAATGGATCTTTCCTCCACCGTGGGATCCTGCGGCAACCATATGGCATCCCTGCGGCTGTCAGCCGCGGAGAAAATTTCCTGATAGAACCGCAGCGCGCTGCGCAGATCCTGGGCCTCATACGCCACCAGTTCCATGCCCTGGGCGCGAGCGGCTTCTTTGGCCAGCTTCATCAGCCAGGCGTTGAAGCCGGGATCGTAGACGACAAATACACGCCTCGCCGCCGGCATCAGCGCCTTCAGGCGGGCAAACAACAGCGCGGGGTCCGGCGACAGGCTGATCACCGGCAGCCCGCGCGCCTCGCTTTCCGGCACCGTCAACACGCCGCCCACCACCATCCCCATGCCGTGATCCAGCGCCGCCGCCGTCTTCATGCCCTGCCGGCCAAGGGCAATCACCACCTTGGCATTCTGGCGGCGCAGGCTGGATTTCAGCGCGCCGATATCCGTGTTGGCCCTCACCGGATAATTGGCTACCGGCGTGCCGGCCTTGTTTTCGATGCCCTCGATGATCTTCTCGAATATTTCCCGGTAAGGCTCGCCGATATCGGGATAAACCACCGCCAGCGAAGCTTCCCCCGCTCCCCGTGCCGGCGCCGTGGCGACAAGCAGCACGACACTCAGCAGCGCTGCCGCCAGCCGGCCTCTGAATTCGGCACGACGGGTGTAACCGGGCGTGGTCGGTGAAAACATCGGGCAGTGACCGATCAACCTAAAAACGGCAACTGCTTAACCGCAGAGGCGCAGAGGCGCAGAGGAATAAATGGGTTACAACAATTTTCTGTCTCTCCAAATGGGTGAGATCGTGAAATACTATAGCTCATTGTTTTTCCTCAGCGCCTCTGCGTCTCTGCGGTTCAATTAAGTTCTTTAGGATCAAAGCTGGTGGCGCAGTTCGAAGCGCCACTCGCGCGGGGCCAGCGGCAAGTCGTTGGGAATCAGGCCCGGCGCCGGCGACGGCTCGCGTGCGTCGGCGTTGAACAGGTTGCGCACGGTAAAGGCGAAATCCCAGTCGCCGCTACGCTTCTTGTTGCGCAGCGTGAGGTCCACGGTGTGGTAATCGGCGATAGCGGGGCGGGTATCCGAGGGCTCGCGCTTGCGGTCGGCGACGTAGTTGAGCTGCGCGTTCAATGTCCAGGCCGGCATAAAGCGCCAGTCCGCACGGGCATAGACGTGGTGCCGGGGGGCGTTGCCCGCATCGCGGTCCGTTGCCACATCGATCGAACGCTGCTGCGCGTAATTGCCCGACAGCCGCAGGCTGGCGCTCGCTTCCCAGGCAAGCTCGACTTCCAGGCCCTGGCCGGTCTGCTCTCCGGCATTCTGCGCGGTAATCGTGGCATCCGGATTCTGCACGAAACGCAGGATATCCTTCATCCGGTAGCGGAACAGGTTCAGGCTGGTCTGCAGGGTGCTGGCCGGCTGCCAGGCGAAAGCCAGTTCCACGGATTCGTTGGTTTCCGGCTTCAGGTTGGGGTTGCCCACCCCCACCGGATTGTTGATATTGTAGAGCTCGGAAAATGACGGCGGGCGGAAAGCGCGGCCGTAGAGCAGCTTGCTGGTGAGGTTGTAAGCCGTTTCCCATACCAGGGCAAGGCGCGGGTTGGTGGTGCCGCCGAAATCGGAATACTGATCGTGGCGCACGCCGGCGGTCAAATACCAGTCCCGGGCCAAAGCCCATTCGTCCTGCACGTAGACATGGTTCACGCGGCGGCTGTGCGGGCGCAGGAAAGGCGCGCTGTCGCTCACGTCCACCACCGATCCCAGCGGAAACAATACCCCGGGAGCTGGCGTGGAAAAATTCTTGGTTTCCCGTGTACGGTACAGGTCGTCGTCCTGCGTTCCGGCGCCGAAGCGCAGCTTGTGGCTCTGGAACCCGGTATAAAAAGCCGACAGGTTGAAGCGCAAGTGGCGCTCCCACTTGTAAGGATTGCCGATCACGCCGTCCGGGAAGCCGAATGAGCCCGGCGGATAAAGCGTCAAATCGGAACGCTCGGTGATGTTTAGATAGCTGGCCTGGGCGGTCACGTCCAGGTCGCGGCCGAAGTTCGCGTCCTGCCAGGTAAGGTCGGCGGACACCCGCTCGCCGAAATTGCCGCCCTTGGGGTCCAGCGCCGAAGCCACCCCGGCGCCGTTGCCCACGTTGTCGCGCTGCTGGTAGCCGGCGCGCAGGCGCCATTTTTCGCGCGCCAGGTCGAGGCGGGCATCGATGGCGTCGCGGCCGAGGTTGACCGGTCCCGGCGCAAGGGAAGTGCCCAGGGCGGTCGCCGCATCCCGGCCGATCATCTCGCGCTGGCCGTCGGTGGCACCCACCCGCAGATAGGCGGCAACGTCGAACCCGCCCCAGGCGCCGCCATGCTGCACCCAGGCGTCGCGGCTGTTGAACGAGCCGGCGCGCACGCCGAGTTCGGTGCCCTTGATGTCGGCGGCGGTCCTGGTGATGATGTTGATCACCCCGGAAAAGGCGTCCGCGCCATAGAGCGCGGAACCGGGGCCGCGGATCACCTCGATGCGCGCGATGTTCTCCACCGGCATGCCACCCCAGATTTGGGATCGGTTGCCGACGAACACGCCGGTGATCGGAATGCCGTTCACCAGCATCAGCACCTGGGGATTGTACTGGGTGGAGATGCCGCGGATGGTGTAGATCGGGTTGTAGGCGGCGACTGAACGCGACACATGCAGTCCGGGCACGGTTTCCAGCACTTCGTCCAGGTCGGCCGCGCCGATGGCTGCGATGTCCTCCGCGGTGACCACGGTGGCCACCGACGGCGCCCGCGCGACGGGCTGCCGGGCGCCGCTAGCGATGGTAACGAAGGACTTGTCGCCGTAGGCCAGCGCCAGATCCTCTTCCTCGCTCTCCTGGCTGGCGCAAGCGCCGGCGGCCCATGCCACTGCCAGTGCCGCGACCACTGCCCGCATTATCGCTCTATTCATGACTACACCCCCGGCATTACCCATTACCGCCCCCACTGGCGGCGGGGAACGCCCTCGTAATGCATCATCCGGCAAGGCAGTGGAAACAATTGGCCTTCCGGTTTTTCCGCCGCATCCAGATAGCACGGCGGCATGCCGGCGAGGAAGGCAGGAATGCAGAAAAAATTATACTCGCGCGGCGACATGCCGAAATCGGCACATAGTGCCGCCGTGAGCCCGACGCTATTCATGTGCCAGCGCCAGCGCCCGGCAAGCAGAATTTTTTCCACCTCGAACGCAAGCTTGAGATGAGGCCCATTCTCCAGACCCTGTTCACGCACGATCGCCATGATCGGAACGATGCGCTCATCGGTTGGAACAATCGGCCGTCCGTAACCGCCGATGCCGCGCTTTTCCTTGAGTTCAGTGCGCACCAATGCTTCCAGATCCGCCCCTTCGTCCACCATTTTTTTGGCTCGGGTCAGAAATTCACTGCAACGCCGTTGTGAAGCTCCGCCATAGATCGTCGCCTCGGATATGGCCAGCGCAGCGGCAATGCCGAGTGGGCCAGTGCTGCGCGCCGTGCCCGCCAATGCCGCCACGCGGTTGTTCCAGATGCGCGCGTCTGGATAACTGTTGTGTGTCCAGATTACGTGCAGCACGCGCATCTGCTGCGGCGTATAGCGACGGCCGGTGATGCCGAACAGATAGAGTTCCAGCCAGTCGAGGTCCTTAAGCGAGGTAAATAAATCCTGGCCGCGAAACACGACGCGTTCGCCTGGGAAACACGCTCCCATGCGGGTGGCAAGCCGCCCGGTCTGTTCTTCCAGCAATTGCGGCCCCTTCATGCCCTGTCCTCCGTGTTCAAGCCGGCCCCGGCGGGGGCGGGGTCGTTTTCCAGTTCGACACGGAAAAACGGAAATTTCTTGTGGCCGTAATCCTTTTGCTCCAGGGCATGCACCGCGGCGCCTGGCAGCCGCAGCAGCAGATGCAGCATTTCGCCCTGCGCCGGCGTGAAGCCGAGGTCGAGCAAGGCTGCCGCCGCCACGCCGGTCATCGCCAGCGGCAGCCCGGCGGCGGATTCCAGCAGCGGCCGCTGGGCTTGCAGCCAGGGCAGGCACGGCCCGCAACCCAGGCCGGCGAGGTGCGCCAGGGTTTGCCGCACCGGCCCGGCACAGCGCACCCCGTGGGGATCGAAACCGGGCGCATGGCCAGGGGCGGGCCAGACGTCCGCCGGATTATCCGCCGGCGTTGCCGCCAGACCCGTTTGCCACAGGGCCGTATCGGTGCCGCGCGCCAGCCAGTCTTCCATGGCGAGACGCACTTCCCGCGCCCCGCCCGATGCGCCCGCCCCCACCGCCAGCGCCGCCATCAAACAGGATGCCGAGGTGGAACCGCCGACGCCGCCGCACATGGCGGCATGCACCGCCGCATCGCGCGGCCCCGGATTCGCCAGCGCCAGCGCCAGCCCCTCCAGCAGCCGTGCCTGCTCCGCTGACGGCGCCTCGCCGCGAAACAGCAGGAACAGGTACTCGATCCAGCTCGCATGGGGCAGCAAGTCGCCATAGACATCGTAGCCGTGGCAATGACAGGACGCCGCCGCGAAGGCGTTGTCCGGCTCTGGCTCCTCCTGCCAAATGCGGGTGTGTATGGATTCAGTTTTGATATCAGTCATTTGCTTCCCCCCTCCCGCTGGCATACTCCCTTCCCCCGCAGGCGGGGGAAGGGCTGGGGATGAGGGGCTGTGCATACCTGAAAATGCGATTCATAATCCACAGCCCCTCACCCCTGCCTCTCTCCCGCCTGCGGGAGAGGGGTGGTTACCGGTACAGCAGCAACAACAGCTTGATAAATCGCTTCCATAACTGCTTCTGTCCCCGTCAACATCTGGTTATTCCAGAAACGTAGCACCAGAATTCCTTGCGTACGCAACCAGTTGTCCCGGTTCTGATCGTAATCAACCGCTTTGCCATGCTGCCCCCCATCAAGTTCAATGCCCAACTTGTTTTCAACACAATAATAGTCGAGGATGTAGCGTCCCACAGGATGCTGTCGCCTGAATTTTGCGCCAGCGATACGGCGATTGCGCAAAAGCATCCATAACAAAGCCTCCGCATCAGTCATACGACCACGCATTTCTCTGGCCCAAGCCCGAATATCTTCTGGCAATTTGGCAGGGTGATGCGGCGTGTAATTTTCCATGCCTGGCCTACCCCCTTCTCCCGCAGGCGGGACAAGGGCTGGGGATGAGGGGCTGTGCGTACCGCGAGATATGTATTCCATTGCACAACCCCTCACCCCTAACCCCTCTCCCTGCACCCGCAAGGAGTGTCCCCGCCGAGAGCGGCAGCAAGGCTGCTCCCTCTGGCGAGACGGGAGAGGGGAACAAGATGCGGGTGCGGATAGATTCCTTGTTTATTTCGCCGTACCCAGTATCTTCAGCCGCAGCCCCATGGGCGGCACTTCCTCTGGATCGATGCGCACGTCCAGCACGGTCGGCCCCGGATTGCGCAGGATCACGTCCAGGTCGAGACCATCCAGATCCCCGGCGGTGCGGATCACATGGCCCGGAATGCCCATGGATTCGGCCAGCAGCCTGAAATCCACCGGCGGCAGCTCGACTCCGACCTGCTCCGCGCCGGCCAGTCGCTGGCCGTGCTTTACCATGCCCAGTGCGGCGTCGTTGAGTATCACGAATACCACGGTGAGCTTCTCGGTCAGCGCCACGGTCATTTCCTGGCCGTTCATGAGCAGGCTGCCGTCGCCGGTGATGCAGACTACCGGCGCATCAGGGTTGGCCAGCGCGGTGCCGACCGCCCCGCCGATAGCCCAGCCCATGGGAGCGAAATTCATGGTGACCCGCAGCCAACCCCCCGGGCTGGGGCGGTAATCGTGCAGATCCAGGTGATGGATTGCCCACGCGATGCTGCTGCCGGTATCGGCCAGGAAACGCGTATCGGATGGGCAGCGCCGGCCGAGTTCGCGCATCAGGTAGTGGGGCTTGATAAGCGCGGCGTCCTGCACCCGTTGGTCGGAATCGGCCACCAGGACTTCCGCAGACTTCCGCGCTGCGGCAGCGGCAAGCGCTCTCACACCGTCCCGGCACATCAGGTCCAGCAGCCGCTCGAATACCGCGCGTATGCGGCCGCGCACATGCAGCCGCGCCATGGGGGAACGCGACAAATGCGCCTCGCAGGAATCGATATGCACCAGCCGGCTGTTCAGCAGCGATTGGCACCAACCGTTGCTGTTAAATTCACCCATACAGGAACCGGCTGCCAGGATCAGGTCTACATGATTGTCGTTCATCACCGCGACGGCGGAATGATGCCCGGCGAACCCGAACACACCGCGGTACAGAGGATGATGGGGGCTGACAAAGCCCTTGGCGTCGGGCGTGACGACGAAAACCGCGCCGATTGTTTCCGCCAGATCGAGAATGGCGTCGACCGCCTCACTGCAGCCGCTGCCTATCAGTATCACCACGCGGCGCGCCCGTTCCAGTTGCGCGCGTAACGCCTGCACCGCCGCGTCATCGACGGGAGAGGGCGGCAGCAGCAGGCGGGCCAGGTCATGGGCCGGTGCATACCCCATCGGGCTGCGCTGAACATCCAGCGGGATGCTCAGGTGGACCGGGCCGGGCGTCGGCCGGTGCGCGCTCAACAGTGCGCTGACCAACTGGCTTTCCAGTTGATCGGGATGGGACACCAGTGCGCTGTAGCGCGTGCAGCTGCGAAACATGGCCACCGTGTCGATGCCGGTGCCGCTGCCGGCGGATTCTTGCATCGCCCCCCTGCCCAGCAAGTGCAACGATGGCTGCCCGCTGATGACCAGCAGCGGGATTTCGTTTTCATACGCGCAGGCTACGCCGGTGATGAGATTGGTGGAACCCGGGCCGGAAGTGGCGCAGCACACGCCTATCCTGCCGGTTTCACGCGCGTAGCCATCGGCCATGAAAGCGGCCCCCGTTTCGTGGCGGGCTACGACCGGGCGCGGCCCGCCGCGCCGGGCGCTGCGCGCGAGCGCATTGTAAAGCGGCTCGATGCCGCCTCCGGGCACCCCGAACACATACTCGACGCCTATCTGCTCCAGATAGGCAATTACCAGATCAGCCGCATCCATCATGGGGAGCGGCTCCTCCCGGACGACTGTTGCACAGCCTGGCCCTGTTATGGATTGGTTAAATTTCAACATTCTCCCACTTTCCAGCCGCTTGCGACTATTGCGATGCGCGGATTCCGCCACGCCGTATGCTGCCCATCCAGGCATGGATTTGCAGACACGGCAGTCCCATTAAAATTTTTGTTAAATTATGTCATATTTTTTAATGTGTTCCAGGGCATTTTTCATGAAAGAGATTTAATCTAAAGCTGGATTAAGTCTGAAAAATACCAGGCACAAGAAGCCGCCTGCTCAGGGTTGCCGGCCCTGGATGGCGCGCAGGAACTCCATCCTGAACTGGTCGCTGTCCTTGAAGCAGCCGGCAAAAGCCTGGGTGTAGACACGCTCATCACCGCGCCGGTCCTCACCCAACAGCAGGCAAAGCTGCTCGGCCTCGATCACGCAGGCGGCACCTTGGGCTTTGCCGTGAAGCACCAGTGCATCGGCGATGTCGCGCGTCATCCATTCCTGATAGGTGAAGCGGTGGCCGATCGCGTCCACCAGCCGGGCGATGCGGCCGAAGCCGTGCAGCCGCCCGCCGGGAATGTAGGCGACATGGGCGATGCCACGAAACGGCACGAGATGATGCGGACAGACGCCATGCACCGCGATGCCGCGCACCACCACCATGTCCTCGCGCGGGTCGGCAAAGCCCTCCCCCAGCACCTCGGCGGGATCCATGTCGTAACCGCCGAGCAGGCGCTTTTCCCACAGTCCGCGCACGCGCTGCGCGGTCTTGCCGGTATGCGTACTGACTGGAGAAACGCCGCAGGCGCGCAGCAGGTCGGCAATGGCCTGCTCGAATGCGGCGGCATCAAAGGTTCCGGTGCGCGGAATGCCCACCCCGCCAGGGGGCTGCGCGGGATGGTCGTGGTCGCAACAATCGCTCATGGAAACAGATCCTCCTGTAAAGACTGGGCTGCAAGTATAATCTTAAAAACCGCAGTTCATTAACCGCAAAGACGCGAAGGCGCAAAGAAAACCAGGACATAAAATCTATCTGGTATTCACCTATCCGGTGACTAGGCAGATTCCGATAACACATTGTTTTTGCGAGTTGGGCGATAAAGCCGCCCATCCCTGCCTACCCCGTTTCCTTTGCGTTCTTTGCGCCTTTGCGGTTCAAATTCTTTTTCAAGGATAATACCTCCATGAACAGCCTGTGGGACGAAAAGGAAGCCGGACGCTGCGCCAGCGAGCTGGAACTGCGCGCCTGGACATCGCGCCTGCTCGGCAGCGAAAAGGCGCTGGTGATGTATGGCGGCGGCAACACTTCGGTCAAGCTGCGCGAGGACGGCGAGGACGTCCTCTACGTCAAGGGTTCGGGCTCCGACCTGGCCCGCGTAACCAAAGAGAATTTCGCGCCGCTAAGGCTGGAAGCCGTGAAAAGCCTGATCGGGCTGGACGCGCTCGACAACGAGCGCATGGCCGCCGAGTTCCGCGCCGCACTGAAAAACCCGGATTCGCCCCGGCCTTCGATAGAGACCCTCCTCCACGCCATCCTGCCGTTCAAGTGGGTGGAACACACCCATGCCGACGCAGTGCTGGCAGTGGCCGATACCCGCCACGGCGAACAGCACGTCAAGGCGGCTTACGGCGACGCCGTATTGATCGTCCCGTACCGGCACTCCGGCTTCGAACTGGCCAACGCCTGCCACGATATTTTTACCCGTGCAGCCACGCCCAGAACCATCGGCATGGTGCTGATGCACCATGGCATCTTCGCCTTCGGCGACACGGCACGGGAATCCTACGAGCGCATGATCACGCTGGTCAGCCGCGCCGAGGACTATCTCAAGTCGCACCACGCCTGGGACATTCCGCTGCGTTTCCCATCCTCTTCTCCCCTCCCCCTTCAAGGGGGAGGGCCAGGGTGGGGGTCCGGCGGGGGTGCCACCCCCATCCCAACCATCCCCCTTCAAGGGGGAAGGAGTAAAGACATGCTGGCGCTTGCCGCCCTGCGCCAGGACATTTCCCTGGCCGCCGGTTTTCCCATGGTGATGACGGTTTCCTCCGACCTGTTCAGCCTCGCCTTTTCCCGCCGCCCCGACCTGGCCTCGCTTTCCCGGCGCGGCCCGGCCACGCCGCAGCATGCGGTGTTCACCAAGCGACTGCCGATGCTGGGATGCGAGGTGGCAAGCTTCGTCAAGGACTACCGGCAATACCTGGCGGGAAACGCCCCGGCGGATGCGACGCGGCTGCCGGATCCAGCGCCGCGCATCGTTCTCGACCCGGAATGGGGTCTCATCGCCGCAGGCGTAAACGCCTTCCATGCCGACGCTGCGGCCGAGATCTACCGCCACAGCATGAAGATCCAGGCCCGCGCAGAGGCGCTGGATAAATACGTTTCCCTGCCGCCGCGCGAGGTCCTCGCCGCCGAAATCGAATACGGCGGCTTCGAACGGGCCGTCCGCAGCAAAGATGCACTGGCCGGCCAGGTTGCGCTGGTAGGCTCGGCATTGGCGAACCGGGACAAGGTGCGGGCGCTGCTTGACCAGGGCGCGGCCGTGGTCGGTCTGGATGCCGACCCGGCAGTCACGTC
The DNA here is from genome assembly GCA_021792335.1 of Pseudomonadota bacterium. Classification (GTDB taxonomy): domain Bacteria; phylum Pseudomonadota; class Gammaproteobacteria; order Burkholderiales; family Sulfuricellaceae; genus Sulfuricella. The sequence goes on along the minus strand of JAJYUW010000004.1, from coordinate 2,563 downwards.
GCTCCATCTCCGTCCCGGCTATCTCGGCCTCATCTGCGACACGGCCGACCACGACCAAATCAAGGCAATGCTGGATCGAGCGGTACGCCGCTTCGGCGGAATCGATCTTTTGATCTCCGCCAACGACACCCTGTCGGCGGCCTGCAAGCCGCTGCTGGAACTTTCACCCACCAGGAATGCTGGTTAAAGGAAAACGCCCATGAATGTAGAAACCCTGCGCTGGCATGACGGCCGTCTGGAAATGATCGACCAGCGCGTGCTGCCGGCACGCTTCGAGTACCTTTCCTACGACTCCGCAGCAAGCGTCGCGCACGGCATCCGCGCCATGGTGGTGCGCGGGGCGCCTGCCATCGGCTGCGCCGCCGCCTATGGCGTGGCGCTGGAGGCGCGGCGCCTGGAAAAAACCGCGCCTGATGTGTTCCGTCCGGGCATGGAAAAGGGCTTCGAAACGCTGGCATTAAGCCGTCCCACGGCGGTCAACCTGTTCTGGGCGCTCAAGCGCATGCGCCAGGCGTGGGAAAGCATGGGCAGCACGACCCAGACAGCGGTTGCCGAACGGCTGGTGCAGGAAGCGCACGAAATTCATGCCGAGGACATCCGCATCAACCGCGCCATGGGCGGATACGGCGCGGCATTGCTGGCGGACGGGGCGCGCGTGCTCACTCACTGCAATGCCGGCGCGCTCGCCACCGCAGGCTGGGGAACGGCGCTGGGCGTGATCCGCTCGGCGGTGGCAGCAGGCAAGAAAATTTCCGTCGTCGCCGACGAAACCCGCCCGTTCCTGCAGGGGGCGCGCCTCACCGCCTGGGAAATGGTGCAGGAAAAGATCCCGGTCACCCTGATCAGCGACAACATGGCCGGCCACCTGATGGCGCACGGCGAAGTGGATGCGGTGATCGTCGGCACCGACCGGGTGGCTGCCAACGGCGATGTCGCCAACAAGATCGGCACCTACATGGTGGCGGTGCTGGCGCGGCGGCACGACATACCGTTTTACGTCGCCTGCCCGCTTTCCACCATTGATTCGAGCATCGCCTCGGGTGCGGACATCCCGATCGAAGAGCGCGCCCCCGAGGAAGTGACCGGCTTCCGCGAGTGCCAGTGGGCAGCCCAGGGGGTTCAGGTACGCAACCCGGCCTTCGACGTCACTCCCGCCGATCTGGTCACCGCGCTGATTACGGAGCAAGGCGTCATACCGGCACCCGATCGGGAGAAAATCGCGGCATTGTTCGCCTAGCAGCCTTGTTAGAAAAACCCATAACATTCTAAAGCCCGGGTCCGAGCCCTGCCGGGCGCCGTGAGTCAATCATCAAGCCAAATTATCACCCCCCCCCCCAATAATCCGATTGACTTGAAAAAATAAAAAAGGTAAAAAGTTATCGTCTACTCAGCAAAGCATTTGTGCTTATCGCAGCATTAAGAGCGAAAATGAATGGGTTACCCGCTGGTGGGTAGATCACGATTTTCCAACCGGGGGAATTCGTGGCTACAAGTTAAAATAAATCCCTAATAATTTTTGGAGGAGACAATCCCATGAACATCACCAAACGCTTGTCCATTGCCCTTTTCACGCTTGGGTTTTTTTCCGCGGCAGGCGCAGCCCATGCTGCGGATGCCCCTGAAACCCCCACCACGGCACCGGCCGGCGTCCACCTTGTAGACGCCAAGCAGGTTCAGGACCTGCAAGCGAAAGGCGCGCTTTTAGTCGATACCCGCAAGGCTTCCGAGTTTGGCGAGGGCAGCATCAAGGGTTCCATTTCGGTTCCCTATGACCCCGAAAAAAGCGCCAAGAGCGCGGATTTCGATTCCAGCCAGGACAAGTTCAACATGGATAAGCTGAAGGACAAAAATGCCGCCATCGTGGTGTTCTGCAACGCCGGAACCTGCTGGAAATCCTACAAGGCTGCGGTTGTCCTGTCCAAAAACGGCTACAAGAACGTGAACTGGTACCGCAACGGATTCCCGGACTGGAAAGCTCGCAAGCTGCCCATCGAATAACCCCCTGTCTGTCGAGGCGGCCCTCGCGATGAGGGCCGCCGACCCTTCAAAAACAGACATCGCAATTGCAACAAGGAAAAATTCGACACGGGATTTCGCGTGAACACGGTGCTGGCGGCAATCGCGATGATCCAGTTCATTGCCAAAACTCGCCACCTGTGGCAGAGATGAGAACACCGGATTTTCCGTTATACTTCGTGAAAGTGGTTTTCGATGGGAAAGCGCAAATGACGTTCCCGCGATATTACACGTCGAGCAAAAGACAAAACTCAACTTCCTCCCGAAAGGATCTTTCATGCTGAATAAATTAAGCATCAAGGCCAAATTATTCAGCTCCTCCTTATTGGCCGTCCTGATTATCTTTGTTCTGGGCGGCATGAACGTGTATTCCATCGGCCAGGGGACTTCTGCTTTGGCCGAGGTTTATGAACACAATGTTCAACCCCTGACCCTGTTGCAGGAAATGGACAGCGTCCTCAAGGAAGTGCGTTTCAGGATGGTGGCCGTGCCACTCGAACAAATGTCCATCAAGGGCTCGCGAGACCAGCTCAAGGAAGCCAGGGCC
>JAJYUW010000076.1 GCA_021792335.1 Pseudomonadota bacterium | reverse complement strand
GGAGGTAGGGATCGAACCTACGAATGCCGGAATCAAAATCCGGTGCCTTACCACTTGGCGACTCCCCATTAATCTGCAAAATCGTGCAAAGGATGCCTGTCCAGGCCCCTCGCCACAAATCCGGACAACTTCTCCGGCTTCCGGGCAAAAACCCCGCGCGCCTCTTCCTCACTCGAAAACGCGGCAAAAACACACGCTCCCGATCCGGTCATACGGGCGTCGCCGAAGGCCTTGAGCCAAGCCAGGGTTTCCGCCACCTGCGGGTATTTCTCGCACACCACGGGCTCCAGATCGTTCCGCCCGCAGCCCGTTGAAAAGTCCGACATTTTGATGGGATTCGTGTCCCTTGTCAATTCCCTGCCGGCAAAAATTTCAGCCGTGGCTACCGCCACCGGGGGCACGAGCACCACGTACCAGGCATCGGGCAGCGACACCGGCTGGAGCTTTTCCCCCACGCCCTCGGCAAAGGCGCTCTCGCCGAACACAAACACCGGCACGTCAGCGCCAAGTCGCAAACCCAGCGCCTGCAAGTCTTGGCGGTCTAAATTCAGGTTCCACAGCCGGTTCAGCGCCAGCAGCGTGGTGGCGGCATCCGAGCTGCCACCCCCCAAACCGCCGCCCATCGGCAGGCGTTTCTCCAACACGATATCGACACCCAGGCTACAAGCCGTTTCCTTCTGCAACAAGCGTGCGGCACGCACACACAAGTCCTGTTCCGGATCCAGGCCGGACAGCGGATTCAGCCGCCGGATCACGCCGTCATCGCGCACCGCAAAGCTCAGCCTGTCGCCATAATCGACGAAACGGAACACGGTTTGCAATAAATGATAACCGTCCGGCCGCCGCCCCACCACGTGCAGGAACAGGTTCAATTTGGCCGGGGCGGGGAAAGTCGCCAGGGTCAAGGCAGCACCCAGTCATCGATCACCAGCCTGACCCGCAGACGCTCACCCATCGCCATTTCCAGCTTGGCAGGCAACATTCTCCCCTGCACCAGCCGGTAGCCCAGATAGTCGATGCGCCAGCCATCCTGATGCAGGCGACGGAGTTGCAGATTGTCGTCCAATTCGGCTTCCGCCAACCCTTCCGGTGCGGGCCGGCCCACCACCCAATATTGCAGACCGCTCGCCGGCAGCCGCCAGCCCAGCACCTCTTCGGTCAGGTTCTCCACATCCGCGGCGCGGTAGCCACGGCCTTCGGCGGTTTCCAGCGATGCGCCGGCAAGGTTGCGGCTGATTCGGGCGACACCCTGCCCGAGCGGAGACAGGATGAATATTTCATCATCCTCTGCACTGTGATGCCAACGCAACGAGCCGGAAAAACTTTCCCCATTGTGCGACACACCGATCCGCCCGTTTAGCCGGAAAGCGCCGCCGGCATCGACGGCGGCCTGCGCGCGGGGTGCGGCTTCGGGCTCTTCAGGCGGCACCGGCAAACTGGCGCAGCCCCACGGCAGCACCAAAAAGGCGCATACGGCGAATAACCGGATGAAGTTGTTATTACTTTTTTGCGGGAACAAATTTCTGGATAACATTCAGCAAGGTTTCGTGCCGGGGATTTTCTTTAAGAGCAGATCGCCAGATTTTTTCTGCCTCCTCGTGCTTACCCCTTGCCCACAACACCTCGCCGAGATGCGCCGCGATCTCCGCATCGCGCTGGTTGGCATAGGCGCGCTTGAGGTAGTCTTCGGCCTTTTCGAGCCGCCCCAAGCGGTAATTCACCCAGCCCAGACTATCCAGAACAAAATAATCGTCCGGGGCCAGCGAGAGCGCCTTCTCGATCAGTTGCAGCGCCTCGTCGAGCCGCTCCGACCGATCCGCCAGGGTGTATCCCAATGCGTTGTAGGCATGGGCATAATCGGGCTTGATCTGAATCAGCTTGCGCAGATCCTGCTCCAGCACATCCACCTTCCCCACCTTTTCCGCAGCCATGGCATGGTCATAGAGCAGGTCGGGATAATTAGGCAGCTTCTCCAGCGCCTTGCTCAAAAGATCAAACGCCTCGCGGTAGGCTTTTGCATCGCGCAGCAACTGCGCCTCCGCCACGATCACCTGGACCCGCTGCTGGTTGTTCTGTACTTCGATCTGCTTGAGGTGCTGGCGCGCTTCGGGCAGCTTGCCTTGCTTGGCCAGCATCGCTGCGTAGCGGATTTGCGCGGTGATGTACTGTTCGCCCTGACCGACGGAACCATACCAGCTCGCGGCTTCGTCGTAACGCTCGCGCACCTCGGACAGCTGGCCGAGATACATCCGCACCGTGGCTTCATCGCGGTATTGACCGGCCAAGGCCTGTTTCAGGTATTTCTCCGCCGCATCGTAATCCTTGAGCTCAATCGCCAGCAGGCCGACGGCAACGCTTACCTCGGGGTTGCCGGGCAGGTCGGCCAGCAGTTTTTCGAACTGGTGGCGCGCCTCGGCATACTGAAGCTCTCGCACCAGCAGTCGCGCATAGGCCAGGCGCACATCCTGCAGCTTGGGATAATCGGAAAGAAAATTGCGGTAAAAATTCAACGCCTCCGCCGGTGAGGCGCGCTGCAGCAACTGCCCCTGGAACAGGGCCGCCCCCTCCCACCCGGGATGCAGCCTGTCCGCCTCGCGAATTTCGCGCAGCGCCAGCTCGGTCTTCCCCGCACCCCATGCAGCATGGGCGAGAACGAAATGCGCCTCGGCGCGGTTCAGGTAAGGCACGACCAGCTCCTGCACCAGAGCCAGAACCGCTGGCTTGTCCTGCTGCCGCGACAGCATCTGGTTCAGATGCAGCAACGCGCCACCCACATTTTCACCCTCAGCCGCCAGCAGCTTCTCCAGATAGGGTTTCGCTTCTTCCAGCCGACCGCTGTTCAGCATGATTGCCGCCACGGTCTGTTGCGCTCTAGCCTCGTCCGGCTCCAGTTGTTGCCATAGCGCTGCCGCTTCCAGCGCCTGGGTTTCGTGTCTCGCTTGCAGCGCCACCTCGACAGCGCGCTTCGCCAGGCGCGGATCGCGCGTAGATTTGGCCAGATCCAGTATGCCCTCGGCAGCCAATCCCGCATCGCCGCGCTGCGCGGCGACTTCTGAAACCAGGTACTGAAAAAGGAGTGCCTCGGTCAACTCGATTTTGGGCAATTCCGCAACCCGCGCCGCACGTTCCGGTACCATAGCGGGCTGGACAACTTCCTTGGGCGACAACTGGGCACACCCGGCAGCAACGAGCGCGGCGGGGGCAAGCAAAAGATATTTATAATTCATCACAGGGATATAATCACAGTTGGCAATACGATCTTAGAGAGTGGCGGTCTTTACGCGTTCCCCATATTAGGACATATTTGCGCTTTTTCAAAGCAGCCAGGACGGCAAAGAGGGCATGACAAACATCACGGTTTCCACCAGCGAGCTTTCCCGCAGCTATGGCGCCCGCACCGCCGTACACGATATCAGCTTCGAGCTTCGCCAGGGCGAGGTGCTGGGCCTGCTGGGGCCGAATGGCGCCGGCAAAACCACCACCCTGCAAATGCTGGCGGGATGCCTGGCGCCCGGTGCCGGCCGCATTGAAATTTGCGGCATCGATTTGCTGGAGCGCCCGCGCGAAGCCAAAGCTCTGCTCGGTTTTCTGCCCGAAACGCCGCCGCTCTACCGCGATTTGACGGTGGACGAATACCTCCGCTTTGCCGCCCGGTTGCATCGGGTTCCCAAGGCTGACATTCCTGCCGCACTGGAACGAACCAAGCAACGCTGCGGCCTTGCCGACACCGGAAAACGCCTGATCGGCAGCCTGTCCAAAGGCTTCCAGCAGCGGGTGGGCATCGCCCAGGCCATCGTGCACAACCCGCGCGTGGTGATACTGGATGAACCCACGGTCGGCCTCGATCCGATCCAGATTCGCGAGATTCGCAGCCTGATTCGTGAGCTGGGCGGCAAGTACAGCGTGATTCTGTCCACCCACATCCTGCCCGAGGTGGAGAGTGTGTGCGACCGGATCCAGATCATGGACCGGGGTCAACTGGTGTTCAGCGGTGACTTCGCCGAACTGAAACAGGCTCACCCGGAACAGGCCAGCCTGGAGGAAGTGTTCATCCATCTGACGCAGCAGGAGGAGCAGGCATGATTTTCACCATTGCCGCCAAGGAGCTGAAAACCCTGTTCGCCTCGCCGCTGGCATGGATCATCCTGGCCGTGCTGGAATGCCTCCTCGCCTGGTTTTTCCTCGGCCAGATCGATGCTTTTCTGACTGTCCAGCCACAACTGGCCGCCTTAGCCAATCCGCCCGGGGTCACCGAGCTGATTGTCACGCCCCTGTTCGGCATTGCCGCCATGATTATGCTGATGGTGGTGCCGCCCCTCTCCATGCGCCTGATCGCCGAGGAGCGCCGCAATCAGACCATGGCTCTGCTGCTGAGCGCGCCCGTTTCGATCACTGAAATCATCCTCGGAAAATTTCTCGGCCTGATGGCTTTTCTCGCTCTCTTCATCGGCCTGACCGCGCTCATGTCCTTTTCGCTTTATAGCGGCGCAATGCTCGACCTGGAGCTGCTGGCGGGGAATATCCTCGGGCTGGTTCTGCTCGCTGCCAGCTTCGCCGCGCTCGGCCTGTTCATATCCAGCCTCACTTCACACCCGATCATCGCTGCCATCGGCACTCTCGGCGCCTTCCTCGGCCTGTGGGTCGTGGATATCTCGGCGCGCGACCCCGACAGCCTGCTGCACTACCTTTCCCTGCTGAAGCATTTCGAATCGTTCAACCGCGGCGTGATTGCCACAGCGGATGCCGCCTATTTCATATTGTTCACCGTTTTGTTCCTGGTGCTGGCGGTGCGCCGGCTCGACCGCGACCGCCTATGAAAAACACCTCCAAACTACGCTCCAGCCTGCGACTGCACAGCGTGATCTTTCTCGCCCTGTTTCTCACCGCCATCGGCCTGCTCGCCCACCTTACCCGCGAACACCCGGCGCAATGGGACCTTACCCGCAACAGCCGGAATTCGCTGAGCCAGGCCAGCCTCGACACCCTCAAGCATCTGCCCGGCCCGATCTCCATCACCGCCTATGCCACCCAGCAGGATCCCAGACTGGGGGACGTGCGCAAGATCATCCGCGAATTCGTCGGACTCTACAGCCGCGCCAAGCCGGATCTCGTGCTCAGATTCGTGGATCCGGCGGAACAGCCGCAGCAAACGCGGGCTGCCGGCATCCAGGCCAACGGGGAAATGGTGGTGGAATACCGGGGCCGCAGCGAACACCTCACCAACCTCAACGAACAGGCGCTCACCTCGCTCCTGACCCGGCTCGCCCGTTCCGGCAAACGGCAGGCGTTCTACCTCGACGGCCATGGCGAACGCAAGCTCGACGGCGCAGCCAACCACGATCTCGGCGACTTCGGCAGGAAGCTGGCCGCCACAGGTTTTAAAACCGCCGCCCTTAACCTCGCCCTGGCCCAGGACGTGCCCGATAATGCCAGCCTGCTGCTCATTGCCGGCCCCCAGGTCGACCTGCTGCCGGGGGAAGTGGAGAAACTCAAAAGCTATCTGGATAAAGGCGGCAATCTGCTCTGGCTGATCGACCAGGAGCCGCTGCATGGCCTGCAGCCGCTGGCCGAATCGCTGGGACTGGTGCTCACGCCCGGCACGGTGGTGGACCCGGCGGCGCAGCAGCTCAGCGCCGCCCCCAGCATCGCCTTGGGCGCCGTGTACGGGCGCCATCCCGCCACCGCGGGCTTCAACCTCGTCACCGCCTTCCCCCACGCACGCCAAATCGGCATCGAGGAACACCCCGAAGGACACAAGGGGGAATCCTGGCGGGCGACCCCGCTGGTCGAAGTCGCACCACAGGGCTGGGTCGAAACCGGCAAGATCAGCGACTCCATCGCTTTCGACAAAAACCGCGACGTGCCAGGGCCGGTAACCATAGCCGTCGCGCTCGAACGCGGTGTGGAAGACAAGAGCCAGCGCATCGTGGTGGTCGGTAACGGCGGCTTTCTCTCCAATACCTATCTCGGCAACGGCGGCAACCTCGACCTCGGCCTCAATCTGTTCAACTGGCTGGCCGGAGACGACAAGCTCATCACCATACCGGCCAAAGCCGCCCTGGATACCAGCCTTAACCTGAGCAAAACCGCTGCCGCGGTGATCGCGATCGGCTTCCTGATCGCCGTGCCGCTGGCCTTTGTCGCCGCAGGCATCGCAATCTGGTGGCGCCGCCGGTGAAATCCAGAATCCTGCTCAATCTCGCGCTGGCCGGACTGGTCGTTGCGCTGGCGCTGGCCGCCTGGCTCGGGGCCAAGCCGGCGGCGCAGGCGGAATTCAGGCTTTCCACCCTCAGCGCAGCCAGGATCACTCGCATTGCCATCGAAAAGACCGGACAGCCAGCCATCGTGCTGCAGAAAAGCATGAACGGCTGGCGCTTGAGCGCCCCTTTCGCGGCTCGCGCGGATGGCGAGACTGTCGGGTATCTTCTCGAAACACTCAGCGCCACCAGTCGCCAACGCTTCCCGGTCGCGGATCTCGGCCGCTTCCAACTCGACAAGCCGCTGCTGCGCCTCAGCCTCAATGACCAGGAATTCAGCTTCGGCACGCAGAACCCGCTCAGCGGCGAAGTGTATGTCGCAACCAATGACGGCGTTTATCTGGTCGCGCCCGACTATCTCGCCCATGCACTGAAAACGCCTGCCGACTTCGTTTCCAAGGCGTTTCTGGCGGAAGACGAAATCCCGATTGGCTTCGAGTTTCCCGACTTCAAACTTAGCCAGATGGACAACGGCAAATGGTCGGCCTCCCCGGACAACCCGGACTGGAGCCAGGATGAACTCAACCGCTGGGAGGATGAATGGCGCCAGGCCTCCAGTCTGGTTACCCAACCCTACGACGGAACGGCCGCCAGGGATGCCTTCACCCTGCACCTGCGCAACGGCCGCTCGGTTTCCTGCAAAATCCTGCGGCGCGAGCCTGAACTGGTGCTGCTGCGCGAGGATGAAAAAATGCAATACCATTTCCCCGCCGAGGTCGGGAAACGGCTGCTTCATCCCGGAAAGTAAACCATGCCCGAACTGCCGGAAGTAGAAACCACGCGCCGCGGCCTGGAGCCGCACCTCGTTGGCCAGCGCATCAAGGCGGTGGTGATTCGCCACGCCGGCCTGCGTCATCCGGTGTCGAACGAATTGCCGCACGCGCTGCCAGGCTTGACCATCCTCAGCCTCGAGCGGCGCGGCAAGTATTTGTTGCTAAACTGCGGCACAGGCTGGCTGATCCTGCATCTCGGCATGTCGGGCAGTCTGCGCATCGTGCCTGCCGCCTCTCCAGCGGAAAAGCATGACCATTTCGATCTCGTGCTGGAAAGCGGCCACTGCATGCGGCTACGCGATCCGCGCCGCTTCGGGGCAATACTGTGGACGACGGCGCCGCCCGGCATCCACCCCCTGCTCGGGAAGCTCGGCGTGGAACCGCTTGAGGCGGCATTCGACGGCGAATTTCTGTACCGCACAACGCGCGGCCGCCGCAGCGCCATCAAGCAGTTTCTGATGGACAGCCACATCGTGGTGGGCGTCGGCAACATCTACGCCAACGAAGCGCTGTTTGCCGCCGGAATCAGCCCGAAAACCGCTGCCGGCCGGCTCGGCAAGGCGCGCTGCGTCAGGCTGGCCGCTACGGTGAAGGACATCCTGAACCGGGCGATCGCCGCAGGCGGCAGCACCCTGCGCGATTTCGTCGACAGTGCCGGCAACCCAGGCTATTTCCAGCAGCAATACCAGGTATATGGCCGAGCCGGACAAGCCTGCCGGCACTGTGGCGCGGCCATACGCCAGTTGCGTCAGGGACAGCGCTCCACTTTCTACTGCCCCGGCTGCCAGACATGAGCACACCATTCCAAATGCGGCGCCTCACAAGGCCTTCCGGATTACGCCCGGATCACGTTGATTAATCTGTTATTTGTGGTAAAGTTGGTGACATTATCATAAATACCAGCCGGAGGAGTCATGGCAAACGGTGATCTTGTCGCGCATTTCGAAGCCTACAGCGCCTGGCGAAGCCGCCTGTCGGACAACATCGGCGACTTCCGCAACTGGCTCAACGAGCAGGAGCTGAACGACGCCCAGACTGATCTGCGCATCCAGCATCTGGCAGATCGGCTGCGTGACGACAAACTCAATGTCGCTTTTGTCGCCGAGTTCTCGCGCGGCAAATCCGAGCTGATCAACGCCATCTTCTTCGCCGACTATGGCCAGCGGCTGCTGCCTTCAAGCGCGGGGCGCACCACCATGTGCCCGACAGAACTGATGTACGAAGAAGGCCGGGAGCCCTGCATCCAGTTGCTGCCGATAGAAACCCGCGCCACCGACACGACCACGACGGAATACAAGCGCTACCTCGAAGAGTGGAAGGTCGTTCCGCTCGACACCGAATCAAGCGCGAGCCTAGCCGAAGCCTTCCTGCAGGTGAGCCAAACCAGGCGGGTGAGTGTCGAGGAAGCCAGGCGCTACGGCCTGTACCATGAAAACGATGAAGACAACATCGTCACCGTGCACCAGGATGGCACGGTGGACATCCCCTGCTGGCGCCACGCCATCATCAATTTTCCGCACCCGCTGCTGAAACAGGGCCTGGTCATTCTCGACACGCCCGGCCTCAATGCCATCGGCACCGAACCGGAGCTGACCCTGAACCTGCTGCCCAATGCCCATGCGGTGCTGTTCATCCTTGCCGCCGATACCGGTGTGACCAAATCCGACATCGAGGTCTGGCGCAAGCATATCGGCAACCAGCAGGGGCAGCAGAAAGGCCGCCTGATAGTTCTGAACAAGATCGACGGCCTGTGGGACGAACTCAAGAACAGCGAAGCGATCGAAAGCGAAATCGAGAAACAGGTTCGCAACAGCGCCAGCCTGCTTGATGTAAAGACCTCCGCCGTCTTCCCCGTTTCGGCGCAAAAAGGGCTGCTCGCCAAGATCAGCCACGACGAAACGCTGCTGGCGAAAAGCCGCCTCCCCGCGCTGGAAAAGTCCCTCAGCGACGAACTGATTCCCTCCAAGCAGGAAATCGTGCGGGACAACACCCAGAGCGAAATCGAGGACATGGAGGATAGCATCAGCGCCATTCTCGACGCCCGGCTGGCAGGCGTGCGCGAACAACTGGAGGAACTGCTCGGTCTGCGCGGCAAGAACGAGGACGTGATCGAGCACATGATGACCAAGGTCAAGCGCGACAAGGATGATTTTGAAAAGGGGTTGCAGCGTTTTCAGGCCCTGCGCAGCGTATTCTCCCAGCAGACCAACATCCTGTTTGCCCACCTGGGCATGGACGCGCTCAAAACCGAAGTCAAAAACACCCGGATAGCCATGGCCGAAGCCAAGTTCACCAAGGGTATCCGCGATGCCATGAACAAGTTTTTCCTGGATGCCAACCGGAACATCGCGGACTCCGCCAGGCAGGTTGAGGAAATCAAGGGCATGATGTCGGCAATGTACAAGAAATTCAATGAGGAGCACGGCTTAAGCCAAACCATTCCCACCCCCTTCTCCACGCTCAAATACCACAAGGAGATCGCGCGCCTGGAGAAAGCTTACAACGAGCATTTCAACACCGTGCTCAACATGCTGACCCACGATAAAGTCTCGATCACCACAAAGTTTTTCGAGACCCTGGCAAGCCGGGTGGTACAGGTTTATGAAATCGCCAACCATGACGTGGAAAACTGGCTCAAGGCGATCATGGCACCCATGGAAACCCAGGTGCGCGAACATCAATTGCAGTTGCGCCGCCGCCTGGAAAGCATCAAGCGCATTCACAAAGCGACCGATACCCTGGAAGACCGGATCACCGAACTGCAGCACATGGAAAACAGCATCCTCAAGCAGCAGCAGGACTTGACCATGCTCAGACAGCATATCGCCAACTCGCTCGCGTTCGAGCGCACCGAACAGGCTATCGCAGCGTCCGCATAAACATCCAGGATCGGCAGTTCAAATAAAAAACGGCATGGATTCCATGCCGCCGTTTTTTATCCAAAACAGATCCGGTTCAGCCCTTGGCCTGAAGCGCATCATACTTGGCTTGAAGCTCTTCCTTGGTTTCCACATGCTCGGGATTGACGAGAATGCAGTCCACCGGGCAGACGCTGATGCATTGAGGTTCGTCGTAATGCCCCACGCACTCGGTGCACAGGTTGGGGTCGATCACGTAGATTTCATCGCCCTGCGAGATCGCGCCATTGGGGCACTCGGGTTCGCACACGTCGCAGTTGATGCACTCATCGGTAATCATCAGAGCCATAGCAGTTTCCTTCTGAAATATTATGAAAAAATCTTGTCATGCAGCCTTGCCTTGATCGAGGGTTGCACAAACTGGCTGACATCCCCGCCCAATAGCGCAATTTCCCTGACCATGCTGGCCGAAATGAACATATACTGATCCGATGGCGTCAGGAACACTGTTTCGACCTCGGCATACAGGCTCCGGTTCATCCCCGCCAGTTGAAATTCGTATTCGAAATCCGAAACAGCGCGCAAGCCCCGCAACACGACGCGTGCATCCTGCTCGCGCAAAAAATTCATCAGCAACCCGGAAAAGCCCACCACCGTGACTTTGGGCAGATCGGCCAGGACTTCCCTGGCCATTTCCACCCGTTCTTCCAGGGTGAAATAGGGCTTCTTGGTATGGCTGTCGGCCACCGCCACGATGACCTCATCGAACAGACGAATGGCGCGGCGCACCAAATCCTCATGGCCGAGGGTGATCGGGTCGAACGTGCCGGGGTAGACCGCTTTAAGCGCCATTTAGAGCCTATTCTCGCTTCAGCAAACAGTAATGCACATTGCCCGCCCGGCCGCTACGCCAGACATCCCATCCATCCCCCGGCTCAAGCGGCTCCTCGGTTTCGGCATAAACGTAGCCATCGGGCGCGAGCCGGTGAGGAAGAAGGGGCAATAATAGCGGTAAAATTCCGCGGTGGAAAGGTGGGTCGAGAAAAATTACGTCGAACATCCTCTCTTCCCTGGAGAGGAATTTGAGCGCGTCCGCCGCAACAAGATCCAGCCGGTCCGCGCCCAGCTTGCTTGCATTTTCCCGCAAGGAACGCAGAACCGGCGGACTTTGCTCCACCATCACCACCCGCCGCGCCCCCCGCGAAAGCGCCTCGAATCCCAGCGCACCGCTGCCGGCGAAGAGGTCGAGGCAGGCCTTTCCGTCCAGAGTCTGCCCCAGCCAGTTGAACAGCGTCTCGCGCACCCGGTCCGGCGTTGGGCGCAGCCCTTCCGCCGCGGGGAAAGCGATCAGGCGGCCGCGCCAGTCACCACCGACAATCCGGACCTTGTTCTGCTGCGCCATGGCTAATCCGGGTAAAAACTGTTGAACCGCAAAGACGCAAAGACGCGGAGAAACCGCAAAGGACGCCCGAGAAAAATCTCTGTGTACCCTTTGCGCCTTTGCGCCTCTGCGGCGAAGCCTTTCGGCTTCCGGCTGCGACGGTTTAGTTTAATCGGCACCATCCGCGCCGACCACCACAGTCACCATGTCTTCCGGCTTGATGCGGCGTGCAAAGGCATCTTTGACCTGATCCAGCGTCACATTTTCCACCTTGCCGGCAAAATCATCCAGGTAGGAAAGCGGCAACCGGTAATAGCCAATCACGGCGAGGTAATCGAGGATTTTCTTGTTGCTGTCGATCCGT
>JAJYUW010000075.1 GCA_021792335.1 Pseudomonadota bacterium | reverse complement strand
TGTTGGAATAGACCTCGGTGTCGAGCACCAGGATATTGACGTTGCGGCCGGTGGAGATGACATGGTCGAGACCGCCGAAGCCGATGTCGTAAGCCCAGCCGTCGCCGCCGATGATCCACACGCTTTTTTTCACCAGGTATTCGGCCAGGCTTTCCAGTTGGCGCGCCACAGCGGAACCGATGCCGGCCAGCTTCCGGCGCAGGGCCTCAACCCGCTCGCGCTGCTGGAAGATGCCTGCCTCGGTGGACTGGTCGGCGTTGAGAACGGCTTCCGCCAGTTCCTCGCCAACTTCGCCCTTGAGGTGTTCCAGCAACTCGCCGGCGTGCTCGGCATGCTTGTCGATGCTGACGCGGAAGCCCAAACCGAATTCGGCGTTGTCCTCGAACAGCGAGTTGTTCCAGGCCGGGCCGCGCCCTTCGGCATTCTGGCTGTAAGGGGTGGTGGGCAAGTTGCCGCCGTAGATCGAGGAGCAGCCGGTGGCGTTGGCAACCACCATGCGGTCGCCGAACAGCTGGCTTGCCAGGCGGATGTAGGGCGTTTCGCCGCAGCCGACGCAGGCGGTGGGGAACTCGAACAGCGGCTGCATCACCATCGCGCCCTTGATGGTGGAGGTGCGCAGCTGGGTGCGGTCGAACTCCGGCAGGGTGAGGAAAAACTCGAAATTCTCGCGTTCCTGCTCGCGCAGCGGCGCCTGAGGCCGCATTTCGAGGGCCTTGTGGCCGTCGATCTTGGAAACCGCCGGGCAGATGTCGACGCACAGGCTGCAGCCGGTGCAGTCTTCGGGCGCCACCTGATAGCTGATGTGCATGCCCTGCTCGAATTCCTTGCCCTTGACCTGGATGTGCTTGAAGGTGGGCGGTGCGTTCTTGGCCATTTCGGCCGGAAAGACCTTGGAGCGGATGGCGGTGTGGGGGCAGACGAAGGGGCACTTGCCGCAGTAAATGCATAATTCTTCATCCCATACCGGGATTTCCTGCGCCAGGTTGCGCTTGTCCCACACGGCGGTGCCGCTGGGCCAGGTGCCGTCGTTGGGCAGCGCGCTCACCGGCAGCAAATCGCCGCGCCCGGCCATGATCTCGGCGGTGATCTTGCGCACGAATTCCGGCGCAAATGCCGGCACCGGCTCCGGCATCTCGTGGGTGCTGGAAACCTGCGCCGGCACGTTCACCCGGTGCAGGTTGGCAATGGTTTCGTCGATCGCCTTCCAGTTGGCCTCCACCACGGCCCGTCCCTTTTTGCTGTAGGACTTCTCGGCGGCGTGCTTGATCTTCTCGATCGCCACATCGCGCGGCAGCACCCCGGAGATGGCAAAGAAGCAGGTCTGCATGATCGTGTTGATGCGGCTGCCCATGCCGGTCGCCTTGGCGATGGCGTAGGCGTCGATGACGTAGAACTCGAGCTTCTTGTCTATGATCTGCTGCTGCATCCTGCGCGTCAGGGTGTCCCATACCTGGTCCGGCGACTCCGGCGAATTGAGCAGGAACATGGCCCCTTCCGCGGCCGAGCTCAGCATATCATAGCGTTCCAGGAATACCGGCTGGTGGCAGCCGACAAAGTTCGCCTCATTGTTGCTGATCAGGTAGGGGGAATGAATCGGCTTGGCGGAGAAGCGCAGGTGGGAAATGGTCGCCGCGCCCGCCTTCTTGGAATCGTAGACGAAATAGCCCTGGCCGTAGAGCTCGGTCTCCTCGCCCAGGATCTTGATGGTGTTCTTGTTGGCGCCTACCGTGCCGTCCGAGCCCAGGCCGTAGAACATGCAGCGGTTCACGCCCTGGCCGGCATCGGTGCGGAAATCCGCATCCCACTCCAGGCTGGTATGGCCAAGATCGTCGATGATGCCGACGGTGAAATGGTTTTTGGGTTGCTCTTTCTTCAGCTCTTCGAACACGCCCTTGATCATGCCCGGCGTGAACTCCTTGGAGGACAGGCCGTAACGCCCGCCCACCACGCGCGGCACGACGGCGAAAGGTGAATTTCCCGCGCCCGCCGCTTCCGCCACAGCCGTCAGCACATCCTTGTACAGCGGCTCGCCGTCGGCGCCCGGCTCCTTGGTGCGGTCGAGCACCGCAATGCGCTTCGCCGTGACCGGAAAGGCTTTGAGCAACTCATTGGCCGCAAACGGACGATAGAGCCGCACTTTCACCAGGCCCACCTTCTCGCCATGGGCATTCAGGTGCGCAACCGTTTCCTCTGCCGCATCCGCGCCAGAGCCCATCAAAACGATCGCGCGCTCGGCATCGGGCGCGCCGGCATACTCATACAGGCGATACTGGCGTCCAGTAAGTTTGGCGAACTTGTCCATGGTTTTCTGCACGATTTCCGGCATGCGGTCGTAGAACGGATTGACCGTCTCGCGTGCCTGGAAATACACGTCTGGGTTTTGCGAAGTGCCGCGTATGACCGGATGGTCCGGTGTCAGGGCGCGGGCGCGGTGAGCGAATACCAGCTCGTCGGCTATCATTTCCCGCGCCACCTCGAACGGCACCTGCTCGACCTTGGCCACCTCGTGGGAAGTGCGGAAGCCATCGAAGAAATGCAGGATGGGCACGCGCGCTTCCAGCGTCGCCGCCTGGGCGATCAGGGCCATGTCCATCGCCTCCTGCACCGAATTGGACGCAAGGTAGGCGAAACCGGTTGAACGCGCCGCCATGACATCGCTGTGGTCGCCGAAGATCGACAGGCCCTGGGCCGCCAGCGAGCGCGCCGCCACGTGCATGACGAAGGGCGTGAGTTCGCCGGCGATCTTGTACATGTTGGGGATCATCAGCAGCAGGCCCTGCGATGCGGTAAACGTGGTAGTCAGGGAACCGGTCTGCAATGCGCCGTGGATCGCACCGGCGGCACCGCCCTCGCTCTGCATCTCGACCACTTCCGGAACGGCACCCCACAGATTCCGGACACCTTCGGCAGACCAGGCATCGGAATATTCCCCCATCGGAGAAGACGGGGTGATCGGGTAAATCGCGATCACCTCGTTGGTCAGGTGCGCAATGTAGGCAGCCGCCTCATTGCCGTCTATCGTAACCATGCGTGCTTGTGACATCTTGATACCCCTTCAAAGATCAACCACAATTAGTTAATAGACACAGCGCTTCCCACCGGGTTCATAAACCGACACAAGCGGGTTGGGGGCATCCAGCCCTTTCGACATGTTATCCACATGATCTATCTTATACAAGTATTGACGATCTCGACATCCCAAAAAATTTTGTCCGGGCCATCCTTCCGGGAACGACTGCAATGCTGCCCGCTCCGGCGAGACAACGCAACCATGTACCGCGGCACAGATTTACGCAACAGCCTGCATTAAAACCTTTACAAATTCTTTATCCACCTATCATGTCCATTTGAAGCCCTGCGGAGCCCGACGCAGAGAGTTTTCCCGCTTCGCTGCAACACTATCTTTACAATGCGCGCGCAGAATAAAGCAAAAACATCTTTAATCTTAAAAACCCTGGTTCAAACCGAGTAAGCGTATAACCCACCATAAAAACAGAAGCTTACTGGATCGCGCCGAAACCCCTGCCGGCGGGCGCGCCAGCCTTTTGATTCCTCGCACTTTCTACAGCCCCATCACCTATAACAAGATAACACTTTGTTTTAATGAATAATAATAAACATGGAACGGAAATTGCTGTAATTCTTTTTACTGCACTTTACCACGCAAGTAAGGAGTGAGCATCATGAACGCACAGCACAACATCCGCTTCGATTTCGACGAATGGACGGCGCTCGCGCAATTCGACCCTGAGGCCTTCGAAGCCCGGCGCAAGCGCATGATCGCAGACACCATCGCGCAAGCTCCGCAGCACATGCAACCCAGGTTGCACGCATTGCAATGGCGTATAGACATGGAGCGCACCAGGGCAAGCAACCCGCTATCGGCTTGCATCCGGCTGTCCAACATGATGTGGAAAATGGTTTACGGGAAAAACGGACTCGTGACGGCTATCGGCATGCTGACCGGCGCCGCTCCGGCCGAGGCCGCGCAAAATTTCCGTTCTGCGGACATTCTGGCTTTCGAGCGCCGCGAACACGCCTCATAAACCGTCCGCAGAGCAGAATGCGGAGCGAAAAACCTTGTTTCAGTGCAAGCCGGCCATGCCTTCCGAATCCGGCCTGCCATTGGCGATTTCGCTCGGCGTCGCATCCTGGACGGATACCACGTTCACGACGAAGGTGACGGTCTGGCCCGCCAGCGGATGGTTGGCATCGATGGTCAGCTTGCCATCCTCGATCTTGGTGACGAGAAACTTCATGGCCTCGCCGCGGTCGTTCTCGAATTCGACTTCAGCGCCGATCCGCCGGTATTCCGGCGGCACGTTGTCGATCTCGTCGGTGAAGGTCAGGTCCGGTCGATGCAGGCCGAAACCTTCCCGCGGATTCAGCGTCACCTCAACCTTGTCGCCGGCAACACGCCCCTCCAGCGCCGCCTCGATCTTCTCGAACAGGCCGCTGCGGGCACCTTGCACATAACCAATCGGCATGTCGTACTGCTCGAACACGTTGTTGCGCTCGTCCAAAATAACGTAGGTAACGTGTACCGTCTTGTTTTTACCGATTTTCTGCTCTGCCATGAATGCGATTCCTGATTCTATAAAAAAGCGTGACAGTATAACACCCTAACGGTCATGGTGATTTGCGCCACCCCTGATAATGAAACCCGTCATTCCGGGCTTGACCCGGAATCCAGTGACTTTCTTCTGGATACCGGCCTGCGCCGGTATGACGATTTCAAAGCATGTTTCACCCTAAAAACCTCGTGAAGCGTGAGGGATTAGGCGTGAGGCGTGAAGTCAAAAGGGTCAGTGGGTTGTTTTTCCTCCTCACCATTCACCACTTACGATTTAGGCATCACTTCAAGCGATACGCGCAGTTCGCGCCGGATACTCTCCAGCGGCCATTCCAGCGTCAGCGTTACCGCCTGCATGATCTTCTCGAAACCTGCTTCGGATTGCGACACGGAAAAATGGGGACAGCTCGCAAGGCGGGCCGGTTCGCTCAGGGTGAGCTTCACCGCCCCCCCCAGGACATCGTCCTCCAGCAGCAATTCCCGCGCCGCCTCCAGCACCATGGATTGCCCGAAACCGCCCGGCACATGGCCTTCAAAAACAAACCGGCCGGCCGGGCCGTCGCAGCTCGGCATGGCGATGTTGATCTGGGTGACGAACACGCCGCTTGCCTCCGGGCTGAAGTGATAGCTCACATCCAGGCCATTCTCCGAAAGCCGCACCCGCTTTTCCACTGCTCCGTCGGTAAAGCGCAAGGCCAGACCACGCTCCGCCTCGAGCTGATAATTCTGCACAGCGGCAGGCGCTCCACCCCCGGACCGGA
Organism: Pseudomonadota bacterium; assembly: GCA_021792335.1. GTDB lineage: Bacteria > Pseudomonadota > Gammaproteobacteria > Burkholderiales > Sulfuricellaceae > Sulfuricella. The sequence continues at coordinate 6,336 of JAJYUW010000075.1, read as the reverse complement.
TGCTGTCAACGAACAAGCCGCGCGGACGCGCATCCGTGGCAAGATCATGCGGCAAAATTTCGTGCTTGAAGGCCACCCGGTCGTGCGCCGAAGCGATGCCCGATCCCTCATGCTGACCGTGTTCTTCACCGAGATGGATCTTGCGATGGTAATGTTCGGTCTGGCGCATCAGGCTGTCGGCAAAATTGTGGCGTAACGGATAACTGTCGAACTCGATCACGCTGGCATTGCCATCCAGACGCACCACCGCCTGCAGGGCAGCATGGTGCAGGAAAACCTCATCCTTGCCGTCCAGGTCGATGTCGCGCTTCTCCCTGGCCGGGCGGGAATCGCACTGGTCGAGGGCGCCCTCCAGGTCGACGATGGCATGGTACACCGCGCGCCGCAGGTGCGGCAGGTACAGGCCGCCGAACAGACCATGCCAATAGGCATCGTTGGCCTGGGCGCGGTAAAGCGCATCGACCATTGCCGGCTTGCGCTGGTGCGGCGGCAATTTTTCCAGGCGCGCCGACAAAGCCAGCATGCGCTTGTGCATCCAGTTGGCCTCGGGATAGCGGGAAAGGAAATTCTTCCACATGCCGCCGCGCAGGAAGGCCTTGTCCCGCCCGAAGCGGCCCTCGGCCTTGGCCTGTGCCACCAGGTCGGCGTATTCGTTGGCGGCAGGCGCCGGCAGGGTCCATTCGTTCATCTCGCTATAGGAGGTGGTGGGCAGGTAAACCACGCCGCGCGTCCTGGCTGCGGCATGGTAATCGGCATAGCGTTGCGTGCTGATTTTAGGCGAGGCGAGCACACCCTCGATGAAATTCACCAGCCAGCCCTTCTCGTAGACCCATTCGTAGGTTTCCGGCCAGATGCCGAATTTCTCGATGTCGTCGAAATACACTGCCGCATCGCGCCCCTCGTCGGCAAGCTGCTCCAGATAAGCGACAGCTTCGCCGGCGGGCGAGAACGGAAAGCGATAGCGCAGCTCCTCGGAGATCGGGAACAGGTCGAGCCTGCGGCCGTCTTCCTCGGTGGTGAAGTAACCGTCCAGTTCAGCCGCGCTCTTGCCGGCGCAGAGAAAGTGATAATCGTCCACCGTCACGTAGCGGATATGGGTATCCGCCAGCGCCGGCACCACCGTCGCCTCCCACACGCGCTCGGTCAGCCAGGCGCCTTGCGGCCGCTGCCCCAGCCTCTTTTCCAGCTTGTCCGACAGGCGCGTCACCTGGCCGACCCGGTCGCGGTAAGGAATCACCGCCAGCACCGGCTCGGTATCGCCGGCGCCGAACAGCTCGACCTGGCCGCGTTCCACCATTTCCCGCAGCAGCGCCATATCCTCGGGGTAGTGCTGTAACAGCCAGTCCAGCAGCCAGCCGGAAAAATGCACGGCAAAGCGAAAATCAGGATAGCGGTGCAGGGTGTGGATGAACGGGCGGTAGCAGCGCAGGTGCGCTTCTTCCAGAACTTCCGGAAAATTGCCGACAGGCTGGTGGGCATGGACGCCGAGTAGGAGAGATATTGGACGCGTCATGTGAGTAAACCCTTAATTAACCACAGAGGCACAGAGACCCAGAGAACTTCCCTGGTTTTTCTCCGTGCCTCTGTGTCTCTGTGGTGAAAGTTGTTACGAGGCCCGCCGCATGGCGCCACCCGCTTCGGGGTGGCCGCCGCCATGGCTGATCGGCTCGCTGAGCTCATCGGGAACGGGCAGTTTCAACAGCCGGTATAAATTCGCCAGATTTTCCCGGTACAGTTTGTCGAAACTTTCCACGCTGTGCTGCGGGTTTTCATCGCCGAACCACCAGAACCAGTCCGAACCCTCGCAATCGGCCAGCTGCTTGTGCGCGAGGTCGGCTTCCTGCTTGTCCAGGCGGCCGCTGCCCATGACCAGATCGAAGCTCTGCTTGGCGGCGCACAGCAGATCCCAGGCGCGGTTCTTTTCCGGCGACCCGATCCAGGTCGAAAACGTGCCATACACCCAGCTGCCGGCGACCAGATGCGGCAACTCTCCCATTTCCAGATTGGCCCCTGTTCCCTCGCTCATACCCAAAGGCAATTGTGCCTGCATACCATTTTGTTCCACGCCGCCGTCGAGGTAATCCTTAAAGGTGGTGGTGCGGATATAGGGATGATCTTCCAGCGCTTCATACATCTCGGAAAGAAAATAATAGCCGTTGTACGGGTAGTATTCCCAAGCGTTTTCGCCATCCAGGATGATGCTGACCACGGGGCTCTCACCTTCCGGTGTGCTATGCCAGATATCCTCCAGGGCATTGATGAAGTTGGCCACCGCGTCCCGGCCAAACCACTTGGCATACTCGAAACCAATCCGGTCCGACAGCTTGTCGTCACGGAAGAAGGAAACGATCTCATGATCGCCGAGGGAAAGCCGGTAAGGGCGATAAAGGTAGTTCATCCGGCCAGGCAACGGATGCTTTCCTCCCTGTCCGCGCAGGCTGTTCGCCAGCACAGCTTCCCCGCTCGCCATCCAGCGGCAGCCATTTTCGGCAAACACTGTCGCCGCCGCCTGAGACACGCCCCCCTCGGCCGGCCAGACTCCCTGCGGAGCGGTGCCGAAACGGTCGCGGTGGCTCTCTATCGCGGACGACATATGGAAGGAAGCGCGCTTGAGCCCGCCCGGATAGCATGCCGCCTCCGGCAGGCTGACGCCGGGCATGCTCTCCCGCGCCGCCTTGAAGTCGAGCAGGAGCGGCACGATGGGATGGAAGTGAGGCGTGGTGGAAATTTCGATCTGGCCGGAATCGGCCAGCTTGCGGTAGCGCGGAATCAGCCCCTGTATGGTTTTTCCGATCAGATCGAACAGATGACGGCGGTCGGCAAAGGTGAAATGCGATCCCTTAGCCATCAGCCTGACCACCAGTTCATTGTTGCGCCGTACGCTTTCGCCGCACCACACCAGGTGGTACCAGACCAGCAGGTCCGCCAGGTACTGCCCGGAAAGATAATCAAAGCTCGCCTCGCCATGCAGCTCCTGATGCTTAAACAGATCGCTCAGCCGCCTGTAGGGCGGATAGGGATCAATCATCTTGGCATGATTGCTGCGGAAACAGCTATCAAAAATCAGCTTGCGCCGGACGGAAGAAAGGCTATTCAGGTCATCTTCAGCCAACAAGGCAAGCAGCGGGTCGCGCAAGCTCCCTTCGTCGAATTGCCGGCTGTAATCTTCCAGCTGGTCCAGCAGCACCGGCACGAAGTTGAACACGGCGCGCGCCCTGGGATGGCTTTCCAGATGATAAGCCATGTCGGTGTAATCCTTCATGGCGTGGAGGTAGGTCCACGGCAGCATGTATTCGCCCGTGGTCAGATTGCGGTAATCCGGCTGGTGCATGTGCCAGCACAGAATCAAGTGGAGTTTTTTGTCGGCCATAAAAATCAGTGCGGAGTGCTGAGTAGAAAGTTCTGAGTGCGTGGTATCGCTGCGCGATGGTTTGCTCAGGACTCAGGACTTGAATTATCGCACATAGTGCACCCTCTGCCCGAGCATGTCTGGCGTAATCAGGGTGACCCCTTTCTTCGTCACATGAAAGCGCTTTGCGTCCTCATAGGGATTCAGCCCCACCACCAGCCCTTCCGGGATATCGCAGCCCCTGTCCACCACTACCTTGTGCAGCACCGCATTGCGTCCAATATTCACGTCCGGCAGTATCACCGAATCGGTCACCTCGGCATAACTGTGAACATATACATTGGAAAAAAGTAACGAACGCCGCACCGCCGCACCGCTGATGATGCAGCCACCCGACACCAGTGAATCCACAGCAAAACCGCGCCGGTCGCTGTCGTCAAACACGAACTTGGCCGGCGGCAGTTGTGCCTGGTAAGTCCAGATCGGCCATGTCTTGTCGTAGAGGTTGAGATCCGGAGTGACCTTGGTGAGTTCCATATTCGCCTCCCAATAGGCATCCACCGTTCCCACGTCACGCCAATACGGCACCTCGCCGGGCGCGGCAACACAGCTGTCGGCAAAGCGGTGGGCAAAAACACGGTAGCGCGACATGGCGTAGGGGATGATGTCCTTGCCGAAATCATGCGAGGAGTTCGGTTCGATGGCGTCGCGGTTCAATTGCTCGAAAAGGAAGTCGGCGTTGAACACGTAAACGCCCATGCTCGCCAGCGCCATGTTTGGGTTGCCCGACATGGGCTCGGGATGCTCCGGTTTTTCATGGAAGCCGACGACGTGGTTTTCGGCGTCCACCGACATCACCCCGAACTCCCTGGCCTCCTCGATCGGCACTTCGATGCAGGCCACCGTCATGTCCGCGGCGCTGGCAGTGTGAAAAGCCAGCATCTCGCCATAGTCCATCTTGTAAACATGGTCGCCCGCCAGGATCAGGATATAGGACGCATCGTAGTTGCGCAGGATGTCCATGTTCTGGAACACCGCATCGGCGGTGCCGCTATACCAGCTTTCCGCGACCCTCTGCTGCGCCGGCATGAGTTCGACGAATTCGTTGAATTCGCCGCGCAGAAAACTCCAGCCGCGGTGCAAATGCTGCAGCAGGCTGTGCGCCTTGTACTGGGTCATGACGCAGATACGGCGGATGCCGGAATTGACGCAATTGGACAGGGGGAAATCGATGATGCGAAACTTTCCTGCGAACGGCACCGCCGGCTTGGCGCGCCAGTCGGTCAGGTTTTTCAGGCGGCTTCCGCGGCCACCGGCGAGGATCAACGCAACGGTGTTTTTTGTCAGCAAACTGACAAAACGGGGATATTCTTTGTACACGAACAACCTCCCTCTTTTTTATGGAAACGGCAAGACCCGTTTGAGGCTACACCCACGTTCAGTGGTTATACGTGTTAAGTATATCAGGTTGAAAACCCCCTCAAGGAGGGCTGCAGCCGTTATAATTCAAAAATACTCGCTTTCACACTCAAATGGAAACTGACATCCCATGAAAGTCAACGCGCCCCTGAAAGCCCTGCTTCAAGCCCGGTTGTATGACCCATTCTCTTTCCTCGGCGGCCACAAGACCGGCAACACCTGGACGGCACGGGTGTATGCGCCATACACCGAAAAGCTCTGGCTGCAAGACACCCATGGCTGGGTAGAAATGGAAAAAACGCATCCGCAAGGCCTGTTCGAGTGGCAGGGCAAGGAAGCGCCGCCCGCATCTTACCTGTTGCGCCACATGGAAAACGGAAAATTGCGTGAAGGCCACGACCCCTACGTCTTTCCCAGTACCCTCAGCGAGCAGGATCTTTACCTTTTCGGCGAAGGCCGGCTCTACCAGGGCTATCGCATGCTGGGGGCGCAGCCCATGGAATGCCTGGGCATCGCGGGCGTGCGCTTCGCGGTGTGGGCGCCGAACGCCGAACGGGTCAGCGTGGTGGGTGACTTCAACCGCTGGGATGGGCGCGTCCATCCGATGCGCAGCCTTGGCTCAAGCGGGGTGTGGGAATTGTTCATCCCCGGGCTGTTCCCCGGCAGCCTGTACAAATTCGAGATACGCAACCGCGCCAGCGGCCAGGTCGTGGTCAAGGCCGACCCTTACGCACGGGAATTCGAATTGCGCCCCAGCACCGCCTCGCGGGTCACCGCACCGCGCAAACACACCTGGCGGGATGCCACCTGGCTGGAAAAGCGCAAAAACCTCGACTGGCTGCATGCGCCATTCAATATCTACGAGATCCATGCAGGCTCGTGGCGAAGACACCCGGACGGACGCTTCTACACTTGGGCTGAACTGGCGGAGAGCCTGGTCCCTTACGTCAAGGAGATGGGCTACACCCACATCGAGCTGCTGCCGGTTTCCGAGCACCCGCTCGACGAATCATGGGGCTATCAAACCACCGGCTACTTCGCGCCGACTTCCCGCCACGGCTCGCCGGACGAGTTGCGTGCTTTCGTCGACGCCTGCCACCAGGCCGGGATCGGCGTCATCCTTGACTGGGTGCCGGCCCATTTTCCCCAGGATGCCTGGGCGCTCGCCCATTTCGACGGCACTGCGCTGTACGAGCACGAAGACCCGCGTTTGGGCCTGCATATCGACTGGGGCACTCATATCTTCAACTACGGCCGGCACGAGGTGAAAAGCTTCCTCCTGTCCAGCGCCCATTATTGGCTGGAGGAACTCCATCTCGACGGGTTGCGCGTGGATGCAGTCGCCTCCATGCTCTACCTCGACTACTCGCGCAAAGCCGGAGAATGGCTGCCGAATAAGTACGGCGGACGTGAAAACCTGGAAGCCATAGAATTCCTGCGCGAACTCAACATCATGGTGCACGACGAGTTCCCCGGCGCCCTCACCTTCGCCGAGGAATCCACCTCCTGGCCCATGGTTTCGCGCCCGGTCTATCTCGGCGGGCTGGGCTTCTCGATGAAGTGGAACA
>JAJYUW010000074.1 GCA_021792335.1 Pseudomonadota bacterium | reverse complement strand
CGACAGCCCTTTTTGAAACTGCACCTTGTTGATCCCCATCGCGCATCTCCTTTTGTTGGAATGCGCCAATTATTCACCCCGTCAGGCTCACCAGGTGAGCCTGCTGAACTTCGTGGCTAATCAGGACATCGTAAATCTGCACTGGCTGGAACGCAACATCCCAGCACCACACCCCGAATCCACCTTTCCCGTTCACGGCCTTCACCCAGGCATCCAGCGCGGCGCGCTTGGTGCGGTTCTGTTCGGAATCCTCGCCCTTGATCTCCAGTACCAGCGTTTTTCCGTTGGCGAGCCGGATCAGGAAGTCCGGCACGAAGCGCCGTCGGGCGCCGTTCCAAAGGTAGTAAATCTGGAAGCCGAGATGATCGTTCTTGGCATAGGCTAACACATGATCGCTTTTCTCCAGAGCATTGGCAGCATACTGTTCCCAGGTGCTATCCACCATCACGTGGCTGATTTGCGACTTGCGTGTCGGCTGGCTGGGCTTGGTTGTGTACCAGGTGCGCATGGCGCGTGTTGAGCCAATTGGCGATTCTTCATCAAATACTGGCTCAAGGTGCTCGGTGTTCTGCTCCTGCACAAATCGCAAGAGGTGTTGTACGATCACGTCGATGTTGAGCGACAGCAGAATGCGCTTGCGCAGCGGGTCCTGATGAAACAGGGAAGGAATGATCAGCCTGTCCGAGGCGAAGAACTGCTCCACCAACCGGATCAACTGGAATGCCAGGTATTCGCGGTTGCCACTGAAACTGCCTGCGATTTCCTCGAAAGCCTTGCGGCCGGCCTGGAATGTCAGCCGCTGGAGCCGGAACGTCTCTGGCAACTTTTCCAGGTCGATCACCTCGACGCGGCTCCAGTCCGTGGCGCCGCCCAGCGCCGGGGCGATTTCCACGCTGATGGGCGTTTGCGCCGGGTCCAGCGTCAGAGGTTCAACCTTGCCCCAATCCACCGTCAGCACCGGCTTTACCACCGTATCCACGCGCAGCACGTTGGGCCAGCGAATTTCCAGGTCATTGCGTTCCGGCAGTGATTCGATCTGCGTACTGGGTTTCGGCGGTGGCGGTGGCTCGCCGCTTTCGCCCACATCCTGAAAAATCGACAGCGGCACCCCAAAGATGTTGACGTACTCGGGCAGAAACAGCCCGTTCTCGTCTGTCTCGTAGGACACGCGCCGCAGGCCGCGCCCGATCACCTGCTCGCACAACAGTTGGCTGGTGAAGGCGCGCAGACCCATGATGTGGGTCACGTTCTTGGCGTCCCAGCCTTCCGACAGCATGGCCACCGAAATCACATTCTGCAAATCCTGCCCCGCCGTGCCTCGCTTGCCCACGTTATCCACGATCTCGCGCAGCAATTCTTCCTTCTTCATCTCCCGCAAGCGCGGTTTGCGGGTTTCCGGGATGTTCGCCGCCTCTATGATGGCGGCCAGCCGCGCCTCGTAATTCTTGTCGGTGCTCGCGGTTTCGCCTATCTCAGCCTTTTCCAGCACCCTGGAATCCACCCGTAGCGTGCGTTGTGGCGCGTGCAGTTCCGGCCAGTGGGCATCGCCATGGTTGAAAAAATGTTCAATGCGCGCGGCGGTCTCGGTGCGGTTGCACACCGTCAGCATCACTGGCGGCGAAGTATGTCCTGCGGCCTGCCAGTCCTGTAGAGCCTTTCGCCAGTCCGCGCCCAGCAGCGCATAGGCATCCTTCACCAGCTTGGGCAAGGCCTCGTGAGGTTCGGCGCCGCGACGATTGAGATCGTCCGCCACGGCATCGTCGCGGTAAATGTGGTAAAGCTTGGAACGGTATGTTTTGGCATCGGGCAGCGCATCATCGCGAATCACCACCCGCGGGGTCTTCACCAGCCCGCCCTCGATGGCGTCGTTGAGGCCGAAATCCGAAACGATCCAGTCGAACAGCCCCGCCTCGGTGCTCGCCTTGCCGGTCGGCGCGAACGGCGTGGCGGAAAGGTCGAAGCAGCGCAGGATGCGCCGCGTCTTGTGAATGCGATCCAGTCCCTCGATCCAGCGTGTCGCCTCGTCCAGGTCCAGCCCCTGTTCCGCCGCTGCCTTCTTGCTGATCTTCACCTCCGCGGGCACGCGGTAAGCATGGTGCGCCTCGTCGTTGATGATGACCAAATCACGATGCACGGCCAGCTTGCCCAGCACCCGGCGGGTGAAAGCCTCGTCGCTTTCGGCGCCTTTTTTCACCACCGAGCGATCCTGCTCCTTCAACGGCATCAGCGTGTGCCAGTTCTCCACCAGCAGCTCAACCTGATTCAACTTTTGCCGCAGCGCCTCGGAAGGGCACAGCCCGAAAGCGTCGTAATCGTTGTCCGGCTCACCGGGGTACAGCACCCGCAGGCGCTCCTTCACCGTCAAACCGGGCGCGACGATGAAAACGGCGCGGGAAAAATCCTTGTTGCGCTTGGGGTAGGTCAGCGCGTTCAGCACCTGCCAGGTGACGATCATCGCCATCACCGCAGTCTTGCCGCTGCCGGTGGCCATCTTGTTGCACAACCGCTGCCATGCGCCGCCGTCGCCGGGGATAAAAATCCCCTGCCTGAATTCGGGCGCGGCCTCCACCCACCAGATCAGGGTTTCAATCGCTTCCAGTTGGCAGAAGTAAAATGGATGCTGCCGCGCCGTGCGGTCATGCCAATGCTCCAGCAATTTCCGGGTAATGCTGGTGATGCCGGGGTAATCAGCTTCGCGCCAGGCATCCACCCGTTGCCGGATTTCATTGACCGCCTTGAGTTCCTCGGTGCGCCGAGTGTTGTTGCGCACGTCGAAAATCTCATAGCCTGCCGGACGGCGCTTCGGAATCATGGAAAGCGTGCCGTCGCGAGCCTGCTCCCAGTGCTGGCTGGGAGTGTCGTACGGGGAGTTGATGATGAGCGAAGCGGGAGACATCAGTTCAATTGCTGGAGACGGGTCAACCAATAGCCGGGGCGACGGCTGTGGTGCGCAAAGGCAAGGATCACGATTTCGTCAGGAAGGACGCTGTAAATCAAGTCATAAGGATAGCCGGACAGGATGAAACGACGCGCCCGGGGCGCGATCAGCGGCGCAGCCTGCGGATAGAGCACGATCGAACGCCGCGCATCCTGAATCTTCAACCAAAATGTTTCCGCCACCCGCGGGCTACGCTGGCGATACCACGCCATTGCCTCCGTCAGCGCGAGACTGGCGACAGAAAGAGCACGAACCCTCATTTGGCGAGAAACTCCCTGCGCATGCGCGCCATCACCACATCAAAATCCTCAGCTTCGATCTCGCCCCGCTCATAAGCGCCCAGCCTGTCCTCGCACTCCTTGGCCCAGGCAGTTTCCCACTCGGCGTCAGGCGGGCTGACAAACTCGCTCAGCGCATCGAGCAAGGCAACTCGCTCTTCCGCTGTCAATACCTTGACCTGCTCCATCATTGCTTCAACGCGCGTATTCATTTCTCAATCCTCCAGCTCCATAATCTTCAACGACTCAATCCCCCGGTCGTCCACGATCTTCACCGCCACCTTGCGATTATCCCCGGCTTCGAAAGGCAGCGACACCGTACCGTGAAAATGCGGCAGCAACGACTCGTCCAGCTCGGCGCGGATATCCTTCTTGAGTTTGTCCCAGCCCTCGCCCTTACCCGACATTGGGAAGAATACCTGGCGCGGAAACAGGGAGCGTTCGTCGTAATCGGTATCCAGCAGCCATACCGCGATCTTGCTTTTTCCGCCGGAGACCAGTTCGCCCTTGGCGGTATCAAAGTAGTCAAAACCATGGACTTCCACCTCGTACCACACGCTCCCCTCGCCCGCAGGCGGGAGAGGGGCTGGGGGAGAGGGCAGCTTGCGCACTTCCACATCCGGTTGGCCCATCAGCCAGAAAGACTGATTGGAGGCCCTCGCTTTTTTCAGGTCTTCGGTGAGCAGGTCGGTGTTCATCTGCGCCTTGAGCAGGGTCACGCCGGGCCACAGAGTTTCATCGATGTCCTTGGCGGCCTCCGGGTCGAAGGTGAAGGCGCAGAACACGATGAACTTGGGCGCAGGGCGCAGCTTCTCCGCCTCGTTCAGCGCCAGCGCCACCTGTCGTTGCTCCAGCGCCGCGTGTTCCGGACCGAAGCTCACTACCACCCGCTCGCCTTCAATAACAATCCCCTCCCCCTCAGGGGGAGGGTTAGGGTGAGGGTGGGGTTCCAGCGTGCCGCTGGCGTGCAGATAGCGCGTGCCGGGCAAGGTTTCCAGCTCGGCGAATTTGAGCATCTGCCCGCCCTTGCCGCGGATGCCGGACTTCAGCAGCTCGTCGCGCCACTGATGCTGGCGGGCGGATTCGCCGGAACGGGCGATACTCGCGTCGGCTTCCTGGGGCGCGGTTTCGTCCAGGGATTTCACCGAGGGAAACGGCACCGCCTCCACGGTGAAGGGGCCAGTTACGCGTAGCTTGGTGCGCGATTTCCCGGGCTGGTCGTAAAGGGTTTCCTGGTCGGCGTGGGCGGCAATGGAAGCGTCCATTTGTTTTTGCATCGCCTGGCGCGCGGTGTGGAAAGCATCGAAAGGCGCGCGGGCTGTTTCCGGCCAGTCGGCGGGGAAGACGAAGGGGATTTCCCATTCCTGTAGGAGCGAGCTTGCTCGCGATGCGCCACCGGTGATCGCGGGCAAGCCCGCTCCTACAAAGGTGTCGTTAAGCGTCGCTAATGCCACCTCCACCGCCGGGTGCATCCGCTCCCAAATCTCGTCGATCTCAGGATTGTTGGCGATGGATTTCAGCGTCACGTGCGGCACGGTCTTGTAGATGAAGCCGCCACGCAAGCCCTCGTGGGGGTATTTCAGCTCGAAGTAATCGTAGCTCGCCGTCATCAGCCGCTGACGCGCCAGCGTCACCGCCACCCGCGAGGTGTCGCAGGTGATCCAGCGCCGGCCCCATTTCTCGGCGACGAAGGCGGTGGTGCCGCTACCGCAGGTCGGGTCGAGCACCAGGTCGCCGGGGTCGGTGGTCATGAGGAGGCAGCGTTCGATGACTTTGATCGTGGTTTGGACGACGTAATAACGCGCATCTCCATAGCCACCGGTGCCAGTGTCTGTCCACACATTAAGCAATGGACTGCAAGGGTAGTCAGCTAAAAATCTTGCATAGCTTAATGTGTTTCCAACGGCACACAATCGTGACGAACGGTCTAGCCGTTTAATGCCTACAGGGCTGGTACTCCAGTATCGTGACGCCGGGCTGAATTCTTTGCCTCGAAATTTGTAAGGCGTTTTCCCCTCGGAGTATTCATGACTAGAAGTTAGATTATCCGGCCGCCATAGCTGGCGATTTACTCCATCGGGGACTCCCGACATTTTTAAATCACGGCCATCATCTAATCTTGCCCACCGATATTGGGAGGCTTGTTCTGAATCCTCGCCCTTTTCGAGGTGGATTGCCCGGTATTTCAACTTAGAAATGTCTTTACCGTACCAAATCAAGTAGTCACATGAGCTAGACAAGAAGATATCAGTCTGGGCTGCGGTCTTTTTGACGGTTATCTGTGCAACAAAGTTGGGGCTACCCATAATCTCGTCGAGTAATGCCTTCACTCTATGAACATTCTCATCCGAAATCTGCACAAACACGCTCCCCGACTCGCTCAACAATTCCTTCGCCAGCAGCAGCCGGTCGCGCAAATAGGTCAGATAGGAATGTATTCCCAGCTCCCAGGTGTCGCGGAAGGCCTTGATCATTTCCGGTTCCTGGGTCAGGTCTTCGTCCTTGCGGTCTTTCACGTCGCGTTTGCCGACGAAGGGCTGGAAGTTGGAGCCGTACTTGATGCCGTAGGGCGGGTCGAGGTAGATCATCTGCACCTGGCCGGCCATGCCTTCCTTTTGCAGCAGGGAGTTCATTACCAGCAAGGAATCTCCGGCCACCATACGGTTGGCCCAGCCGCGCTCGTGGCGGTAGAAGTCGATGGCATCGCGCAGGGGGAGGTTTTCGAAGGGGGCATCGAACAGGCCGGGCTGCACGTAGGAGCGGGCTTGCCCGCGATTGCCGGCTTTCTTTTCGCGGGCAAGCCCGCTCCTACGCACGGCGGCGAGGATGCTCATGGGGTCGATGCGCTCGTGGACGTGCAGCGAAACCGTATCCACCTCGAAACTGCTACGCTCGGCCTTGCCGCTCCAGTTGAGGTAGGGGGTTTGCAGGCGCTTGATTTCTTCCAGCGCGGCGCGCATGGCGGCGTCATCATTACTATCCAGCGCGTCGTCGATCAGCTTTTCAATCGCTGCCCGGCCCACGTCGAATTGCAGCGCCGGGTCGAGGTGGGGGTCGTAGGCCCAGGTGGCCTTGGGCTGTTCCGGGTCGTTTTCCGGCTTGACCATGCCCACTTCGGGATTGTTCTTGCGTTTGTTCGGGTGACGGTAAGAGAGGATTTGCGCTTCTTCGCCGGTATTGGTTTTGGCGCCGGTCGGCTTTGCCGGTTTGCCCTTGCGACGCGGCGGAACGGCTTGCGGCTCTGGCGTTGCCTGGGTTTCGAGCGTGAAACCGTCATCCTCTCCGTTGGCGGGGTCGGGGGTCCCGCTTGCGCGGGATTCCGACTTTCTACGCAACTTGTTGCGTGAAAGATCGTCTATGAGGGGCAAATGCGGAGGCTTCATGGTTGGCACCTGGCAGATTAAACATGAATCATGTAGGTTGGGTTACGGCGCAAAAAGCCGCGCCTAACCCAACCTACATATGACTACATATCCTGTTAGTACGGCAAGATATAAGGCCAGAACAGTCCGAGAGCAAGCAGCAGCAACAGCACAACCAGCAGCCGGTTCTGTCGTCGCAGTTCGCGGACGATGGGTTCCATGTCGCGCGCCGGCTTTGCCTGGCCGGCGCTCAGGGCGTGGTGCACCAGCCGCGGCAGTTGTGGCAGGAATGTTCCCCAGTGTGGTGCCTCGGTCTTCATGGTTCTGATCAGGGCGCGCCACCCCAGTTGCTCGGACATCCAGCGTTCGAGGAAGGGCTTGGCGGTTTTCCACAAGTCCAGCTCGGGGTCGAGCTGTCTTCCCAGGCCCTCGATGTTGAGGAAGGTTTTTTGCAGCATCACCAGCTGCGGCTGGATCTCCACGCCGAAGCGGCGCGAAGTCTGGAACAGGCGCAGCAGGAAGCGGCCGAAGGAAATTTCCCGCAGCGGGCGGTCGAAAATCGGCTCGCAGACGGCGCGCACCGCGGCTTCCAGCTCCTCGACGCGGGTTTCCGGGGGCGCCCAGCCGGATTCGATATGCGCTTCCGCGACGCGCTTGTAGTCGCGGTTGAAGAAGGCGAGGAAGTTCTGCGCCAGGTAGTTCTTGTCGCTGGCGGTGAGCGTGCTCATGATGCCGAAATCGAGCGCGATGTAGCGCCCGTCCGGGCTCACCAGGATGTTGCCGGGATGCATGTCGGCGTGGAAAAAGCCGTCGCGGAACACCTGGGTGAAGAAGATCGTCACGCCCGCCGCAGCCAGCTTGGGGATGTCGATGCCCTGCGCGCGCAAGGCGTCGACCTGGCTGATCGGCGTGCCGGTCATGCGCTCCATCACCATCACTTCCTTGTGGCACCAGTCCCAGTAGATTTCCGGCACCAGCAGCAGGTCCGAATCCTCGAAATTGCGCCGCAGCTGGGAGCCGTTGGCCGCCTCGCGCATCAGGTCGAGCTCGTCCTCGATGTGCTTTTCGAATTCCGCCACCACCTCGCGCGGGCGCAGGCGCTTGCCGTCTTGCCACAGGGTTTCGACCAGGACTGCGCCGGCGTAGAGCAGTGAGACGTCGTGGGCTATCACCCGTCTGATGTCGGGACGCAGGATTTTCACCGCCGCTTCGCGGCCATCGAGCAGGCGGGCGAAATGGACCTGGGCGACGGAAGCGGAGGCCACCGGCACGGGATCGAATTCGGCGAATACCTCCTCGATGGGTTTGCCGTACACCCGCCGCAAGGTTTCCAGAGCGATCCCGGATGGAAAAGGCGGCACCCGGTCCTGCAGCATGGCCAGCTCGTCCGCGATGTCGCCGGGGATCATGTCGCGCCGGGTCGAGAGCATCTGCCCGAACTTGACGAAAATCGGGCCGAGGGCCTCCAGCGCCAGGCGCAGGCGTTCTCCGCGCGGCGCATCGAGCGGGCGCCAGAACAGCGCGGCCATGACCAGCGGGCGCAGCCAGCGGAAGCGTTCATGGCCGAGGACGAATTCCTCCAGGCCGAAGCGCAGGGCGACATAAAAGATCTTGGCGAGGCGCAGGAGCTTCATTACTTGACCGAAAGTTGTTGTATTTTTTGTTCCAGCCGGTCGACACGGTCATGCAGTTGTTCGACTTCGCCGGCGAAGCCGCGCACCTGATCGGGCCGGGCCAGCAGCGGGCTTTCCTCCTGCCAGTGCTCGACCCAGGATTTGGCGATCGACTCGGCGGCTTTCCTGTGCCAGGCCAGCACTTCGCTGCCGGTGGATACGAGTTTGTGCGCCGCGATGTCGCCGACGACCTGGCTCAGGTCTTCCTCCACGTCCCAGCGCAGTTTGCCCAGGATTTCCGCCAGCTCTTTCGCCAGCGCCAGGTCTTCCCCGCCGGCAACGAATCGTGCCGCAGGGTCGGATGAGACCAGCCAGGCCAGCGGGTTGGGAGTCAGGGCGGCGTCTGCCCGCGTATCAGGCATGGCGGGGGAAAAGCCGCCGTCATCCTGAATGATGAGGGTGGCAGACGCCAGCGGCAGCCGTAGTTGCACGGTTTTGCCGGCATGCTGGCGCAAAAGCGCCATTGCCCACGACTGCTGCCTGAGCAGGTGATTGAGTAGCCCGTTCAGCGCAGTTTCGGGCACAGCCGAAAGCGCGCTGCCGGGCTGTTTGTTCGGCGTTTCAGGAGTCAATCCGATCAAAACAACCGCCAATCAAAACAAGCGCCCTTCACCATTGCCCCTTCTCCCTCCGGGAGAAGGTTGGGATGAGGGAAGCTCAGGAGGAGAACAACGAGAAGAGATGACATCATTCGGGGCCGCATTTCTCGCCATGTCCGTTAAACCTGCTGTATGCCCGAGATGAACCAGGAGGCGTTGGGTAGGGACTGGGATTTCTGGATATGCCAGATTTCGCTGAAGGTTTCCGCCGGCGCATTGGCTTCTTCGCGGATCATGCCGGAGAAACGGACGCTGGCGATGGTCATGTCGCCCTCGGTGACCACATCAGCGATTTCCGCATTCAGCGTCACCACTTCGGTCTTGTTCGGCTTGCCGCCGCGTTCCTGGATTTGCATGCTGATCTCGGCGTACATCTCGGGCGTGACGAATTCGTGGATGTCGTTGAGGTCGCCGCGGTCATTGGCGTCCTGCAGGCGGATGAAGTGTTTTTTCGCCTCGCGCAGGAAGGGCTCATCCTCGAACCAGGCCGGGCGGGAGCTGCTGCCTGCCTGCATTGCTGCGGCTGGCGCTGCAGAACCGCCGGGGGCGGCCATGTCGGTCACGACCGTCCGTTCCGTGTGGCCAGCGTACTGCACCGGCTGCGGCTGTGGCTTGCGCAGCATGCGGACGATGAAGACGCCTGCAGCAACCAGGGCCAGGATCATCAGTATGCTTCCCAGACCGCCGCCGAGGCCGCCGCCCATGAACATGGAGGCGAGCAGGCCGCCGGCGGCCAGTCCCGCCAGGGGGCCGAGCCATTTGCTGGCGCCGGACGGGGCTGGTGCGCCGGGTGCGGGCGCCGCAGCGGGCGCTTGGGCTTGCTTCTGGGGCGCAGGCGACATCTGGCGCTGCTTGCCGAAGCTGCTGCCGCCGCCGAAGCGCTTGGCGTCGGCGTCATGGGCGGACAGGCCGAAGCTGACGAAGGCAACGAAAAACAGGGTGAGAAATTTTTTCATGATGTAAGTAAACCTCCGTTAGCTAAAACTTGAAGCCTTTGTGCAGGGCGACGACGCCCGCAGTCAGGTTGAAATATTCGACACGCTCGAAGCCAGCCTGTTCCATCATCTGCTTCAATTCTTCCTGCGAGGGATGCATGCGGATGGATTCTGCCAGGTAGCGGTAGCTCTCCTCGTCGTCCGCCACCAGCTTGCCCATCACCGGCAGCGCCTTGAACGAATAGATGTCATACAGCGGTTGCAACGGCTTCCAGACCTTGGAGAATTCCAGCACCAGCAGCCGGCCGCCGGGTCGCAGAACGCGGTACATCTCCTTCAGCGCCGCATCCTTGTGGGTCATGTTGCGCAAACCGAATGCCACGGTAACACAGTCGAAGTGATTAGTGGGGAAAGGCAGTTTTTCGCCGTCGCACTGCGCCGCCAGGGGAAGGATGCCGTCGTCCATCAGCCGGTCGCGCCCCACCTGGAGCATCGAGCTGTTGATGTCGGTCAGGATCACCTGGCCGGTTTGGCCTGTGCGCCGGGCGAGGAGGCGCGACAAGTCGCCGCTGCCGCCAGCCACGTCGAGCACCCGGCTGCCGTCCCTGACGCCGCTCTGGTCGATGGTGAAGTGCTTCCACAGGCGGTGCAGGCCAGCCGACATCAGGTCGTTCATCAGATCGTAGCGCTGTGCCACGGAATGGAACACCTCCGCTACTTTTTTCGCTTTTTCCGATTCCTCGACGGTTTGATAGCCGAAATGAGTGGTTTTTTCCATGCTGGTAAGATAGGCGTGTGTGGATTCAAAGTGGAAATCATAACCGAGTTGGGGTAAAACATAAACCAGCCAATTATTGAGGATATAAAGCATGTCCGCATCCATTCTTGTGGTGGAAGATGAGCCCGCGATCAGCGAACTGGTGGTGCTTAACCTGCTTCAGGCGGGACATCGCACCATGGTGGCGGTCAGCGCCGAGCAGGCGCTGGCCCTGATGCGTGAAGCGCTGCCTGACATGATCCTGCTCGACTGGATGTTGCCGGGCATGAGCGGGGTGGAATTCGCCCGGCGCATCAAGGCCGATGCCCGTACCAAGGCCGTGCCGATTATCATGCTGACGGCGCGGGGCGAGGAGCAGGACAAGATTACCGGCCTGGATACCGGCGCCGACGACTACATCACCAAGCCCTTCAGCCCACGCGAACTGAATGCGCGCATCAAGGCGGTGCTGCGCCGCCGTGCGCCGATGGTGGCGGGCGATGTGGTGGAAAGCATGGGCTTGCGGCTCGACCCCGCGACCCACCGGGTTAGCGGCAATGACCAGCTGATCGAGCTGGGGCCGACCGAGTTCCGCCTGCTGCATTTTCTGATGACCCATCCCGAGCGGGTGCATACGCGTGCCCAGGTGCTCGACCAGGTTTGGGGGAACCACGTTTTCGTCGAAGACCGCACTGTGGACGTGCATATCCGACGCCTGCGCCGGGTGCTGGAAAGCACCGGCCACGATGCCCTGATCCAGACCGTGCGCGGTTCGGGTTACCGTTTTTCGGCGCACGCAGAGAGTTGAGCGCGTGGCCTTGCCATGCGGGGAGGGCTACAATAGCGTTGTTTCCATGACCGTATTCCAGCCCATTTCTTATGCTTAGGGCCTGTAAATGAATATAATGTTACACGCGTTACCCCCAGAAAGCCAGCAGGCAAGGCGCGGCGAGGAAGGTGTGGTTATTCCACACCGACGAGGCGCAACGCCGCATGCGGGCTTTCTGGGGGATAACCCTCCGGGGCGGGGAGGATTCAGGCGCAGGGCGTTGTTGCAGGCTCCTGGTGTGGAATAACCACACGGCGTCGCCCGCGCCTAGCCCTGCGCCTGAATCCTCCCCGCCGCGTGT
>JAJYUW010000073.1 GCA_021792335.1 Pseudomonadota bacterium | reverse complement strand
CGCCAAATTTCTTCGACAGAATCGTGGTGATCGCCGCCGTCAGCGTGGTCTTGCCATGATCCACGTGCCCAATCGTGCCCACGTTTACGTGCGGCTTCGTACGCTCAAATTTGCCTTTTGCCATGATGACTTCCCTTTATCTTAAAGAACGATTATTTCTTGTTGATCACAGCTTCAGCGACGTTTTTCGGCGCCTCGGCATAATGCTTGAATTCCATGGTATAGGTTGCACGGCCCTGGGTCAGGGAGCGCAAGGTGGTGGAGTAGCCGAACATTTCAGCCAGCGGCACTTCCGCCTTGATCGCCTTGCCCCCGCCAGGCATGTCATCCATGCCCTGGATCATGCCGCGACGGGAAGAAAGATCACCCATCACATCGCCCATTTTCTCTTCCGGCATTTCCACTTCCACCGCCATCATGGGCTCGAGCAACACCGGATTGGCCTTGCGCATGCCGTCCTTGAACGCCATCGATGCAGCCATCTTGAATGCATTTTCGTTGGAGTCGACATCATGATAGGAACCGTCGAACAGGGTCACTTTCACATCAACCACCGGGAAGCCGGCGAGCACGCCGTTCGGCAGGGTTTCGCGCAAGCCCTTTTCCACCGCGGGAATGTATTCGCGTGGCACGGTGCCGCCCTTGATGGCGTCGATGAACTCAAAGCCCTTGCCGGCTTCGTTCGGACCCATCTTGATCCAGACATGGCCATACTGACCGCGACCGCCCGACTGCTTGACGAATTTACCCTCGACTTCAACATCTTTTCTGATCGCTTCGCGGTACGCCACCTGCGGTGCGCCGACGTTGGCTTCTACGCCGAATTCGCGGCGCATGCGGTCAACCAGAATTTCCAGATGCAATTCGCCCATGCCGGAAATGATGGTTTGATTGGTTTCCTCGTCGGTGCGCACACGGAAAGACGGATCTTCCTGCGCCAGGCGATTAAGCGCCAGACCCATTTTCTCCTGGTCGGCCTTGGTCTTGGGCTCAACGGCCACGTGTATCACCGGCTCGGGGAACACCATGCGTTCCAGAACGATCGTCTTGCTCAGGTCGCACAGTGTATCGCCCGTGGTCGCTTCCTTCAGACCCACTGCAGCCGCGATGTCGCCAGCGTACACTTCCTTGAGCTCTTCGCGCTGATTGGCATGCATCTGCAGGATGCGGCCAATACGCTCTTTTTTACCCTTGATCGGGTTGTAGATGGTGTCGCCGGATTTCACCACGCCGGAATAAACACGGAAGAAAATCAGCTGGCCCACAAAAGGATCTGTCATGATCTTGAACGCCAGACCGGCAAACGGCTCATCATCGCTGGCTTTGCGACTGCCCTGTGCGCCATTTTCCAGCTCGCCTTCCACCGGTTTGATATCCGTTGGCGCCGGCATATAGTCGATCACGGCGTCCAGCATCGCCTGCACACCCTTGTTCTTGAATGCGGAACCGCACAGCATAGGCACGATTTCGTTCGCAATGGTGCGCTGACGCAGACCGCGTTTGATTTCCGTCTCCGACAGGTCGCCCTCTTCCAGGTACTTGTTCATCAACTCTTCGGACGCCTCGGCCGCGCTTTCCACCATCTTTTCGCGCCACTCCTTGGCAGTCGCCTGGAGGTCGGCAGGAATGTCGCGCAGGTCGAATTTCATGCCCTGGCTGGCCTCGTCCCAGTAAATCGCCTTCATGCGAACCAGGTCGACCACACCCTCGAATTTGTCTTCCGCGCCGATAGGCACCTGCAGCGGCACAGGATTAGCCTTCAGACGGCTCTTCATCTGGTCGTAGACCTTGAAGAAGTTGGCACCGGAGCGGTCCATCTTGTTGACGAAAGCCAGACGCGGCACGCCGTACTTGTTGGCCTGACGCCATACGGTTTCGGACTGGGGCTGCACACCGCCCACCGCGCAGTACACCATGCAAGCACCGTCCAGCACGCGCATCGAACGCTCCACCTCAATGGTGAAGTCGACGTGGCCCGGGGTGTCGATGATGTTGATGCGGTGTTCGGGATAGTTGTTGTCCATCCCCTTCCAGAAACAGGTCGTCGCAGCGGAAGTAATGGTAATGCCGCGCTCCTGCTCCTGCTCCATCCAGTCCATGGTGGCTGCGCCATCATGCACTTCGCCTATTTTGTGCGAAACACCGGTGTAAAACAGGACACGCTCGGTTGCGGTGGTTTTGCCCGCATCAATATGCGCGCTAATACCGATATTGCGGTATCGTTCAATGGGTGTTTTACGTGCCACAGCTACAGCCTCTTAGTTAAATCAGTGCAAATACAATTTAGAAACGGTAATGAGAGAACGCCTTGTTGGCTTCTGCCATGCGGTGGATCTCTTCGCGCTTCTTCATCGCGGCGCCACGGCCTTCGGCAGCATCCAGCAACTCACCGGCCAGACGGAAGCCCATGGACTTCTCTCCGCGCTTGCGCGCGGCATCCTTGATCCAGCGCATCGCCAGGGCTGTACGGCGGATGGGGCGCACCTCAACCGGCACCTGGTAGTTGGCGCCGCCAACACGGCGGCTTTTGACCTCGACCGCAGGGCGCACATTCACCAAAGCCTGTGTAAAGACCTCCAGCGCATTCTTGCCGCTTTTCTTTTCGATCTGCTCCAGAGCGCCGTAAATAATCCGCTCCGCCACAGCCTTTTTGCCCGCGGTCATCAGCACATTAACGAACTTGGAAACTTCCTGGCTCCCGAATTTAGGATCAGGCAACACTTCCCGCTTGGGAACTTCTCTACGTCTTGGCATATCTCACCTCAATTCAATCTCTTTAGTAGGTCAAGCCGCTTTCGGGCGCCAGCTTGGACTAAGCCGCCTTCGGGCGCTTGGTGCCGTACTTGGAACGACTCTGTTTGCGGTCTTTCACGCCAGCGGTATCCAGGCTGCCGCGCACCGTGTGATAGCGCACGCCCGGCAAGTCCTTTACACGTCCGCCGCGGATCAGCACGACCGAGTGCTCCTGCAGGTTGTGCCCCTCGCCGCCGATGTAACTGGAGACCTCGAAACCGTTGGTGAGGCGCACGCGCGCCACTTTACGCAATGCCGAGTTCGGCTTTTTTGGTGTCGTCGTGTAGACGCGGGTGCAAACGCCGCGCTTTTGCGGGCTGCTTTCCAGCGCTGGCACTTTGCTCTTGACACGCTTGGCTTCGCGCGGTTTACGCACTAACTGGTTAATCGTTGGCATTGTTATCCATTCCTAAAAAAATAACGGGGACGGCAACCGTTGCCGTCCCGAATATCTGTACCTGCGCAAGGCAGGAATTTAGCTGCGGCTAAAAAGACTCAGGATTCTATTTTTTCCTTGGTCAAATGTCAAGCTCCCCGTGCGGTTATTTCAACGCACGAGGCTCTCTCAGGCGGAAAGTTCGCTGCCTTCCGGTGCAGCCGGCGACTCTTCGGCTACTTCAGCGCCAAACACCACACCTTCGCCCGACTTCTGCCTGCGGCGGGCATTGTGAAAAGCCAGGCCGGTTCCTGCCGGAATCAGGCGGCCGACGATAACGTTTTCCTTGAGACCGCGAAGCTCGTCCCGTTTGCCCATGATCGCCGCTTCCGTCAGCACACGCGTGGTCTCCTGGAAGGAAGCTGCGGAAATGAACGAATCGGTGGACAGCGATGCCTTGGTAATACCCAGCAGCATGTAATCGTAGGTGGCAGGTTCCTTGCCCTCGGCGACCGCTACCTCGTTTTCTTTCAGCACATCTGCACGCTCCACCTGCTCCCCCTGAATAAAGCGGGTCT
This sequence comes from Pseudomonadota bacterium, assembly GCA_021792335.1. Lineage (GTDB taxonomy): Bacteria > Pseudomonadota > Gammaproteobacteria > Burkholderiales > Sulfuricellaceae > Sulfuricella. Next base: position 8,007 of record JAJYUW010000073.1, on the reverse strand, counting down.
GGCCTGAATCGTTCACCGTCACGCGGCGCAGCATCTGGCGCACGATGACTTCGATGTGCTTGTCATTGATCTTCACGCCCTGGAGGCGGTACACGTCCTGCACTTCATCGGTGATGTAGCGCGCCAGCGCCTCGACGCCCAGCAGGCGCAAAATGTCGTGGGGGTCGGCGGGACCATCCACGATGCTTTCGCCCTTGTTCACCACCTGGCCATCGTGCGCCGTAACGTGCTTGTCCTTCGTAATCAGATATTCGTGGGGAACACCGTCCAGATCGGTGATCACCAGACGCTGCTTGCCCTTGGTATCCTTGCCGAACGACACGATACCGGTGACCTCGGCCAGCAGGCCGGCATCCTTCGGCGAACGCGCCTCGAACAATTCCGCCACGCGCGGCAGACCGCCGGTAATGTCGCGAGTCTTCGAGGTTTCTTGCGGGATCCGCGCCAGCACGTCGCCGACGTTGACCATCTGGCCATCCTTCACGGTAATGATCGAGCCCAGCGGGAAGGTGATGTTGACCGGCAATTCAGTGCCGGCGATCTGGATTTCCTGGCCGCTCTCATCCATCAGCTTGACCTGCGGGCGCAGACCCTTGAACTGGGTCGTGCCGCGGCGCTTGGGATCGATCACCACCAGAGTGGAAAGCCCCGTCACCTCGTCGATTTGCTTGGCCACTGTAACGCCATCCTCGACGTTCTCGAAGCGTACCTTGCCCGCATATTCGGTAATAATCGGGCGCGTATGCGGATCCCACGTTGCCAGCACCTGACCGGCCTTCACGACGGCACCGTCCATGGCCAGCAGAGTCGAGCCGTAAGGAATCTTCTGACGCTCGCGCTCGCGGCCGTTGTCGTCGGTGATGATCACTTCGCCACTGCGCGAAATCACGATCTGTTCGTTTTTGGCATTGGTGACATAGCGCATGCCGGAAGCAAAGCGCGCCACGCCGTTGGATTTTATTTCGACCTGGCTCGCAGCAGCAGCCCGGGATGCCGCGCCGCCGATGTGGAAGGTGCGCATGGTCAGCTGCGTACCCGGTTCACCGATGGATTGCGCCGCAATCACACCGACCGCCTCGCCCACGTTCACCAGCCAGCCGCGGCCGAGATCGCGGCCATAGCACTTGGCGCACAGGCCATGGCGGGTTTCACAGGTAAGCGGGGTGCGCACCTTGACTTCATCGATGCCCAAAGCTTCGATCGTTTCCACTGCATCTTCGTCCAGCAGCGTGCCTGATTCGTAGACGGTTTCGCTGGTTTCCGGGTTGATCACATCGACAGCGGTTACACGGCCAAGAATGCGCTCGCGCAAGGGTTCGACCACTTCACCGCCCTCGACCAGCGCCTTCAATGCCATGCCCTCGGCAGTGCCGCAATCGTCCTCGGTCACCACCAGATCCTGAGTGACGTCCACCAGACGGCGGGTCAGATAGCCGGAGTTCGCGGTTTTCAGCGCAGTGTCTGCAAGGCCTTTGCGGGCGCCGTGAGTGGATATGAAGTACTGCAGCACGTTCAGCCCTTCGCGGAAGTTCGCGGTAATCGGAGTCTCGATGATGGAGCCGTCCGGTTTCGCCATCAGGCCGCGCATGCCGGCCAGCTGGCGGATCTGGGCCGCGGATCCGCGAGCGCCGGAGTCGGCCATCATGTAAATCGAGTTAAACGATTCCTGAGCGACCGTTTTCCCCTCCCTGTCCACCACCGGCTCGGTGCCGAGCTGGTTCATCATGGCCTTGGCCACCTGGTCACCACAGCGACCCCAGATGTCCACTACCTTGTTGTAGCGCTCGCCCTGCGTCACCAGGCCCGAGGTGTACTGTACCTCAATATCCTTCACTTCCTTCTCGGAGGCGCCGATCAGCTTTTCCTTCTCGGTTGGCACCAGCATGTCGTCAACGCAGATCGAGATACCGGCGCGTGCCGCGAAACTGAATCCGGTATACATCAGCTTGTCGGCAAAAATAACCGTTTCGCGCAAGCCGCAACGGCGGAAGCTGGCGTTGATGAGCTTGGAGATTTCCTTTTTCTTCAGCGCCTTGTTGATCAGCGCGAAAGGCAAACCGGCAGGCAGAATCTCCGACAGCAGAGCGCGGCCGACCGTGGTTTCGTAGCGGGTAACCTTTTCCGTCTTCCCGCCCTCTGCATCCACCTCGTATTCCTTGATGCGCGCAGTCACTTTGGCATGCAATTCGACCTGGCGCGATTCATAGGCGCGCGAGATTTCGCTGATGGTACCGAACAGGGTGCCCTCGCCTTTGGCGTTGATCTTTTCGCGCGTCATGTAATACAGACCCAGCACGATATCCTGCGACGGCACGATGATCGGCTCGCCGTTGGCGGGCGACAACACGTTGTTCGACGCCAGCATCAGGGTGCGCGCCTCGACCTGGGCCTCCAGCGACAGCGGTACGTGGACGGCCATTTGGTCGCCGTCGAAGTCGGCGTTGAAAGCCGAGCAAACGAGAGGATGAAGCTGGATCGCCTTACCCTCGATCAGTACCGGTTCGAACGCCTGAATGCCGAGTCGGTGCAGGGTCGGGGCGCGGTTGAGCATGACCGGATGCTCGCGAATCACATCTTCAAGAATATCCCATACCTCGGGAATCTCGTCTTCCACCATGCGCTTGGCCGCCTTGATGGTGGTGGCCAGCCCGAGCACTTCCAGCTTGTGGAATATGAAAGGCTTGAACAGCTCCAGCGCCATTTTCTTGGGCAGGCCGCACTGATGCAATTTCAGCTGCGGACCGACCACGATGACGGAACGGCCGGAATAGTCCACCCGTTTGCCGAGCAGGTTCTGGCGGAAACGGCCGCCCTTGCCTTTGATCATGTCCGCAAGCGACTTCAGCGGGCGCTTGTTGGCGCCGGTCATGGCCTTGCCGCGGCGACCGTTGTCGAGCAGGGAATCCACCGATTCCTGCAGCATGCGCTTCTCGTTGCGCACGATGATTTCGGGCGCTTTCAGCTCGAGCAGGCGCTTCAAACGGTTGTTACGATTGATCACGCGACGGTAAAGATCGTTCAGGTCGGAAGTCGCGAAACGACCGCCATCCAGAGGCACCAGCGGGCGCAGCTCGGGTGGCAGCACCGGCAGCACTTCGAGGATCATCCACTCCGGCTTGATGCCGGACTTCTGGAACGCCTCCAGCACCTTGAGCCGCTTGGAAATCTTTTTGATCTTGGTATCGGACCCGGTTTCGGACAGTTCTTTGTGCAGTTTCTCTACTTCGGACGCGAGGTCAAGATTGCGCAGCAGTGCGCGCACACCTTCCGCACCCATGCTGGCATGGAACTCGTCGCCGTATTCTTCCACTTTCGCCAGGTAATCGTCCTCGGTCAACAGCTGTGCGCGGTTGAGCGGTGTCATGCCGGGATCGGTGACCACATAGGCTTCGAAATACAGCACGCGCTCGATGTCGCGCAGCGCCACGTCCAGTACCATGCCGAGACGGGAAGGCAGCGACTTGAGGAACCAGATATGTGCCACCGGAGAAGCCAGTTCGATGTGAGCCATGCGCTCACGGCGCACCTTGGACTGGGTCACTTCCACACCGCACTTCTCGCAGATTACGCCGCGGTGCTTCAGGCGCTTGTATTTTCCGCACAGGCACTCATAGTCCTTGATCGGGCCAAAAATCTTGGCGCAGAACAAGCCATCACGCTCCGGCTTGAAGGTACGGTAATTGATGGTTTCCGGCTTCTTCACTTCGCCGTAGGACCAGGAGCGGATTTTTTCCGGGGAGGCCAGCGCGATCTTGATCGCGTCAAACTCTTCTTCCTGGGTAACCTGCTTGAACAAATCGAGCAATGCTTTCATGTGTAACTCCTGCAATGTAGGGTGCGCCCTGCGCACCAATCATGAGCGGTGCGCAGGGCGCACCCTACCCCTGCTCTCAGTAACGTTCCAAATCGATATCGATCGCCAGCGAGCGAATTTCCTTGACCAGCACATTGAAGGATTCCGGCATGCCGGCGTCGATCTTGTGCTCGCCCTTGACGATATTCTCGTAAACTTTCGTACGGCCGCTGACATCGTCCGATTTAACGGTCAGCATTTCCTGCAGGATATACGAGGCACCGTAGGCTTCCAGCGCCCACACTTCCATCTCGCCGAAACGCTGGCCGCCGAACTGTGCCTTGCCGCCCAGCGGCTGCTGGGTAACGAGCGAATACGGGCCGGTGGAACGGGCATGCATCTTGTCGTCCACCAGGTGGTGCAGCTTGAGCACGTGCATGTAGCCCACCGTGACAGAACGCTCGAAAGGCTCGCCTGTACGTCCGTCATGCAGTGTAATCTGGCCGCTCCTCGGCAGTCCGGCAAGTTCCAGCATATCCTTGATCTCGTCCTCGGTTGCACCGTCGAACACCGGCGTTGCAAAAGGCACGCCCCCTTGCAGATTCTGCGCCAGGGTGAGGACCTCCGCGTCGGAGAGGGAGGCGATATCCTCGGGCTTCCCGCTGCTGTTGTAGATCTTGTCGATAAACTTGCGCATTTCCTGAATTTTCGCTTGCGCCTTGAGCATTTCTCCGATCTTCAGACCCAGACCTTTGGCCGCCCAACCCAGATGGACCTCCAGAATCTGCCCCACGTTCATACGCGAAGGGACGCCCAGTGGATTCAGCACGATATCCATCGGGGTGCCGTCGGCAGTAAAAGGCATGTCTTCCACCGGCACGATCTTCGAGATCACGCCCTTGTTGCCGTGACGGCCGGCCATCTTGTCGCCGGGCTGCAGACGCCGCTTCACCGCGACATAGACCTTGACCATCTTCTGCACACCGGGCGGCAGTTCGTCGCCGCTGGTCAGCTTCTTTTTCTTGTCCTCGAAAACCGCGTCGAATTCGACCCGCTTCTGCGCCAGGCTTTCCTTCAACTGTTCCAGTTGGCGCGCGGCATCCTCGTCGGCAAGGCGGATATCGAACCACTGATAGCGTTCCAGTTCGGCGAGGTAGTCACTGGTGACCTTGGTGCCTTTGGCCAGCTTTTTCGGGCCGCCATTGACGCCCTTGCCCACCAGCAGCCGTTCGATCCGGCCGAAGGCATCGTTTTCCACAATGCGCATCTGGTCGGCCAGGTCCTTCTTGAAGCCTTTGAGCTCGTCGTCGATGATCTGCTGGGCGCGCTTGTCGCGTTCGATGCCCTCACGGGTGAATACCTGCACGTTGATTACCGTGCCCGACATGCCGGACGGTACGCGCAAGGAGGTATCCTTCACGTCGGAAGCCTTCTCGCCGAAGATGGCGCGCAGCAGTTTTTCTTCCGGGGTGAGTTGCGTTTCACCCTTGGGTGTAACCTTGCCGACCAGCACATCACCCGCTTCCACCTCGGCGCCGATGTAGCAGATGCCTGATTCGTCGAGGCGGCCGAGCATGTGCTCGGACAGGTTGGAGATGTCGCGGGTGATCTCTTCCGGCCCGAGCTTGGTATCACGTGCTACGACGGAAAGCTCCTCGATATGAATCGAAGTGTAGCGGTCATCGGCCACGACACGCTCTGAAATCAGGATGGAATCCTCGAAGTTGTAGCCATTCCAGGGCATGAACGCCACCAGCATGTTCTGTCCCAGTGCCAGCTCGCCCATGTCGGTGGAAGCGCCGTCGGCAATCACGTCGCCCCTGGCGATGATGTCGCCCACTTTCACCAGAGGCCGCTGGTTGATGTTGGTGTTCTGGTTGGAACGCATGTACTTGATAAGATTGTAAATATCCACGCCCACTTCACCAGCGAGCGCCTCCTCGTCATGCACCCGCACCACGATACGGCCCGCATCGACGTGGTCCACCACGCCGCCGCGGCGCGCCTGCACGGTGGTGCCGGAGTCCACTGCCACGGTACGCTCGATGCCGGTACCGACCAGCGACTTTTCGGCACGCAGGCAAGGCACTGCCTGGCGCTGCATGTTGGAACCCATCAGCGCGCGGTTGGCGTCGTCGTGCTCGAGGAACGGAATCAGCGAGGCCGCCACTGAAACGATCTGCGACGGCGCCACATCCATGTATTGCACCGTGTCCGGCATGGACAGGGCGAATTCATTGTGGCTGCGGCAAGACACCAGGTCTTGCTCGAACTTGCCGTTTTTATCCAGGTCGGCGTTGGCCTGGGCGATGACATACTGGCCCTCCTCGATCGCCGACAGGTAATCGATCTGGTTGGTCACTTTTCCGCCAGCCACCTTGCGGTAAGGCGTCTCCAGGAACCCGTACTCATTGGTGCGCGCGAACAGCGCCAGGGAGTTGATCAGGCCGATGTTCGGGCCTTCCGGCGTTTCGATCGGGCACACGCGCCCGTAATGGGTGGGATGCACGTCGCGCACCTCGAAGCCGGCGCGCTCGCGGGTCAGGCCGCCCGGCCCCAGTGCGGAAACACGCCGCTTGTGGGTAATCTCGGAGAGCGGGTTGGTCTGGTCCATAAACTGGGACAACTGGCTGGAGCCGAAGAACTCCTTGATTGCGCCCGATACCGGCTTGGCGTTGATCAGGTCGTGCGGCATCAGGTTTTCCGATTCAGCCTGGCTCAAGCGCTCTTTGACAGCGCGCTCGACACGCACCAGACCGGCGCGGAACTGGTTCTCGGCCAATTCTCCGACCGAACGCACGCGCCGGTTGCCGAGGTGGTCGATATCGTCGATCTCACCGCGACCGTTTTTGAGTTCGACCAGAATCTTGATCACCGCAACAATATCGTCATTGTCCAGGGTGGGCTTGCCCGTCAGCTCATCCCGTCCGGCGCGGCGATTGAACTTCATGCGACCGACTGCGGACAGATCATAGCGCTCCTCGCTGAAGAACAAACCGTTGAAAAGCGCTTCGACGGCATCCTCGGTGGGTGGCTCGCCAGGACGCATCATGCGGTAGATGGCGACGCGCGCAGCAGTCTGGTCCAGCGTTTCATCAATACGCAAGGTCTGGGAAATGTAGGGCCCCTGATCCAGATCGTTGGTATAGAGGGTGTTGATTTTGGCGACGCCGGCGGCCTGCATTTTCGCCAAAAGATCCTCGGTGATCTCGTCGTTGACGTTGGCGACGATCTCGCCGCTTTCCTTGTCAACGATAGCGTGGGCCAGCACCCGACCAAGCAGGAAGTCGTCCGGCACGGTCACTTTCTTGATGCCGGCTTTCTCCATTTCGCGGATGTGCTTGACGGTGATGCGCTTGTCCTTGGGCACGATGACAGCGCCGTCCTTGCCGGCGATATCGAACCTGGCCACCTCGCCGCGCAGGCGCTCCGGGACCAGCTCGAACTGCACGCCCTTCTTGGCGAGATGGAAGGTGTCATTGACAAAGAACAGCGCAAGAATCTGCTCCGGCGTGTAGCCCAGCGCCTTGAGCAGGGTCGTAACCGGCATCTTGCGGCGGCGGTCGACACGGAAATAGAGATAGTCCTTGGGGTCGAACTCGAAATCCAGCCAGGAGCCGCGATAAGGGATGATGCGCGCGGAGAACAGCAGCTTGCCGGAGGAATGCGTCTTGCCGCGGTCATGCTCGAAGAACACGCCGGGGCTGCGGTGCAGCTGGGAAACAATCACCCGCTCGGTGCCGTTGATCACGAACGAGCCGGAGCGGGTCATGAGCGGAATCTCGCCCATGTACACTTCCTGTTCCTTGACTTCCTTCACCGTCGGCTTGGACGCTTCCTTGTCCATAATGGTGAGGCGCACCTTGACGCGCAGCGGAGCTGCAAAAGTCAGGCCGCGCTGCTGGCATTCCACCACGTCAAAGGGCGGCTCGCCAAGCTGATAGGATACGAAATCGAGGCGAGCATTCTTGGAATGGCTCTCAATCGGGAAAATCGAGCTGAACGCCGCTTGCAGGCCTTCGCTCTTGCGATTATCGGGCTTTACGTCCGCTTGCAAAAAGGACGCGAAAGAGTCAAGCTGCGTAGCCAGCAGAAAAGGAACTTGCAGCACGCTGGCGCGCTTGGCAAAGCTTTTGCGGATACGCCTTTTCTCGGTAAAAGAGTAGCTCATAGTATCTCCATGGATGGTTCCGCATCAGAGGACGGAAGGCAGA
>JAJYUW010000072.1 GCA_021792335.1 Pseudomonadota bacterium | reverse complement strand
CTCGTCGAAGAACGGGTCGAGGTTGGCGGTATCGGGGTCGGCCATCAGCAGCATGTCCGATGCCTGTATGCCTTTCCAGCCGGCGATGGATGAACCGTCGAACGCGTGGCCGGTCTCGAACCAGTTTTCATCCACAACATGGGAAGGAATGGAAACGTGCTGCTCCTTGCCACGGGTATCGGTAAAGCGCAGGTCAACGAACTTGACTTCGTTGTCCTTGATCATTTTCAAAACGTCGGCGACCGCCATGTTTTATCTCCTAACTATCTAACTAAGTTTACAAAAATTCACTGCGAGTTCTGGATTTTGACGCTGGGGGCAATCTAGCATGAAGCATGCCAAGCAAAAGCGCAAAAAAACCATTTTGCCATAACTGCTTATAAATCGGCACTCTTTCTTTGTTGCACCAAGTTTGTGCATAAACGCCATTTACGCGCCATTATAGTGCATGTTGTTGGTGCAAGTGAACGGCAACAAAAAACGGGTCTTCGCGCAGCATGCGGTTAATGGCATTTTTAAGGATTTTAATCTGCTCCCGGCTGACGTCGCCTGCGAGGAAGATTTCCGCTTCCGCTTTCCCGTCCAGGTAGTGCAGTACCACCTTTTCCGGTTTGGGCAAGTCCTGTCCGAGTTGCTGCTCCAGATGAGTTATCAATGTTTCGCGATTGGGCAGATGCTGGTTGGGTTTGGCGGAAGTATCGTCTTCCGGATCGATATGCACCATGACATCAAGCGCTTGATGCTGCTTGAGCACCAGTGCGCGCGCGCTTTCGGCAATGTAATGTCCTTCCGAGACGCTGATGCGCGGGTTGACCAGTACATGCGCATCCACCAGCGCGCGGTCGCCCATGCGGCGGGTGCGCAGTTCGTGCACCCCGCGCACGCCGGGCGTTGCGACCAGGGTGGCGCGGATTGCATCCACCTCGTCCTTGTCCAGGCTGGTGTCGATCAATTCTGAAATGGCCTGGTAGCCTTGCTTCCAGCCCATGCGCATGATCATCGCCGCAACCAGAACCGCGGCCAGGATGTCCATCGAGGTGAAACCGAGCAGGTTGCCCCCGATGCCGGCCACCACCACCAGCGACGAGGCGGCGTCGGATCGGGCATGCCAGGCATTGGCCTCGAGCATCTGCGAGCGCAGCTTGCGCGCCACATGCAGCATGTAGCGGAACAATGCTTCCTTGCCGGCCAGGGTCAGGATGGCGATCCACAGTGTGGCGACGTGAACTTTATGCAACGCGGCGGGGTCTTGCAGGCGCACCACCGCGCCCCAGAACAGCGCCCCGCCGACACCCAGCAGAATCAGGCCCAGGGCCAGGGTGGTGGCGGTTTCGATGCGGGCGTGGCCGTAGGGGTGCTCCTCGTCCGCGTCGCGCGCGCCGTGGCGGTTGGCGAACAGCACCAGGAAATCGCACAGCAGGTCGGACAGGGAATGCATGCCGTCGGCGACCAGCGCCTGGGATTTGCCGAAGAGTCCGACCACGATTTGCAGGATGGTCAGCAACACGTTTGCAGCGACGCTGATCCAGGTGACCTTTTGCGCGGCCTGAAAGCGGGCATGCCGCTCAGGATGGATGCCGCCGTGTGGTTTGGTATGGGGGTGAGGGTGGGCCATTGCGCGAATTTCAGATTAAGAAGCAACAAGTTCGGGAACACATGATACGCAAATCAGCGGGTTTTTGCCTTATAATTCTAGGCTATTTGGTGTGAAATTCTTATGACCGATCATTACGCCGTTATCGGCAACCCCATCGCCCACAGCAAGTCCCCGCTGATTCACGCCGAGTTTGCCCGCCAGACCATGCAAGACATGGCATACACTGCCATCCAGGCGCCGCTGGACGGGTTTGCCGCGGCGGTGAAAAAATTTCAGGCAGAGGGCGGCAAGGGGCTGAATGTGACCGTTCCGTTCAAGCAGGAAGCCTGGAAACTGGCATCCCGGCTGACCGAGCGCGCACGCCTGGCGGAGGCGGTGAATACCCTGAAATTCGAGGGGGACGGGGCTATCCTGGGCGACAACACCGACGGTGCAGGACTGACGCGGGATATAGCCGAAAACAGGGGAATTTCCATCGCGGGCAAGCGTGTGCTGCTGATGGGCGCGGGCGGCGCGGCCCGCGGTGTGCTGCTTCCCCTGCTGATGCAGAAACCGGGGGAGTTGGCCATCGCCAACCGCACCCCGGAAAAGGCGCTCGTTCTGGAGCGGCACTTCGCGGCCTACGGCCCGGTCGAAGGAGGAAATTATGCCCGGCTGGCAAAGCGCCATTTCGATATCGTGATCAACGCCACTTCCAGCAGCCTGAGCGATCAGCTCCCTCCCCTGCCGGAAGGGGTGTTTGCAGCAGGGTCCCTGGCCTACGACATGATGTACGGCAAGGGGCTGACGCCCTTTCTGCAATTTGCGCGGCAGCATGGCGCGGCGCACCTGGCTGATGGACTCGGCATGCTGGTCGAACAGGCGGCGGAGTCTTTTTTCCTGTGGCGCGGGGTGCGGCCGCAAACGCAACCGGTCATGGCGCTACTGAGGCCATGCTGAAAATCCTGTGGCGCTGGCTGTGGCGCGGCGTGGCCCTGTTGGTCGCGGTGGTGTTGGTCTACCAGTTGTGGATTTTCGCGCACATCTGGTGGTGGGTGGATCATAACCCCTCAACCAGCGCTTTCATGGAGCAAAGGCTGGAAGTCCTGCAGGGAAAAAATCCCGAGGCAGGGCTGCGCCACCAGTGGGTGCCTTACAACCGGATTTCCATGAACCTCAAGCGTGCGCTGATCGCGGCGGAAGATTCGAAGTTCCTCGACCATGAGGGTTTCGACTGGGAAGGCATACAGAAAGCCTACGAGAAGAACCTGAAAAAGGGCAAGATCGTCGCCGGCGGTTCCACCATCAGCCAGCAGCTGGCCAAGAACCTGTTCCTGTCCGGCAGCCGCACGCCCTGGCGCAAGGCCGAGGAAGCGGCTGTTACCCTGATGCTGGAACAGATGATGAGCAAGCGCCGTATCCTGGAGATCTACCTCAATGTCATTGAATGGGGTAACGGTGTGTTCGGCGCCGAAGCGGCCGCGCGTTACTATTACAAAACCAGCGCGGCGAATTTGAGCGCCGAACAGGCTGCGAGGCTGGCCGCCATGGTGCCCAGGCCGCGCTATTACGACACTCACCGCAATTCACGCGGGCTGGAGAGGCAGACTGCCGTCATCCTGGCGCGCATGAATCAGGTTCAGGCGCCATAACAGCCCCCGTCAGGGGAATCCTCCATGAGCCACAATCCATACACAATCGTAATGTGCCGAAATTGACAGCACTTCCCCGCGGCGATTAAAATTCGCATGTTTTCATCATCAAGGGTCGTCACCTTGGACAGTTATAGTTGTAAGGGTTTTGCTCCACATTTTTTATTCTAGCGGTTATCCCCTCAGCGCCTCTTAAGGCCTTGACGGTTTTTCCGCTGGAAAACAGCGGAAAAACGGGCTCAAGCGCGACCTCGCCGGCACTGGCCGGCATCTTTCGACTTTCCCTTTTTCCTGTGATACGCATAGCCCCATGATGCGCCGCCCCGCCCGCGAGGGGCGTCACTGCCGGGTTCCCCTGCTTTGCAGCGGCCACGGCGAGACAAGGGGCTCCGACTTTCTACGGGCAAAGCCCGTGAAAGATCGTATGCACCACAAGGGTACTCCGACTTTCTACGGGCAAAGCCCGTGAAAGATCGTATGCAACAAAAGGATAACGGCATGTCGGAAATTGAACCAAGCAAGATTCAGGAAAGCCTGCAAGAGGTCTTGCAACAGGTGATCGAGTTGTTGCGCAAGCATCAGTTGGTGGAAGGGCTCGTCCACAAACAGGAGATGCCGCGCCACGAGCTGGTGGAAACCCTGGTGCACAGGCAGAATCTGGTCGAGCTGCGCAAGAAACTGGATGATCTGCATCCCGCCGACGTCGCCTACATTCTCGAAGCCTTGCCGCTTGAGCAGCGCCTGCTGGTCTGGGACCTGGTCAAGGCCGAACGCGACGGCGACATCCTGCTGGAAGTGTCCGACGCAGTACGCGAATCGCTGATTGCCACGATGGACAGCGAGGAGCTCATCGCCGCCACGGAAAATCTGGATACGGACGAGATCGCCGATCTCGCGCCCGACCTGCCGCAGGATGTGCTGCATGAATTGATGGTGGCGATGGATGCGCAGAACCGCAGCCGCCTGCAATCGGCCATGTCCTACGAGGGGGACACGGTCGGCGCACTGATGGATTTCGATATCGTCACCATCCGCGACGACATCAGCCTGGAAGTCGTGCTGCGCTATCTGCGGCGCCTGGGCGAGCTGCCTGGCCATACCGACAAACTGTTCGTGGTCGACCGCGACGACAAATTCCGCGGCGTCCTGCCCCTCAAGCGTTTGCTGGTGCATGATCCGGAGGCGAGCGTGGCGGCGGTGATGGCCGAGGAAGCGGTGACCTTCCGGCCCGAGGACGATGCCGGCGAGGCGGCGTCGGCGTTCGAGCGCTATGACCTTGTCACCGCCCCGGTTGTGAGTGCCGACAACAAACTGGTGGGCCGTTTGACGGTGGACGAGGTGATGGACTTCATTCGCGAGGAGTCGGACAGCGAAATGCTGTCCATGGCGGGCTTGCGTGAGGAAGAGGATCTGTTCGCCACGGTATGGAAAAGTATCCAGAACCGCTGGACCTGGCTGGCGGTCAATCTGGTGACGGCATTCATCGCATCGCGCGTGATCGGCGTGTTCGAGGGCTCAATCGAGAAGATTGTCGCCCTGGCGGCGTTAATGCCCATCGTTGCCGGTATCGGCGGCAACTCGGGCAACCAGACCACCACCATGATCGTGCGCGCCCTGGCGCTGGGGCAAATTCATGGCAGCGGCCTGCGCAAGCTGTTTCTCAAGGAAGCAAAAGTCAGCCTGGTTAACGGCTTGATCTGGGGCAGCATCATCGGCCTGATTGCCTATTCTCTCTACCGTAACGCCGCGCTGGGGGTGGTGATGACCGGCGCGATGATACTTAACCTTCTGCTGGCGGCGCTGATGGGCGTGCTGATTCCGATGTTCATGCACAAGCTCGGGCGCGATCCGGCGGTGGGCTCCAGCGTGATGATCACCGCCGTGACCGATAGCGGCGGGTTCTTCATTTTCCTGGGCCTGGCCACTCTTTTTTTAATCTAGACCAGCGGAGGCGTCATGCCGTTCTCGCCGTTCTATTTGGCGCTACTGCTGGCTGCACTGGGCCTGCTGGTGGCTTTCGTCCAGATCGGCGCCCTCACCCTGGCATTTGAAAAACTCGGCCTGTCGCCCGATTCCGCCATACTGCTGCTGTCATCCTCGCTGATCGGCAGCCTGATCAACCTGCCGCTGTTCACCGTCAAGTCGGAAGGGCCGCCTCCCCCGCTGCCGGCACCGTTTCGCAGCCTGCTGCGCCTGCCGCGGATGGCGTTCACCGGCAAGACTGTGGTTGCGGTCAACGTCGGGGGGTGCCTGGTACCGTTTTCCTTTTCGGTTTATCTGCTGTTGCATCATCCCCTCAACCTGCTTACGGTGATGGGCTCGGTGGGAATAGTGGCATTGGTCTGCCGCCTGGCGAGCCGGCCGATGCCGGGTGTGGGGATAGGCATTCCCATGTTCGTCGCGCCCATCATGGCGGCAGTGACCGCTCTGGTCATCGATCCGCAACAGAGTGCGCCGCTCGCCTACATCAGCGGCACGCTGGGGGTGCTGATCGGGGCCGATATCTCGCGCCTGGGCGACATCCGCAAGATGGGTGCGCCGTTCGCCTCGATCGGCGGAGCGGGTACTTTCGACGGTATTTTTCTGAGCGGCATCGTCGCGGTGTTGTTGACCTGAAAAATATTTTCGTGATGCGGGAATAAATTGCTGGCCGAAGCTGTTTACGTGGGTGTAGTCCCCGTTTTTTCAACCAACAGGAGCAAGACCATGATCAGTTCGACTCGCACCCTCGCCGCCGCTGCGGTTCTATTTTCCCTTTCCGCCGCCGCTTTTGCCGGCCCTGCCGACGATGCCAACACCCACTTCAAGGCGATTGCCGCCGGCAATGTGGAGCAGATCATGCAAGGCTACGCCGACAACGCCGCCCTGCAATGGGTGGGCGGCCCGCTCGATGGCGCCTATGCCGGCAGCGACAAGATCCGCGAAGCCTGGGGCAAGTTCGCCAAGGCCAACGCACCGCTCGAAGTGACCGTCGCCAAGCTGGAAGAAAGCGCCAATCTCAAGGGTAGCACCGTCACCGCCAATGTCGAATTCAAGGGCAAGGCGGCGATCAAGGTGCGCTACGTGCTGGTTTACCGCGAAGGCAAGCTGGTCAACGAAGTGTGGCAGATCGACCCGAAACTGGCGCTGGGTTATTGATAATTGCTGAGGAGCCGACCAAGATGAAAAAAATTCTTTGCGTGTTGCTCCTGGGCGTCGTCGCCCAGGGAGCCCAGGCCGCGCAGCCTGCGCCCAATGATATCTCCCTGCCCGAGGGCTACAAGAACTGGCAGCTGATCTCGCCTTCATTTCGTACCGACAAGAACCACCTGCGGGTGATCCTCGGCAACGAAGTGGCGGTGCGTGCCGCCCGCGAAGGCAAGGTCAACCCCTGGCCGGACGGGGCGATTCTCGCCAAGCTCGCCTGGACCATCAAGACCGACGAGCGCTGGACCACGGCGACCGTGCCAAAGGACTTTGTCCAGGCGGAAATCATGGTCAAGGACGCCGCGAAATACTCGGCTACCGGCGGCTGGGGTTTCGCCCGCTGGGTGGGCAAGGACCTCAAGCCTTACGGCAAGGATGCCTCGTTTGTCCAGGAATGCTTTGGCTGCCACACGCCGGTAAAGGACCAGGATTATGTCTTTACCCACCCGGCACCGCTGCCCTAGCCGCTCGCCCGGCAGAAGATAGCCCTTGAGCGAGATCGACCGCCTGATCGAGGAACACATCCCCCGCCTGCGCCGCTACGCCCGGGCTCTGGCGGGGGATCGTGTCCGCGCCGACGATCTGGTGCAGGACACGCTGGAGCGCGCCTGGGGCAAGTTCCACCTGTGGCGACGCGGCAGCGACCTGCGCGCCTGGCTGTTTTCCATCATGCATAATGTTCATGTGAACGGTGTCAGGAAAAATAGTGCCGCACCGGCCCTGTTGCCGCTGGAGGATGATGCGCTGCAGATGCCGGCGCGTGCCACCCAGGAGGATGGACTCCAGCTCCGGGATGTGCATGCGGCGCTCGCCTGTCTGCCGCAGGAGCAGCGCGAGGTGCTGCTGCTGGTCGGGCTGGAGGAAATGCGCTACGAGGAGGTGGCGAAAATTCTGGAGGTGCCGGTCGGCACGGTGATGTCGCGCCTGTCGCGCGGGCGCGAGCGCCTGCGCCAGATCATGGCGGGCGCCGCCGTCCCGGCCTTGAGGGTGGTGAAATGAGCGAGCCGATGCTGAACGAATCCGAATTGCATGCCTATGCCGACGGTCAACTGGACGAGCGCCGCCGCGCCGAGGTGGAAGCGTGGCTGGCGGCCCATTCCGCCGATGCCGAGCGGATGGAAGCGTACCGCCGGCAGAACGAGGCCTTGCGCGCCTTGTTCGATCCGGTGCTGGACGAGCCGATACCGCAGCGCCTGCGGCGCCCGGAACGCCAACCCTGGGGCATGATGCCGGTGCTGCGCCATGCCGCGGTGCTGGCCTGGATCGCGGTCGGCGGCGCGCTGGGCTGGTTCCTGCACGGCGCGCAGGAAGCGCGCCCGGGAGCAGCCATGGCGCTCGTTCATCAAGCCGCCATTGCGCATGTCGTTTACACGCCGGAAGTGCGCCACCCGGTGGAGGTGGGCGCGGATCAGGAGGCGCATCTGGCAGCCTGGCTATCGAAGCGCTTGGGTGCCACGGTCAAGGTGCCTCACCTGGGCGAAACCGGCTACGAGCTGGTAGGCGGCCGGTTGTTGCCCGGCGCCACCGGGCCGGCAGCGCAGTTCATGTACCAGGACGGGCGCGGCCAGCGCCTTACCCTGTATGTGCGCACCGATGCCGGCGGCAGCCGGGAAACCGCGTTCCGCTACGCGCGGGAGAACAATGTCGGCGTGTTTTACTGGATCGACGGGCCCTTCGGCTACGCCTTGTCGGGCGATCTGGACAAGCCTGATCTGCTGAGGGTGGCGCAACTGGTTTACCGCCAGCTCAACCCGTAGAGTTTCCGGGTTCTGGATTCCGTGCTTGAACCAGGCTTAAGGTTCGCCACGCTTGATGAGCCACAGCCAGGTTGATAATCAAATTTACACGGCTGCTTTCAGGAAAGGGGAATGCCTGCGTTCGACCCATTTCAGCCGGTCATGGCCTGCTCACTGAAGGTCCGCTCAGCAGCAAAAAAGTCCAACGTGGAAGCTAACCGGACGCCCGCTTGCGGGCGGTACGAGTTGAGCGCGATGTTGGAGGTTTGTCATAGGCATCCACGTAGCTATCGATGAGCCTGCGGATCATGCGCTGATACTGGGTATGGTGTTTCGTCGCCTCAGCTTTGAAGAACTCAACGCTCTTCTTGCTAAGAGCCATGGTCACCTTCACCCCTTCCTCCCGAAAGGCAAGTTCTTCGGGTGGAGGGAGAAAGTCTTGAATGACCTTGGCCGCAATGGGCTCATCGGTGTATTTGATTTTCGTGCTCATAAATTGCCTTTCCCTTTCGCCAGTAACCGGCGCCAAATATACGAATCACACTGCCGCGATAGGTAAAGCGGACGGTGAGAATGCCGCCATCGACCTCGCCGAAACAGAAATAGCGTTTTTCAGTTTCACTGTGAGTGAGGTCTTCGGCTATGACACGGCGGGGGTCGGCGAAGGCATACTGTGCCAGAGAAAACGGTATTCCATGTTTTTCCTGGTTTTCGGCATCCTTGTTTTCGTCCCACTCAAACCGAGTTTTCTTCATAAAATTAGCTTAGCAGAGTGGCGCATGAAATTCCATATAAAAATATGGCGAATTATCTGCGCACCGGCCAACCTCTAACGTGGGGCTAAGGGGCGCGCCGCTTTTAGCGCGTCCCGCTTGAGCGTAGGGTTATGCGTCGGCATCTGGAATTGCTTTCACATTTAGAACAAGGGACGCGCGGATGTACAGTTTCCCTCCCACAATTGGTCAAATCCGCCGAAGTCGCCTGCCCGTGGCTTCTTGCTTTGTTGATGAAGCTGGAGCTGCCCGGAAAATCGATTAAGACAGCCTTGAACGAGTTTGTCTTCGGGATGAACAAAGCAAATTTGAGCCTCGTTAGCCGAGGAGACATCGTATGTTCCGTCAAAGCCAATCAGGGAGATGACCTTAACGCTGGCCTTCTGAATTTCGACATAACTGCCTTTGGTATCGACGTTCCTGTAGCCGGTTAGAAAGTTTGAGTACTTTCCATCGCACTGAAGTCGTGTGACTTCGCGCTGCGCAAATGCCGGAGCGGCTAATAGGAAAGCCAAGATCGTCAAAAAAATCCGCATAGTGCCTCCCTTGGGTTGCCTGGAGCATTGTCGTCCGACGCATAACGTGGAGCTAAGGGGCGCCGCGCTTTTGCGGCGTCCCGCTTGAGCGAATATAAAGGGACTTCCCCATCGCGGAGCAGTATCACTGCCGGCATCAAAGTGCCAAGATTGAATTGCACACTCAATCTAAATCGCAAAGGAGAAGTCATCATGAATATTACGACAGTTGGCGTTGATCTTGCAAAAGAAGTCATCACTGTATGTACGATGGATTGTAATGGCCACATTCTTCAGGTTCGCAATCTGCGGGCGACTGATTTCAGCGCATGGCTGATTCAGTTACCAGCCGGCACCATGCTTGGAATGGAGGCATGTAGCAGCGCCCATTACTGGGCGCGCAAAATGCAAGGAATGGGTCTGGAGCCCAAACTGATGGCCGGAGCATTTGTGCAGCCCTTTCGCAAAAGCGCCAGCGCAAAGAATGATTACAACGATGCCGAGGCCATCGCCATCGCCGTACGGCAGCCACAGATGCGCTTCGTCGCCATCAAAACCGAAGCACAGCAAACGCGCCTGGCTTGGCACCGGCTGCGCGAAGGCTGGAAAGAAGAGCGCACCGCATTGATTAACCGCACCCGTGGCTTGTTGCTGGAATTTGGCTACCCACTGGCACGCAACGCCAAAGCATTTACCGTCGGACTACAAGTCGCCTTGCTGCATCCCTCATTACCCGGGGGTTTCCGCACATTGTTAGGCCATATCCAACAGCAGTTGCAACAACTCGACAAACAACTGGCGGAATGCGATCGCACCATT
The DNA here is from genome assembly GCA_021792335.1 of Pseudomonadota bacterium. Taxonomy (GTDB): domain Bacteria; phylum Pseudomonadota; class Gammaproteobacteria; order Burkholderiales; family Sulfuricellaceae; genus Sulfuricella. The sequence goes on along the minus strand of JAJYUW010000072.1, from coordinate 1,646 downwards.
GCCCAATCTGCCAAGCAGGATGAACACAGCCAACGCTTGCAGGCACAGCCCGGCATCGGGCCCATCAGCTCGGATGCGTTCGCGGCCAGTGTCGGCAATGCGCGCGACTTCAAAAATGGTCGGCAATTTGCCGCCTGGATCGGGCTCACGCCACGGCAATACAGCAGTGGCGGAAAAACCAAGCTCGGGCGCATCAGCCGACGCGGAGATGCCTACTTGCGTACTCTCTTGATTCAGGGCGCTAAATCCACCTTACAAAGCGCGCTCAAGAAAGCCCCCGATTTACTAAGCCGGGTGCAGCAGTGGATACTCAAACTCTATGGTCGAGTCGGCTATCACAAGACACTGGTCGCCATCGCCAACAAGCATGCACGGCAGGTATGGGCGATGTTGGCCAAGGGCGAAGAATACGACCCGAAGGCGTGGGAAAAGTTTGCCAAGGTCGTTGCTGCACAATGAAACACCGAGTCCAGTTCACTGCGACAAAGCGATAGCAAAACAGGTCAGACCGGCCTCCTGCGAACCTGGCTAACCCTGTGGGCGCCAAAAGGACTGTTGCGGTTGATCCCCAAGGCAGTGGCAAGCCCGTCGAACGAATGAGGGCAGGAGGAGCGGTTAATATCATGGCTCGCGCCGGTTAACGCTGGGCGCAACAAAGCCGATTATAGAAATGCAGTCTGTTCTTGTAATTGCTAATCGTGCTACGCAGTGAAATAAATGGAGAAGAAAAATGAGATAAAAAACTGTCTGCAAAAAAACAACCCCACTACGGCGGCGGGGTTGACAGGGAAGTCTTTATAGAAAAGTTTGCCAAGGTCGTTGCTGCACAATGAAACACCGAGTCCAGTTCACTGCGACAAAGCGATAGCAAAACAGGTCAGACCGGCCTCCTGCGAACCTGGCTAACCCTGTGGGCGCCAAAAGGACTGTTGCGGTTGATCCCCAAGGCAGTGGCAAGCCCGTCGAACGAATGAGGGCAGGAGGAGCGGTTAATATCATGGCTCGCGCCGGTTAACGCTGGGCGCAACAAAGCCGATTATAGAAATGCAGTCTGTTCTTGTAATTGCTAATCGTGCTACGCAGTGAAATAAATGGAGAAGAAAAATGAGATAAAAAACTGTCTGCAAAAAAACAACCCCACTACGGCGGCGGGGTTGACAGGGAAGTCTTTATAGCAGGGTTAGGCGCTTCTCTTGGCGAATGGACTACTTGCACGACTTTGTGACGCGAACAAATATCGGGGCATCGCCTTTGTGCGACCCGATGCAGACTTCCCATTCTGAGCCACACTCGCTCCACATTGGTGTGACAGCCAGCACTCCATTGCCATGCCACTTTTCGTCAACCATCAAGAATGGCGGCTTCACATGAGAATTGATGCATTTGCAGACCGGGCAATACAAGTTTCTTTGGCCGCTACCGCCAGCCATTTGATCTTTGGAGATAAGCGGCGCGATGTCGAATTCTTCTTTCATGTTTACTCCTTGGGCCGATGTGAGTAGTGCTTTGAAAAGCGCCTAACAGTTATTCAAGAGACCCATGGGTCCGGACGTTTATTAATATAGAGACGGCCTTCATGTGAATCTACCTTGATTATTATTAATACTATTTTTAACTGCCGGTCCGATTATTACATTATGCAATTG
>JAJYUW010000071.1 GCA_021792335.1 Pseudomonadota bacterium | reverse complement strand
AATGCCCAGAGCGGCTTCAAACAGTTGGTTCTGCATCGTCATGCTCTCACAAGAAACAGGGAATGCCATCATGTCTCATCAGCCGCCTGAAATGAAGCATTACCCACTCGAAATTCAAAAGAGGCATTATAAGCATATATTAATATTACCGTAATATTAATATCTATCCAGAATGACATGCCGCTTTTTCCGGATGCGTTTGAGTATTTGGAGCAAATGCGATAAATTGATTATTTAGGGATCTATTTGACCCAACGTTTTAAGGTGCGAACGCCGCGCCTCTTGCTTCTCTGGTCACGCAACAGGGTCGGATTGCCTAACGTCGGGCAGGCGCCGTAATTCGGGAGGGACTGGGATGTATAAGAGTATCGAGGAGTTTGTCGGCAACACTCCCCTGGTGAAGCTGAAGCGCTTGCCGGGCAACACCAGCAATACCGTGCTGGTCAAGCTGGAAGGCAACAATCCGGCCGGTTCGGTCAAGGACCGTCCGGCGCTGTTCATGATCCAGCGGGCTGAAGCGCGCGGCGAGCTCAAGCCGGGCGACACACTGATCGAGGCGACCAGCGGCAACACCGGCATCGCCTTGGCGATGGCTGCGGCAATGCGCGGTTACAACATGGTGCTGGTGATGCCGGAGCACATGAGCGTGGAGCGGCGCCAGGTGATGCGCGCTTTCGGCGCGGAGCTCGTGCTGACGCCGAAGGCGGGCGGTATGGAAGGGGCGATAGATACCGCCAACCGGATGCGAGATGAGGGCAGGGGGGTGATTCTTGACCAGTTTTCCAACCCTGACAATCCGCAATCGCACTACGAAGGCACCGGCCCGGAAATCTGGCGCGATACGCAGGGAACAATCACCCATTTTGTCAGCAGCATGGGCACCACCGGCACCGTCATGGGGTGTTCCCGATATTTCAAGGAGCAGAAATCCGATATTCAGATCATCGGCGTTCATCCTAGCGAAGGATCACAGATCCCTGGCATTCGCAAGTGGCCTGAGGCCTATGTGCCTAAAATCTGCGACTTCAGGCGGGTGGATAGGATGGTCGAGGTGAGCCAGCAGGAAGCGGAAGTAATGACGAGGCGCCTGGCGGCGGAGGAAGGCATCTTCGCCGGCATCTCATCCGGCGGCGCACTGGCGGCCGCACTCAGGATTTCCGCGGAATGCGAGAATGCCGTGATCGTGTCCGTCGTCTGCGACCGCGGCGACCGTTACCTGTCGACCGGGGTATTCCCGGCCTGATCCCCGCCGCCGCGGCTCAGCACTGCTCCCACGGCAAACCGTCGAACCGCCAGCCATTGCGGGTGCCGCGACGATGGTGCTCGTCGAGCTCGCCCTCGAAGCCGTAGAGCACGTTGTAAACCTCGGTCATACCCGCCGCCAGGAGCATTTTCCCGGCTTCCGCCGAACGATTGCCGCTGCGGCAGATCAGCACCACCGGCCGGTTCAGGCTTGCCGCCATTTTGACTTCGGCGACGAAGTTCGGGTTCAAGCCCCAGTCCGGCGTGTTGTACCAGGGGATGATCACCGCGCCGACGGGGTGGCCGACGAAAAGGAATTCCATCTCGCTGCGCACGTCGATGAGCACGGCATTGGGGTTGTCGTGCAGGTATTTGTAGGCCTGCCGGGGGGTGAGATGTTCCAGGGCGGGACCTTCGTGCGCCGTCAGGCTGGCGGCATACTTCATGTCCTCTTCCAGAATGTGGACGGTCAGCCAGTCAAACAGAAATGCCATCAGTTCATCGCCCAAATCGCCGCGCAATTTTTTGCCGTCGAATTCGGCGATACGCCGGATCAGCTCGGCGTGGGCCGCGCAGTGTTCGGCATAGTGGATATAATTGCTCTCGCGCATCAGCCGTTCCTCGAAATCGAAATGGATGCGGGTATAGTCGATCAGTGCCTTGAGCGTGGAGTCGATCGCTTCTTCCGCGTGGCCTTGCATGATCTGGTCGTAGAGGTTGTTGATCAGGGCGAACAGCTTCTTGTGCTGTTGGTCGATTTCAGGGATTTGAACGCTGTATTGGTCGTTCCAGACAAGCAGTACCGGCATGGCAGGCTCCAAAATAATATTTGAATGAATCCAGTATAAGCACGGAGCGCCTTCCTTGCCACCCCCGCAGCATCGCATGGGCGGAAAAGGTATAATACCGGCAGATGATGCTTACAATGAAAGAACCCGCGCTAATGTCCGCCGCCAATCGTACCGCCCTGCTGGATGAACAGCTCAAACAGCGCATCCTGATCCTGGATGGCGCCATGGGCACCATGATCCAGGCCTACAAGCTGACCGAAGCGGACTATCGCGGCGAACGCTTCGCCGGCTACGGCAGCGATCTGAAGGGCAACAACGACCTGCTGGTGCTGACCCAGCCGCAGATCATCCGCGAGATTCATTCCGCCTATCTGGAAGCCGGAGCGGACATCCTCGAGACCAACACCTTCAACGCCACCTCCATCGCCATGGCGGACTACCACATGGAAGGGCTGGTGTACGAGATCAACCTGGTCGCCGCAAAACTGGCGCGCGAGGCGGCGGACGAGCACGAGGTCAAGAACCCGGCTAGGCCGCGCTTCGTCGCCGGCGTGCTCGGCCCGACCAACCGCACCGCCTCGATCTCGCCCGAGGTCAACGACCCCGGCTTCCGCAACGTCACCTTCGACCAGTTGGTGGACGCTTACACTCAGGCGATCAGCGGGTTGGTCAACGGCGGTTCCGACATCCTGATGGTCGAGACCATCTTCGACACGCTCAACGCCAAGGCCGCGCTGTTTGCCATCGACCGGTATTTCGACACCCACAATATCAGGCTGCCGGTGATGATTTCCGGCACCATCACCGACCTCTCCGGGCGCCTGCTTTCGGGGCAGACCGCCGAGGCGTTCTGGAACTCGGTGAGTCACGTCCAGCCGCTTTCGATCGGCCTCAACTGCGCCCTCGGCGCCAAGGAGTTGCGCCAGTACGTGGAAGAGCTGTCCAATATGGCTAACACCTATGTGAGCGCCCACCCCAACGCCGGCCTGCCCAACCCCTTGTCGGAAACCGGCTACGACGAAACCCCCGAGGCGATGGCGGCGGAGATCCGCGAATGGGCATCAAACGGTTTGCTCAACATCGTCGGCGGCTGCTGCGGCACCCGGCCGCCGCATATCAGGGCGATCGCCGAAGCGGTGCAAGACTTGCCGCCGCGCGCCATTCCCGAAATCGAGAAAAAGCTGCGCCTGTCCGGCCTGGAGGCGCTCAACATCGGCGAGGATTCGCTTTTCGTCAACGTCGGCGAGCGCGCCAACGTCACCGGCTCGAAGATGTTCGCCCGCCTGATCATCAACGGCGAATACGACAAGGCCCTGGAAGTGGCCAAGGCCCAGGTGGAAAACGGCGCCCAGATCATCGACATCAACATGGACGAGGCGATGCTGGACTCCGAGGCGGCGATGGTGAAATTCCTCAACCTCATCGCCTCCGAGCCGGACATCGCCAAGGTGCCGGTGATGATCGATTCTTCGAAATGGTCGGTGATCGAGGCCGGGCTGAAATGCGTGCAGGGCAAGTCCATCGTCAACTCCATCAGCATGAAGGAGGGCGAGGCCGAATTCATCGAACGGGCCAGGCTATGCCGCCGTTACGGTGCGGCGGCGGTGGTCATGGCCTTCGACGAGCAGGGTCAGGCCGACACCAAAGAGCGCAAGATCGAGATCTGCTCCCGTTCGTACAAGATTTTGACCGAGCAGGTCGGCTTTCCGGACGAGGACATCATTTTCGACCCGAACATCTTCGCGATCGCAACCGGCATCGAGGAACACAACAATTACGCGGTGGATTTCATCGAGGCCACGCGCATCATCAAGCAGAGCCTGCCCTATGCCAAGGTGAGCGGCGGGGTATCCAACGTGTCCTTCTCCTTCCGCGGCAACGAGCCGGTGCGCGAGGCTATCCACACGGCATTCCTCTATCACGCCATCAAGGCGGGCATGGACATGGGCATCGTCAACGCCGGCCAGCTCGGCGTCTACGAGGAAATCCCCAGGGACTTGCTGGAGCGGGTCGAGGACGTGCTGCTCAACCGCCGGCCTGACGCGACAGAACGGCTGGTGGAATTTGCCGAATCCTTCAAGGGCCAGACCAGGGAGCAGGTCGAAGACCTTTCCTGGCGCGAAGCGCCGGTGCGCGAACGTCTGGCCCATGCCATGGTCAAGGGCATCACCAGCTACATCGTCGAAGACACCGAAGAAGCCCGGCAGCAGTCGGAGCGTCCGATCCACGTTATCGAGGGGCCGCTGATGGACGGCATGAACGTAGTCGGCGACCTGTTCGGCGCCGGCAAGATGTTCCTGCCCCAGGTGGTGAAGTCCGCCCGCGTGATGAAGCTGGCGGTGGCGCACCTGGTGCCGTACATCGAGGCGGAGAAGGCCGCCACCGGACAGGCCGCCCAGGCCAAGGGCAAGATCATCATGGCCACGGTCAAGGGCGACGTCCACGACATCGGCAAGAACATCGTCGGCGTGGTGCTGCAGTGCAACAACTACGACGTGGTCGATCTGGGGGTGATGGTGCCCGCGGCCCGGATTCTGCAGGCAGCGATGGATGAAAAGGCCGACATCATCGGACTGTCCGGCCTGATCACCCCCTCGCTGGAAGAAATGTCGCACGTCGCCAGGGAAATGGAGCGGCTGGGGATGAAGCTGCCGCTGCTGATCGGTGGTGCCACCACCTCTCCTGCCCATACCGCGGTGAAAATCGAGCCCCATTATAGCGGGCCGGTGATTTATGTGAAGGACGCCTCGCGCGCAGTGGGCGTGTGCTCCAACCTGTTGAGCGACGATCTGCGCGACGGCTATGTCCAGGGCATCGCCGATGATTATGTGGCGATCCGCGAGCGCCACCAGAACCGTTCCAACGAAACCAAGCGGCTGACCCTGGCCGAGGCGCGCGCCAATGCGCTGAAGCTCGACTGGGCCGCCTACATTCCGCCGGTGCCGACCTTCATCGGCCTCAAGGCATTTCACGATTACCCCCTGGCGGAGATCGCCGGGCGCATCGACTGGACGCCGTTCTTCCTTGCCTGGGAACTGCACGGGCGCTATCCGAAAATCCTCGACGACGCGGTGGTGGGCGAGGAGGCGAAGAAGCTGTTCGCCGACGCCCAGGCCATGCTGAAGCGCATCATCGACGAAAAATGGCTGGAAGCGCGAGCCGTGATCGGCCTCTTCCCCGCCAACAGCGTCGGCGACGACATTGAGATCTACACCGACGAAAGCCGCAGCAAGGTGGCGATGACCTACCACACCCTGCGGCAGCAGGCCGAGAAATCGCCAGGCAAACCCAACCTGGCCCTGGCCGATTTTATTGCGCCCAGGGATACGGGCGTGAAGGATTACCTCGGCGGCTTCGCAGTGACGGCGGGCATAGGCATCGACGCGCATGTCTCCGCATTCGAGAAAAAGCACGACGACTACAGCGCGATCATGCTCAAGGCATTGGCCGACCGCCTCGCCGAAGCCTTCGCCGAGCTGATGCACGAGCGCGTGCGGCGCGAATTCTGGGGCTATGCGCAAGACGAGGCGCTCTCCAACGAGGAAATGATCGCGGAAAAATACCGCGGCATCCGTCCCGCGCAAGGCTATCCTGCCTGCCCGGAGCATACCGAAAAAGGCCCGCTGTTCGAATTGTTGCAAGCGCCCGAGAAGGCCGGAATCACCATCACCGAAAACTTTGCCATGCTGCCCACCGCGGCAGTGAGCGGCTTCTATTTCGCCCACCCCGATTCGACCTATTTCGCCCTCGGCAAGATCGGCCGTGACCAGGTCGAGGATTACGCCAGGCGCAAGGGCATGGATGTGGCGACGGCGGAGAAATGGCTGGCGCCGGTGCTGGGCTATGAGGCTTAATATTTGAGGCATGGTTTGACGCCTGGGCGAGCCCGAAAAATGACCGCCTCCCTGCCAGAGCTTCCCGGCCAACCTGTGCTGCCTCACTCTTCTATATAATATATAAGTAACAACGCATTTTTCGTTGAGCGCGTGATATCATAAACTTCATCTTTTTATTTCCATATGCGGGAACAAAGGGCGCGACCATGACCGACAGCAACAAATTCGTTTATGCATTCGAAGAGGGTGACGGCAAAAACAAGATGCTGTTGGGCGGCAAGGGGGCGAATCTGTGCGAGATGACGCAGATCGGGCTGAACGTTCCGCCGGGCTTCACGGTGACCACCGAAGCCTGTCTCGCCTATTTGGAAAAAAACCATCTGCCGGAAGGTTTGATGGATGCGATCAAGATTCACATGACGGCGCTGGAAAAGAAAACCGGCAAGGGTTTCGGCAGCGGCGAAAACCCACTCCTGGTTTCGGTGCGCTCCGGTTCGGCGATGTCCATGCCGGGCATGATGGATACCATCCTCAATCTCGGCCTCAACGAAACTTCCCTGCAGGGGCTGATCAAGCAGACCGCCAACGAGCGTTTTGCCTACGATTCCTACCGCCGTTTCATCCAGCTCTTCGGCAAGATCGCGCTGGGCATCGGCGACGAACATTTCGACGAACGGATGGCGGCGATCAAAAGGAAATATGGCGCACTCCTGGACCTGGACCTGACCGCCGAACACCTCAAGGAACTGGCCGGAGAATTTCTTGCTATCGTCGAGCGCCACAGCGGCAAGCCGTTCCCACAGGACCCGTACGAGCAGCTTGAAATCTCGGTGGGGGCGGTATTCCGCTCCTGGTCGGGCAAGCGCGCGGTGGATTACCGCAAGCAGTTCAGGATCACCAGGGAGCAGGCCAACGGTACAGCGGTCAACATCTGCACCATGGTGTTCGGCAACATGGGCAACGATTCCGGCACCGGCGTGGGTTTTACCCGCAACCCCGGCACCGGTGAGAACGTGATTTACGGCGAATATCTCACCAATGCCCAGGGCGAGGACGTGGTGGCCGGCATCCGCACACCAAGGCCAATCGCCGAGATGGAACAGGAAATGCCGGAGATCTACCGCCAGTTGATGGAACTGCACAACCGGCTGGAATCGCATTACAAGGAAGTGCAGGATTTCGAGTTCACCATCGAGAAAGGCACGCTCTATTGCCTGCAGACCCGCAACGGCAAGATGAACGCGCGCGCCATGGTGCGCACTTCGGTGGAGATGTTCCACGAAGGTCTGATAAGCAAGGAGCGTGCGTTGCTGCGTGTCGAGCCGGCGATGCTGGAGCAGATGCTGGTGCCGCAGTTGACGCCCGATTTCAAGGGTAAATCCCTGGCGCAGGGGCTGCCGGCTTCGCCCGGCGCGGCGTCCGGAAAGATCGTGTTCGACGCGGACTCGGCCGAAATTCGCGGCCGCACCGGCGAGAAGGTCATCCTGGTGCGCGAGGAAACCAAGCCGGATGACATCCACGGCTTCTTCCAAGCCCAGGGCATCCTGACTTCCCGCGGCGGCAAGACTTCCCACGCCGCGGTGGTGGCGCGCGGCATGGGCAAACCCTGTGTGTCCGGCTGCGAGCAGATCGTGATCAACGATCATTTGCGCAGCGCGCAGATCGGCGATACCACGCTGCACGAAGGTGACGTGATCACCATCGATGGCAGCAGCGGCCATGTTTATGCCGGAGAGGTGCCGACGGTGGAAGCGCAATTCTCAGAGGAAATGGCTACTCTGCTTGCCTGGGCCGACGAAACGGCGCATCTCAAGGTATTTGCAAATGCCGACACGCCGGAGTCCGCCGCCAAGGCACGCGCATTTGGCGCCAGGGGTATAGGCCTGTGCCGCACGGAGCGCATGTTCAACGGCACCGATCGCCTGCCCATCGTGCAGGAAATGATCTTGGCCGAAACGGCGGAAGATCGCCAAGCCGCCCTCGATCGGCTGCTGCCGATCCAGCGCTCTGATTTCAAGGGCATCTTCAAGGCGATGAAGGGGCTGCCGGTGACGGTGCGTCTGCTTGACCCGCCCATGCACGAATTTCTGCCCACGGCGTCGCAATTGGAATTGGAGATCGCCCACTTGCACCAGTTGCGCGACACCATCAAGGGTCTGGAAGAGCTGCCGGAAACCCTCAAGCTGCTCAACCCCAAGCTCTACCAGCAATACGCCGACGGCCTGCTGAAGCTGATGGGCGGTCTGCACACCTTCAAGGAGTCGCACCTGGAAGAGGATGTGATCAGCAAGAAGGAGGCGGTGCTGAAAAAAGTGCGCGCCCTGGCGGAAGTCAACCCGATGCTGGGGCACCGCGGCGTGCGGCTGGGCATCACCTACCCTGAAATCTACTCGATGCAGATTCAGGCGATCCTGGAGGCCGCAGCCCTGTGCGCCAGGGAGGGGATCGAAATCCATCCCGAAATCATGGTGCCGCAGGTGGCTACGGTGGAGGAGCTAAAGCGCATCCACAGCTATGTCCAGCGCATCCACAAGGTGGTGGAGCTGACCCACGGCATCAATGTGCGTTTCAAGTTCGGCTCCATGCTGGAAGTGGTGCGTGCCTGCGTGCGTGCCGGGCGCATGGCGGAAACCGCCGAATTCTTCTCCTTCGGCACCAACGACCTGACCCAGGCCACTTTCTCGTTCAGCCGAGAGGATGCGGAAAACAAGTTCCTGCCGGCCTACAATGAAACCGGCATCCTGCAGGACAATCCGTTCGAGGTGCTGGACATCAAGGGTGTGGGGCAGCTGATGAAAATGGCGGTGGAGAGGGGGCGCCAGACCCGGCCAGACCTGAAGATAGGCATCTGCGGCGAGCACGGCGGGCATCCCGGCTCGATCCACTTCTGCCATCATATCGGGCTCGACTATGTGTCCTGTTCCGGTCCGCGCGTGCCGATCGCACGCCTCGCCGCAGCTCAGGCCAAGCTGCTGGAAGCGGAGTACCAGGATCCGAGTTGAGTGCTAAGGAAGCAAGTTTGATGGAAAAAACCAGAACCTGAAGAAATTCGGTCAGGTTTTCTCCTTGGGGAATTATTCCTCGGTTTCCAGCAATCCGCGCATCGTCTTTTGGATGCTTGCAACAGTTTCCGGTGCTTCGATCTCCATGATCTGATCGATGATCCAGGGCTGGTCGCGTTTATCCATCACTTCGCGAATGTTGTTGCCGAGATAGTTCAGGGTGGCGAAGCCGGGTTTTTCGTCCACCATGTCGAAGGCGGCGTAATCTGCCAGGCGCCGGTTAAGCAGATCAATGAAGCCCGCCTGGTGGTCGTAGTCCTCGCCGTCATGGGGGGCGATTTCAAGGATGTTCTCCTCCATCATTTCGGCAAGACGCTTGCCGAGCGCCTGGATGAAAGCGGTGCGTGTCGCGTCGTCGATGCGGTTGTAGGCGAGGCGGTCGGCATATTGAACCTCGAAGGCGAGGTACTCGGCCATCAGGATAAAGCCTCGCTGCGGAGTGATGATGTCGTAGTCGGCCGTGGACAGGTTGGCGGTAAATTTGTCTGCCAGGCGCCACATGATCAAAGCCAGTACCGAGGCGATTTCCTTGGGATCCTTGGGTTCCTCGTCTTTTTTGAACCAGGTTGTTTTTATCCGGATGGGTTTCATTTCATTCTCCTGATGCACCTACGGCGATTGGACGGGATGGGTCTGTGATCCACTCGCTCCACGAGCCGGGATAAAGTTTTCCGCTAGGCAATCCGGCAATTTCCATGGCAAGGATGTTGTGGCAGGCAGTGACGCCGGAGCCGCAAACATGGACCACTTGCTGCGGTGGAATGTCGTGCAGCAAGGCAAGGTAAGTTTCGTGCAACTCTTCGGCGGGTAGATAGGTGCCGTCGAAGTCGATATTTTCCTCGAAGGTCCAGTTGATCGAGCCGGGAATATGGCCTGCAACCTTGTCCAGCATTTCACGTTCGCCCTTGAAGCGTTCTTCCGGTCGAGCGTCGATGACCAGTCTATCGGGATCTTGCCGGGCCTGTTCGACCTCGGCGGCGTCCGCCCACATCGCATCTTGCGGGCGGGGAATGAATCGGGTCGGGTTGATTTGAGGCAAATCGGCGCTGACCGGATGTTTCTGACGCATCCAGCGCGGCAAGCCGCCATCGAGCAGGGCCACGGCATCGTGGCCGAGCCAGCGCAGCAACCACCAGAGTCTCACAGCCATCGAGCCGAAACTGTCGTCATACACGACCACCTGCCTGGTATCGTCCACCCCCCAGCGTCCCAGTTTTTCGGCGAGCACCTGTGGATCGGGCAAGGGATGGCGACCGCTGGTCGGCGTTATCGGGGAGCACAGGTCTTCATCCAGATGCGCGTAGCGTGCGCCCGGGATGTGGCCGTGCTGATACGCCCGGCGACCGGCTTCCTGGTCGGTCAGGGTGAAGCGGCAGTCGAACACGATCCAGTTCGGGTCGTCGAGATGCTGCGCCAGTTGCTCGGTGGAAACCAGGGTGGTGAATTTTGTCATGGTGATGAGCGATGGGTAATGGGGAATGGGTGCGATGAATTTATCCCCCATTCCCCCATCACTCATCACCCATAACGGCTTAGTACCCGCCCTTGCCGTACGGCTTCGGCAGGCCGGCTACCTTGGCGGCCTGCTTGGCCGGCATTTCGGGGAACTGGGTGTAGAGGTATTTGCTGTCGGTGCCGGGGCGAATCTTTTCCCAGTCTTTCAGCATGTTACGGAATGTTGGCGTGTGGCCGTGTTCCTTGTATTGCTCGCGCATGTAGTTGACGATTGCCCAGCGCTCATCGTTCATCGAGAGCCCTTCCGCTTCGGCGATCATGGGGACAATCTCGTCACTGTAGTTCGGTTCCAGCAGATATCCTTCCTCGTCGGTTTCAAGCTCGACACCGCCAACAACGTACGCCATTGTAATTCCTCCTTAAAAATTAGTGGGACAAGAAAAAAACATCTAATAATTTTACACCGCGTGGGTGAATTTGTGCGGAATGAAAATGCCGCAGCCGATTTTTCGGTTGCTCCCCATGCCGCGTTGGAGAACCTGCATGGACTGCTCTATCGGCAGGTCGTGCAGCAACAGGCTGTAGCCATGCACCTCGCCTTCGGCGACGGTGATCGTTTGCCGCTTGCCACAAATGAAGCGAGTGGTGATTTTAAGTTCGTCCAGTATGCGGATAATGTCGCGGGTGAATTCCTCTTCGTCCACACTGCCGGTGGTGACGCAGTGCGCATATATCGGGGTGTGGCGCGCTAGCGGTTTGGCATTGCCTTTGCCGATGGTCAGCTTGAAGCCGCCGATTTCGAGAGTTTGACCGGTCAGCGCCATCAAGTCAGATTCACGGTGGGCGGGGATGCGTATCACCAGCTTTGCCCGGCGGTTTAGAATTAGCAGGTCATCTTTACCCGTTTCCGCGCCGTGGATATGTTGTACCCCAGCCAGTTCCTCGCCCGCCAGCCAGGGCAGCAGGCGCGACAGTTCGAGGAAAAGGGGATACCCATGATCCCTGGGCAGCATGGTTCCCTGCAAATCAAAATAGATATCAATTACGGCGGAATCGTCAATCTCGAGGGGGTTCATTCCGCTTTCAGTCGGCCAGCCTATTTTGAGTCTCCTTTTTGCTTGCGCGCTTCAGCCCATTCTAGCAGCGCGCGGCCCCAATGTTCGGCGGTATGTTCGTCGATGTCAAAAATAGTGAAGCGTTTGGTTTCGCGGATCCGTATACGCAAAGAGGAGAAACCGGCTTCGTGGTCGATGTGCTGCAATTCTATTTCCTGCCGGAACGGTGTGGCGGTAAATTTATCTAGTTTGGTAATTTCTTCCATCGCCATCGCGCAAGCCAATCATTGACTATTTTAAAGTAAGTTAAGAGGCCAAGAAAATTGATACAAGATGCAGTACGGTAACTCTTGACTTGACGGCGAATATTTAGCAAGCTTGTTTATTCACTCTGCAGGCAACCGCGGCTTTAAGGCCCCAAGCCTGAAATGTATAAAGCCCGCTAAGCAAGTGTGCTGTGTCATTATATGGGGATAGGGGGGGGCGGAATCAAGAGGGGGTCAAGCTTTATTCCATGCAGGGGGGTGTCGAATAACCCTAATGGGTAGTATGCGTCACCCGCGAAGAATAATAGAAAGTTGCGC
>JAJYUW010000070.1 GCA_021792335.1 Pseudomonadota bacterium | reverse complement strand
CCATCAGGGACAGAGGCAATGCGCCTCACACAAAGTCCGGATGTATGGCTGCAATCTTCACCCTTCTCAAAATCATCAATTGAAAGCTTGGCAAAAAGTGGGCGTCCATGTATGGATAATCTGGGTTGAATTTTCTGCGAGAGTCCCTATTTAATATACGGCTTTCCTGAAAGCACAGTTTGCCGCAGGTGGGCGGGCAGAAACAGGGCCGCTCAGATACTCAACCGAGGCAAGCCCCGGAATTTCGAATTATTGTAATTGGAGAATAAATAGCATGACTGTTGAAGCACACAAAGAAACGCTAGGATTCCAGACCGAGGTCCGTCAGCTGTTGAAGTTGATGATCCATTCCCTCTACAGCAACAAGGAAATATTCCTGCGCGAGCTGATTTCCAATGCGTCGGACGCAGCCGACAAGCTGCGATTCGAGGCGCTTGCCGACGATGGGTTGTTCGAGGAGGATGCCGAGCTCAAAATCCGTGTGACATTCGACAAGCCGGCGCGCACCTTGACCATCTCCGATAACGGTATCGGCATGTCGCGTCAGGAGGTGATCGAGCACATCGGCACCATCGCCAAGTCCGGCACGCGCCAGTTCTTCGAATCCCTGACCGGCGATCAGGCCAAGGACAGCAATCTGATCGGCCAGTTTGGCGTTGGCTTCTATTCCGCTTTTATCGTGGCGGACAAGGTCACGGTGCTGACACGCCGCGCCGGCCTGGGCGCGGAGCATGGCGTGCGCTGGGAGTCGGCCGGTGAGGGCGACTACACCCTGGAAACGGTGGAGAAGGCGGCGCGCGGCACCGAGGTTATCCTGCATTTGCGCGAGGGCGAGGACGATCTGCTCGACAGTTGGCGCATCAAGAGCATTATCAAGAAATATTCCGACCATATCACCCTGCCTATCGTCATGAAAAAGGAAGAGTGGGACGCCGAAAAGCAGGCGCAGCGCATCACTGACGAGGAAGAGGCCGTCAACCAGGCAAGCGCGTTGTGGGCGCGTGCCAAGAACGATATCAGCCCGGAGCAGTACGAGGAATTCTACAAGCACGTGGCGCATGATTTCGAGGCGCCCCTGGCTTACACCCACAGCAAGGTGGAGGGAAAGCAGGAATATACCCAGTTGCTCTACATTCCCGCCCGCGCGCCATTCGACTTGTGGGACCGCGAGGCGCGCCACGGCATCAAGCTGTATGTGCGCCGCGTTTTCATCATGGACGATGCCGAGCAGTTGATGCCGCGCTACCTGCGTTTCGTGCGCGGCGTGATCGACTCCAACGACCTGCCGCTCAACGTCTCGCGCGAGATCCTGCAGCATAGCAAGGATATCGATGCCATCCGTGCCGGCTCGGTCAAGAAGGTGCTCGGCCTGCTTGACGATCTGGCGGAGAACGACAAGGAAAAATTCGGCAAGTTCTGGGGCGAGTTCGGCCGGGTGATGAAGGAAGGCGTCGGGGAGGACCATGCCAACAAGGAGCGCATCGCCAAACTGCTGCGCTTTGCTTCTACTCTTGCCGATACCGCGGACCAGACGGTGTCCCTGGAGGACTATCTCGGGCGAATGAAAGAAGGCCAGGGCAAGATATATTTCATTACGGCCGATAGCTTTTCCGCCGCCAGGAATAGCCCCCACCTGGAAGTGTTCCGCAAAAAAGGCATAGAGGTGTTGTTGCTTTCCGATCGGGTGGATGAGTGGCTGATGTCCAACCTTACCGAATTCGACGGCAAGCCGCTGCAATCGGTCGCCAAGGGTGAACTCGACTTGGGCAAGCTTGAGGATGAAGCAGAAAAGCAGGCGCAGGAGAAGGAGGCAGAGGATTTCAAGGAGCTCACCGACAAGGTGAAGGAAGTGCTTGGCGACAAAGTCAAGGAGGTCCGTATCACCCATCGCCTTACCAGTTCACCGGCCTGCCTGGTGGTGGGCGAGCACGATATGGGGGGCAACCTTGCCCGCCTGTTGCAATCAGCCGGGCAGGACGTGCCGCTGACCAAGCCGAATCTGGAAATCAACCCGCACCACCCGATTGTGCAGAAGCTGAAAGCTGAGGCGGGAGGCGAGCGTTTCGGCGACTGGAGCCACATTCTGTTCGACCAGGCGCTTTTGGTCGAGGGTGGGCAACTGGAAGATCCGGCCGGTTTTGTGCAGCGCCTCAACGGATTGTTGTTGGCAATGGCGGAAAAATAGCGCGCATACCCGTGCAGGAAAAATGGCCGGAGCGGGCGCAGGACGTCCGCTCCGGTTTTTTTTATGCGATGGTATCTTTTTTCGGGGCTTCCCGCGGCGGGATGATGTCGCCGACGTGCAGGCCGAATGCGCCTTGCCGGCGGTCTTCAAAGTAGTGCTCCAGGGTGTTGCGTACGCTCAGGAACGCCAGTTGTTCCCAGGGAATCTCTTCTTCATTGAACAAGGCGACTTCGAGGCTTTCCTGTCCGGGCATGAAATTTCCGTCCAGCATGCGTCCGCGAAAGAACATGTGCACCTGGCTGATATGCGGCACGTTGTAGAGCGCATACAGGGTGAGGGTTTCGACCCGGGCGTGCGCTTCCTCGGCAGTTTCCCGCGCCGCCGCCTGGAGGGTGGTTTCGCCGTTCTCCATGAAGCCTGCGGGCAGGGTCCAGAGCCCGTAACGCGGTTCGATGGCGCGGCGGCAGAGCAGTATCCGGTTGCCCCACTCGGGAATCGTGCCCACCACCATTTTCGGATTTTCGTAATGTATGGTGCCGCAAACATTGCAAATATGGCGCGGAAAATTATCGCCGGGAGGTGTCCTTAACCCGACCTTTGCGCCGCACTGGCTGCAGTAGTTCATCATGTTTCCGAATGTCCCGGCATGTCTGTGCAAGAAATACCTACATTATAATGATAATGTCGTGGCGCAAGGAATGCGCTTTCCCCGTTTCGCCATGAGTTGCCGGCTTTTTTGTAAACTTTTCCCGATTCCTGCCGCTATATATCTCAGGTCACCGAGATGCTTCTGTATGGAAATTTCGAATAGAGCATGAAAAAAACATTGCGGCTTGTGCTGGCGGCGGCATTTCTTTCCTTCCCTGTCGGAGCGGGGGCTGCCGTCTGGTCGGTGGTATTGTCCAACGAGAAAATGCGGGCTGAGATAGACCTGGCGAGTTTCATGCGTCAGGGAGATATCGTGACGGCCTGGGATCGGGAAGTCTATTTTATGCCGGAGCAGGCGCGTCCGGGCGACTTCTATTTCAAGTCGTCAAAATCCCTGGTCCGCTACGGTTGCGATGCACGTACTTCAGACCTGCTGATGCGTGTTTATTACGATGAGGATGGCGGCGAGATCAAAACCATTTCTGCCGCTTACTATGGCCGACTGAATTACGTGGTTCCCGATACCGATAACGAAAAAAAATTCGAGTATGCCTGCAAATACCAGAAACCCAAGAAGGCTGAGAATCATCTAGCCAGGAAGAAGGGCAAGAAGCCGAAAAAGACCGGCAAAGCGGAATCATCCGGCAAGGAGGCTCCCGGTGCTACTAACAGGGCCGACAGCAAGGCTAAACTTACAGAAAAAGGAGGCCTTTCCAAGCCTCCTCCCAGATCCTTGCCGATCCGCAAACCTTCCGGAATCCTTCCCTAGAATATTTCTGGTTGAGTATAGGTCTACTATCAAGCCGCAAAAGTTCTGAAATGCGTTTGGCTGGGTTGGGTCTGATGCAGGTGTTTATGGCGCCCCAGAGACGAATCGAACGTCCGACCTACCCCTTAGGAGGGGGTTGCTCTATCCACTGAGCTACTGGGGCGAGTGCGACATTTTACGCTAAAATCCCCGGATGGATAAAATCGATTGCGACAGCAGCCTGGCGCCGAAACGGCAAGGCTATCTCCGGCTGCGCGATATCCCGCCTGAACTGATCGACTTGCTCAATCACGGCGCAGTCGAGACGGCAACGCTGACCGAGCAGGCGGCGATCGATGTTGCTGCAATGCTGGGAACATTGAATGGCTGGTCCGGCGATGTGACGGGACTTGCGCGGGACGCGGCAGAGCAGAATTTTGCTGAACATGGTCTGGTAAAACGCATGGCGCTGGCCGGGAGTTTGTTGGGCAGGCATGGCGCTTTTGCAAGCGCCCGATCGCTGCACCAGTTGATGGCGCATCGTGCCGATACGGTGCGGGGCTTTGCCTGTTTTACTATTGCGGGGCATACGGGTTTGAGCTTGGCGGATAAATTCGGGTGGATGAGACCGCTTGCCGCAGACCGCCACTTCGGCGTGCGCGAATGGGCCTGGCTGGCGCTGCGGCCGGCAGTCGTTGCCGCACCCTTCGAGGCAATTTCCTTGCTGCGTGACTGGGTGTCCGAGCCGGATGCCAATTTGCGCCGTTTTGCCATTGAGATTACACGCCCGCGCGGCGTATGGGCCAAACGCATTGCACAACTGCTGGCGGAACCCTGGCATGGCTTGCCGCTGCTGGAAGCGTGCCGCTGCGACGAAAGCCGCTATGTGCAGGACTCCGTGGCGAACTGGCTGAATGACGCCGCGAAAAGCGAGCCGGAATGGGTCGCGGATATATGCATGAAATGGCTCCGCCATTACCCGGACGACAAGGCGTGCTACTATATAACACGGCGTGCGCAAAGGAACCTGAAGCGCAGCTAAGAAACGCCAAGTGAATCAATGCAAGAACAGGATGCCATGTCCTGTTGCATGTTCCATTTCGGCATCCTATTTTATTTCAAGGAGTCTTAATATGGCTGTTTTTACTGTTGATGAAACAGCACAGCTCAAGCAGGCCCTGCAAAAACGGCATCAGCATCTGCTGGAAGAAATTCGCGACGAACTGGCTCAGTCAGGCGAGCAGCATTATATCGATCTGGCGGGCCGCGTGACCGATCTGGGCGATGCATCGGTAGCGGATATGCTGGCCGATCTGGATGCGGCCATGGTCGACCGTCAAATTACCGAGGTGCGCGACATAGAGGCGACGCTTAAGCGCATCGATGCGGGCGAGTATGGATTCTGTTCCGGCTGTGGCGCCGACATCCCGTTTGCACGCCTTCTGGCTTATCCCACAGCCATACGCTGTGTTTCATGCCAGTCCACGCATGAGCACACCTATGCCCACAGTGGGAATCCCACTCTTTGATATTCTGGTGACGGGTTGGAACAAGTCAAGTTGGTGGCGCTACTCGCTGAAAAGGTCAAGGCCGGCAGCCTGTGGGTTTTCATCCTGCTGCCTGCGCTGGTTGTCGCGCTTCTGATGGAAGCTGTCGTTGTACTTGCCAACCTGCTCTCCGCAGGCGATGCCCCCGCCGATTACCTGGCGGCCAGCCTGGTCATTGCCCTTGTCGTCGCGACCGCCATCGTATCCTTCCTCTACTACCTGCTCAGAGAGTTGCGGAAATCGGAAAGGGAGCTGTCGGAAAAATCGCTCCGCATGGAGAGCATTCTTGGGCACCATAAAGTGACGGAGCAGAACCTGGCTCAGGCCACCAGCTACGATATGCTGACCGGCCTGCCGAATCGCGCCCTGTTCCTTGACCGTCTTGGGCATGCGATAAGCCGTGCCGCGCACAGCGGTCAGATGATGGCGGTGATGCTGATCGACATCGATAATTTCAAGGCCATCAACGACACGCTCGGACATTCTCTCGGCGATGTCCTGCTGCAGGAAATTGCCGAACGGCTGAAGCACGTTGTGCCGGAGGATGATACGCTGGCGCGGCTGGGCGGAGACGAGTTTGCGATTATCCTGGAAGAATTGCCCGAGATCGAGGAAGCCGCACGGGTATCGCAAAAAGTCATGGATATTTTTGGCCGCCCCTTTATGCCGGCCAGCCAGGAGATTTATGTGACCCCCAGCATGGGCGTTACCATTTATCCCCTGGACGGCCGCGACAGCGATAGTCTGCTCAGGAACGCCGATACCGCGATGTACCGGGCCAAGGAATACGGGCGTAATAATTTCCGTTTCTACACGACGGACATGAATACCCTCGCGGTGGAACGCTTTGCCATGGAAGGGGCGCTGCGGCGAGCCATGGAGCGTGATGAGTTTGTGCTCTATTACCAGCCCCAGCTGGACATCAGGAGTGGTCGGGTGGTCGGGGTGGAAGCGCTGCTGCGCTGGCAGCATCCCGAACGGGGCATGGTGCCGCCGAGCGACTTCATCCCGCTGTTGGAAGAAAACCATTTGATCATCCCTGTCGGCGAGTGGGTGCTGCGTACCGCCTGCGCTCAGAGCAGGGCATGGCGGGATGAGGGCCTGCCCCCTCTGCGCATGGCGGTGAATTTGTCCGCACACCAGTTCCATCAGGAAAACCTGGCGGAAATGATCGACGGTATTCTGCGGGAAACCGGGATCAATCCCAGGCTGCTGGAGCTTGAGTTGACCGAGGGATTGCTGATGGAAAACACCAGCGAGACCAGCGCAGTGCTGGCGCAGCTCAAGAGCCAGGGATTGCAGATCGCGATCGATGATTTCGGCACCGGTTATTCCTCGCTGAGCTACCTCAAGCGTTTTCCGATCGACCGGCTCAAGATCGACCGCTCCTTCGTCAGGGACATCTCGACTGATCCCAACGATGCGGCGATTGCCGTGGCGGTCATCAATCTGGCGCGCAGCCTGGGCCTGAGCGTGATTGCAGAAGGCGTCGAAACCAGGGAGCAGTTGGCATTCCTGGACGTGCAGAAATGCGACGAATATCAGGGTTTCTATTTCAGTCGCCCCATTCCTGCAGAAGAAATCGCTCAGCTCCTAAAATCGCATGAACCTACAAAAAGCGGTGAGGTCTGAGGAGTGAAACCAGCGACGGTGCTGCCCTTGCCTTTTCTCCTCACTCCTTTCTCTTTACTGAATTAATATGCCCGTCATCACCCTAGAAAAAATTTCCCTCGCCTATGGCCACCACCCCCTGCTTGCGCAGGCGGATTTACTGCTCGACCCCGGCGAGCGGGTGGGCCTGATCGGGCGCAATGGCGGCGGCAAATCGAGCCTGCTGAAAATCATCGCCGGGGTGGCAATGCCCGACGACGGCAAGGTGTGGCGCGCACCGGGGCTGAATCTGGCCTATGTGTCCCAGGAGCCGCAGCTCGACCCCGGCCATACGGTATTTGAGGCGGTGGCGGAGGGGCTGGTCGGGCTGAGTCAGTTGCTGATCGATTACCATGCCGTTTCCCATGCCATGGGGGAGGAGGGCGCGGATACCGAAGCCCTGCTCGACCGCATGCAGATATTGCAGGGCGAACTGGAAGCGCGCGACGGATGGCGGCAGCAAAGCCGCATCGATGCGGTGATGAGCCGCCTTGCGCTGCCCGAAGACGTGCTGGTTTCGTCGCTTTCCGGCGGCTGGAAGAAGCGCGTGGCGCTGGCTCGGGCGCTGGTTGCCGAGCCGGATGTGCTGGTATTGGACGAGCCCACCAACCATCTCGACCTGGCCGCCATCGAGTGGCTGGAGGAGCTGCTCAAGACATTCGGCGGCAGCGTGCTGTTCGTCACCCACGACCGGCGTTTTCTCGACAACGTCGCCACCCGCATCATCGAACTGGACCGGGGGCAGCTGGCGAGCTTCCCCGGCAATTTTTCCGATTTCCAGCGCAGGAAGCAGGAGATGCTGGCGGCGGAGGCGATCCAGAGCGAGAAGTTCGACAAGGTGCTGGCGCAGGAAGAGGTGTGGATACGCAAGGGCGTCGAAGCGCGCCGCACCCGCAACGAAGGCCGGGTGCGGCGGCTGGAGCAGTTGCGCCGCGAGCATACGGCGCGCATCAATCAGATGGGCAAGGCCCGGCTCGAACTCGACGCGGGCGAGCGTTCCGGCAAGCTGGTGGCGGAACTGGAGCATGTCTCCAAGGCCTTCGGCGGCAAACCCGTGATCCGCGATTTCTCCACCCGCATCATGCGCGGCGACCGCATCGGCCTGATCGGGCCTAACGGCGCGGGAAAAACCACGCTGCTCAAGCTCATTCTGGGCGACTTGCAGCCCGACTCGGGCACGGTGCGTAGCGGCACCAAGCTCGCCGTGGCCTATTTCGACCAGTTGCGCGAACAGCTCGACGAGGAAGCGACGCTGGCCGATACCATCAGCCAGGGCAACGACTTCATCGAAATCGGCGGGACGAAAAAACACGTCATCAGCTATCTCGGGGATTTTCTGTTCCCGCCGCAGCGCGCGCGTGCGAAGGTCAAGTCCCTGAGCGGCGGCGAGCGCAATCGCCTGTTGCTGGCGCGGCTGTTTACCCGCCCCGCCAATGTGCTGGTGCTGGATGAGCCCACCAACGATCTTGATATCGAAACACTGGAACTACTGGAAGAGCTGTTGCTGGATTATGCAGGCACGCTCTTTCTGGTGAGCCACGACCGTACGTTTCTCGATAACGTGGTGACCTCGGTCATCGCCTTTGAAGGCGACGGCAGGCTGGCCGAATATGCCGGCGGCTATGAGGACTGGCTGCGCTGCAAGGCGCGCGCCGAGGCTGAAGCGGAGAAGAAGGCTTCCGCGCCGGCCAGGCCCAAGCCGACACAAGAAAAAACGGCGCCTAAGCCCAAACTTTCCTTCAAGGAGCAGCGCGAGATCGAGGCGTTGCCGGGGCAAATCGAGACGCTGGAGAAAGAGCAGCACACAATCGGCGAACAACTGGCAGACGGCGAACTCTACCGCGCCAGTCCGGATGAGGTGAAGCGCCTGCAGGCGCGCAACACCGAGATCGAGGATGAGCTGCTGATGGCGCTGGCGCGCTGGGAGGAACTGGAAGGAAAACTGGCTTGATTGATTCAGCTCATGGCCAGTCACGGGAAATTATTGCCACATGGTGCATTCGCTTTATTCTTGATTAGCTACCTCTCCCCGATCTCCCACATGCAATGGGGCGCTGTCAATAAACTGCTGCAGAACCCGGTTATGGTAACAGTCTGAACCAGACTATGATTCAAACGGCGAGCAGATAGACCGCGCCGCCGCCAGCCGACACGAGCGTCAGCAGGTGGAACCAGCCCCACAGCACGTATTTCCTCGCCAGGCTTTCTTCGGGCAGGTTGGAAATCAGGAGCAGCCGGCCATCCTGGGGTTTGCGCAGCAGGTGCACGCCGTCCCTGAGACGGATCTCGCCATGCTGCCTGGCCACCTCGCGTTTGGCTGCGAGCAAGGCCAGTTCCCACTCTTTGGGGTCTATCTGGCCATTCTTGTCGAGATCGAAACGCGCCAGCAGGCCCGCAGAGTCGCGCTTCCATTCGGTGAGCAAGGCGTTGAGATCGCCCTTGAAATCGAGGTCGCTGTTGGCGCCACCCAGGGTGGTGAACTCGCCCAGGACGTAGAGCGTGTCGAGCGGCGAGAGCACGTATTCGGTGTAGCGGTAGTCGCCCTTGGTCCATACCCGCTTGTGGCGGGTGAGGATTTCGGCCTGATCGGGATCGACATAACACTGGCCGCTGCCGTCGTCGAGCAGGATGGTGTCGTTGCTGTCCCCCCGATCCACGATTTCATACCCTTTGCCGTCGTTGCGCGCCTGCTCGACGGTGTAGCGGTACCACACGCAGGGCAGCAGGGTGAGTTTGCTCAGCAGCGGGGCATCCTGCGCCTCTTTGGCGCGGCCTGTCAGCTCGACATAGCCTTGAGCGGCCGAGGCGATCCGGGACGTGGGGGTGTCGAGAATCAGGCGGCTGCGGCGGTGATTGCCGGTCCAGGCGAAAAAGCTGATGGCGCCGATCAGCCCCAGCACGACGAGCCATGCTGTAATTGAGCCGATTTGAAAACCGGCGAAAAGCAGCACCAGATGCCCACCCGAAGTGAGCAGGTTGACATAGTGTTGCCTCAGGCTGTCGAACATTAAGAACTTGTCCGTCAAGCTCTAGTTGTCAGTCAACTTGAAACGTCTGCACGTTTTTTGTAGGTGCGAATTCATTCGCACATTTGGCCGAATGAATTCTGCCCTACAAGAAAAACACGCAAATTCAACATGACTGACTACAGGCTACCGAATAGCTGTTTCACGCTGACGTCGGCGGTCTCCGCAGCGTCGAATTCGAGCAGATCGGCGGGCTGGAAGTTGAACATCCGCGCCACGATCACGTCAGGGAACTGCTCGATGCGCACGTTGTTGAGATTGACGCTGTCGTTGTAGAACTCGCGCCGGTCGGCGATGGCGTTTTCCAGACCGGTAATGCGTCCCTGCAGGTGCTGGAAGTTTTCATTGGCCTTGAGTTCCGGGTAGGCTTCGGCCACCGCGAACAGGTTGCCGATCATCCCGCGCAGCTGCGCCTCGGCGGCGCCGAGCGCGCCCATGTTTTGGCTCTCGCGCGCGGCAGAAACCTGGGCGCGCGCCTTCGTCACTTTCTCCAGGGTTTCCTGTTCGTATTGCATGTATTGCTTGCAGGTTTCCACCAGCTTGGGCAGTTCGTCGTGGCGCTGCTTCAGCAGTACGTCGATGTTGGCCCAGGCTTTTGCAATGTTGTGCTTGAGTGCCACCAGGCCGTTGTAGAGCATGATGAAATAGATCAAGACAACCAGCAGAATGGCAAGCAGAACGAGGAATCCCATGGCGGCTCCTTTCATGGCGACATAGCCTGCGCCCATTTTAGCCTCAATCCGCTTGGATTCGCCAGTTGCGGCCGCGCAGGCTGCTTCCTGGAATTTACCGCCGATGGGGGTAGCGCTTGGCAGGCCGTTTAGCCCGACTTGCCGGCTGAAGGCCGGCCTATACTCCCGGCCACCAAGTGAGTCACTTTGGGGGGCTCGCTGCCGAGATGAAACGCCCGCGCCTTCTCGCTGACATCCCGATCTGCAACGGTCACCCGCTCGTGCTGGCGCAAATGTTCAAGCCATGATTCGACCATGAAGCATTCCACGAAGCGTCCGGGGTCCTCGATATCGTTGAACAGTTCCCACATGAATGCACCGTCGCGTCGTCGTACCCTCCTGATGCTATGCATGATCTGCGAAAATTCATGGATTCTTGCCGGATCTATCCGGTATTCCACCGTCACCATCACCGGCCCGCTATCCATTTCAAGCTCATCTGCCATCATCGGCGTAGCCCAGTGCAGCGACGGCGAAAGATCGGCGACATCGTGCAGCCCGATTCGGTATTGCCAGGTTGCAGCTATCCCGGCCAGCGCGCCGACGGCGGCCACTGTAAGCGCCGCGGGAATGCCGATCCACGAGGCGATTTGCCCCCAAAGTGCGCTGCCCGCCGCCATTCCCCCCGTGAATGCGACCCAGAAGAAGGCCAGGCCGCGCGCCCGGACCCACCCCGGCAGGGCGGTCTGGGTTGCCGTCATCAGTGACGAGACGACGCTGAGCCAGGCCACTCCCGTAACCAGCATTGCAGCCCCGGCCGCATACACATTTCCGCTGTGGGCAAGCGCCAGCATGGCCAGCGTGTAAAGCACGGTCGCGCCGGCCACGATCCTGTCCCGTGATACACGGCCGCGAACGTGCGGCAGCAGCAGCGCCCCGCCGATGGCGCCGATACCCACGCAAGCCAGGAACAGCCCATAAGTGCCGGGACCGCTGTTCAGTTCCTGCCGGACGATCAGGGGCAATAATGCCCAGGAGGCGCTTGCGAACACAAAAAAGGCCACACCACGGGTAAGCACCGCCCTCAGTTCCGGGGAATGCCGCGCATAACGCAATCCGGCGCGGACCGCTCCGAAGAGCCGTTCCGCAGGCAATTCACTTTCCCTGGCCGGGCGTTGCCAGCTCTTCAGGGCGGCAATGACGGCCAGAAACGAGATGGCGTTCAGGATAAAGACGACTCCGGGCCCGGCTGTGGCGATGATCAATCCGGCAAGCGCCGGGCCTATGGCCCGGGAAACGTTCATTCCAATTGTATTGAGGCCGATGGCGGCATGGAGCTCGGCACGCGGAACCAATTCCGGTGTGACCGCGCCCCATGCCGGCATCATCATGGCGGTGCCCATGCCGAGAGCGAAAGTAAAGACCAGCAGCAGTGGCGCCGTCGTCAGTCCGGTCAGGGTGAGAACGCCGAGAATTGCCGCCACGATCATCATCCATACCTGGGTTGCGATCAGGTAGTGTCGCCGATCGACGATATCGGCGAGAGCGCCCGCGGGCAAAGCCAGCAGGAATACCGGGGACGTAG
>JAJYUW010000069.1:11548-12504 GCA_021792335.1 Pseudomonadota bacterium | reverse complement strand
TTGCTACGCAAGGCTACTCACCACGAACGGCTTCTCACCCAGCGGGTGAAAACCCCGTTCGCCCTGAGTAGCCCGCGCAGCGGGCGTATCGAAGGGCTGGCAGTTCGCCAACCGCGGTTTTTAGGTTGAGTTGATTTAATGCAAACGATCCAGGAATTGCTCGACAGGATACGGTGGGACAAGGAGTTCGGAACAGGCGACTTCACGATCGGCTATTACGACCGCGTTCTGGACCGCATCATTAGCGTTCCCTTGCGCGAATTGCAGGTCGATTCAACGGATCACTTTTTCCTTCAGGTCGTCGATGACGAGGGAGAAGTCCACTCTGTCCCCTACCACCGAGTCAAGGAAGTGCACAAGAACGGCAAGCTGATCTGGCACCGGGAGCACTAGTTGTCAGTCAACTTAAAACGACTGTGCGTTCTTTGTAGGTGCGAATTCATTCGCACATTGGGCCGGATGAATTCGGCCCTACAAGAAAATCACGCAAATTCAACGTGATTGACTACTAGGCAGGATTTTCCAGCGCCAGCCACAAACAGGCGCCCTTGCTGGCCTTGTCGACTTCACCCAGGCAGGCGCGGTGGGCCTGTACTTCGTCCGCTGTCGCCGCCAGAACAACCAGATCGCGCGGCACGTAATCTCCGCTTAAATCGGCGTGACTGCTTCCCGCTTCGCTGGCCTCGATGATCAGGCTGTCCTGCCCGCGCGTCATGGAGAGAAAAACCTCGGCGAGCAATTCCGTATCCACCAATGCGCCGTGCAAGGTGCGGCTGGAATTGTTCACCTGATAGCGGCGGCATAGCGCATCGAGATTGTTTTTCTGCCCCGGATGCAGCTCCTTGGCCATTTTCAGGGTATCGACCACAGCCGGGCAATATTTATCTATCGTGTCCATCCCGAGCAGTTTCAGCTCGCTGTTGAGGAAGCCGATATCGAACGGGGCGTTGTGAATG
>JAJYUW010000069.1:0-11538 GCA_021792335.1 Pseudomonadota bacterium | reverse complement strand
AAAAAGCGGCTTATCCTGCAGAAATTCCAGGGTAATGCCATGCACCTGCTGGGCGCCCGGATCGATCTCGCGCTGCGGATTGAGGTAATGATGGAAATGGTTTGCCGTCAAACGCCGGTTGACCATCTCCACCGCGGCCACTTCGATGATACGGTGCCCCTGATTGGCGTCCAGGCCCGTGGTTTCGGTGTCCAGAATGATTTGCCGCATTTTGTTAAATCCTTACTAAAAGCAATCAGCCACGGATTGACACGGATGTACACAGATAAAACGGAGGGTTGCGAATAGACCTTACAATCTCCTGGAGGGTAAGCGGCACTCTCAAGGCTACCCATTTCACATCCGCGTCAATCCGTGGCTAAAGCAGTTTTTAGGTCACTTCCTCAACGCCCCGGTTGGCCAGCCTGTCGGCACGTTCGTTGCCTTCGTGCCCGGCATGGCCCTTGACCCAGCGCCACTCGATTTCATGGCCTGCGGCGAGTTCATCCAGACGCCGCCACAGGTCTTCGTTCTTCACCGGCTTCTTGTCGGCCGTGCGCCAGCCGCGCTGCTTCCAGGCATGGATCCACTCGCTGATGCCCTTCTGCACATACTGCGAGTCGGTATGCAGCCGGACGATGCAGGGGCGCGACAACGCCTCAAGCGCCCGGATCACGGCGGTCAGTTCCATGCGGTTGTTGGTGGTCACTTTCTCGCCGCCGCAGATTTCCTTTTCGTGCCCGGAATAGCGCAGCCAGGCGCCCCAGCCACCTGCGCCGGGATTGCCCTTGCAGGCGCCGTCGGTGTAAATCTCCACGATGTTGCGCCGCTGTTCCGGAATTTCCTTGTGCTCTGCCATGTTCGCTTATTGAGAGATTTTATTGTTGACCATCTTCTGCGGCACTGGGGCAAGCGCTTTCTTTGCTGCCGGGCTTTTGTTCCAGCTCGGCATGATCAAGTGCATACCCGCAACCCTTTTCTTCGCCTGCAAAAAATAGACGCCGCCGGCCAGTGCCCACCAGCGGTCGCCCGCCGCCTCCATGAAGCGGAAACGGCGCAGCCATTGTTCCCTGCGCAGCGGAGGCGCATAACAGCACATTCGTCCGGCGACCACTTCAAACCCAAGCAAGGACAACCAATCCTTGATGCGCGGCAGGGAAATGAAATTCCCGTGCCACGGGTAATCGTGTTTGCAGCCTGGTAATAAACGCGGCAGCCCCCACAGGCTGAAAGGGTTGAAACCGCTGATGATCACCTGTCCCTCCGGCATCAGCACCCGCTCCGCTTCGCGCAATATTTGATGGGGGTGGTCGCTGAATTCCAGCACATGCGGCAAGAGCAACAAGTCGATGCTCTGGCTGGCAAGGGGCAGGCCAGCCGGCTCGGCACGCAATTTTATCGCCCCGCCCAGGCCGGCCGGAAATTCCGGCGCGACGGAAAATTTCTTGGGCATGCGGTTGGTGCGCAGCAGTTCATGTCGGACAAAGCCCACCTGTAGCGCGTTGAAACCGAAGATATCCGCCACCGCCTGGTCGAAAAAGGCCAGTTCGCGCTCGATCAGATAGCGCCCGAGCGGGGTTTCGAACCATTCGTGGCCATTGACATCATGCTGGGTTAACACGACCATACCGCCATGAAAATCATTCCTGTCCCTGCTTTCGAAGACAACTACATCTGGCTGATCAGCGATGGGCGCTACGCCGCCGCTGTGGACCCCGGCGATGCCGAACCGGTATTGGATTATCTCGGCCGCCATGACCTGCTGCTGACGGCCATC
The DNA here is from genome assembly GCA_021792335.1 of Pseudomonadota bacterium. GTDB lineage: Bacteria > Pseudomonadota > Gammaproteobacteria > Burkholderiales > Sulfuricellaceae > Sulfuricella. The sequence goes on along the minus strand of JAJYUW010000069.1, from coordinate 9,782 downwards.
CTGAACACTCACCACCACCGCGACCATACCGGCGGAAACGCCGCACTGCTGCGGCACGGCAAGGTACCCGTTTTCGGTCCCCGGGGGGAAAACATTCCCACCGTCACGCATCCCGTGGGTGAAGGCGATGCGGTGCAATTGCCGGAACTGGGCGCGGCGTTCAAGGTGCTCGACGTACCCGGCCACACCGCAGGCCACGTCGCTTATTATGGCGCAAATTCCCTGTTTTGTGGCGATGTGCTGTTCGCCTGCGGCTGCGGGAAGCTTTTTGAAGGTACAGCCGCGCAGATGTTCGTCTCGCTGGGGAAATTTGCCGCCCTGCCGGACGATACGCGCATTTATTGCGCCCATGAATACACCCTGGAAAACATCCTTTTTGCAAAAATCGTCGAACCCGGCAACCTCGCCCTCCAGGAACGCGAAACACATGACCTGCGTACAAGGGAACAGGGCCTGCCCACACTGCCGTCAACGATCGCGCTTGAAAAAGCGACGAATCCTTTCCTGCGCTGGGATGAGCCAGCGGTGATCGAAGCAGCCGAGACTTTTGCCAAACGCTCGCTCGCCGACCCGGTCAGCGTATTTGCAGCTATCCGTGAATTCAGAAACGCATTCTGATACAACTGGTTACAAATGGAACACTGACGAATCACGGCAAACATTCCCTTGACGCGGCAAGGGATTACTGGATACTATCGCACTGGTTTACCAAGCAGAAATCCACAACACGCATGCGATTTACCCTACCCATTTTCCTCGCACTGGCGACCGTTTTCTCGTTGCACGCGGCCGCAGCAAATGCAGGGGACTCCCTCCCCTACGAACCCGTATCCTCCACCCAACCGCTCAAACAGGCGCTGGCCGAACCGGCCGAAGCAGGGGCAACGCTTTTATTGCAGCCCAGCCCAGAAATCCTTGGCGCCCCTGAGAAAAAAGAAAGCGGCACAGTCTTACTGGATGAGCCATCGGATTTATGGGGACGCATACGCGACGGTTTCACCCTGCAGGAAATGGATACGCCACTGGTGCAAACCCATATTGCCTGGTATGCCAACCGCCCCGATTACGTCGAACGGATGATAGAGCGCAGCCAGCTTTACCTCTACCACATCGTCGAGGAAGTCGAAAAACGCGGCATGCCGACTGAAATCGCGCTGCTGCCGATGATCGAAAGCGCCTTTAATCCCAAAGCCTATTCCCGCAGCCACGCTTCCGGCATCTGGCAGTTCATCCCCTCCACAGGCAAGGATTTCGGCCTGGAACAGAACTGGTGGTACGACGGACGCCGCGACATCACCGCCGCGACCGACGCCGCACTGGACTACCTGCAAAAACTCCATGACATGTTCGGCAGTTGGGAACTGGCGCTGGCGGCTTACAATTGGGGTGAGGGTTCGGTACAGCGCGCCATCGCCAAAAACAGGAAGATGGGACTGCCCACCGACTATCTCAGCCTGAAAATGCCGCCGGAAACGCGCAATTACGTACCCAAATTGCTGGCGATCAAGCAGATCATCATGGACCCGGCTGCCAGCGGACTCACCCTCGCTTCCATCCCCAACCAGGCCTACTTCGCCACTGTCACCACCAGGCAGCGCATCGATCTTGCCGTGGCCGCACGCCTGGCTGAAATGCCCGTGAAAGAATTCGTTTCGCTCAATCCCGCCTACAACCGCCCGGTGATCAACGCCAAGGGCGCATCCCGCACGCTGCTGTTACCGGTGGACAAGGCCGATGCCTTCGTCAGTAATCTGGAGAACTACGACAAGCCGCTGGTTTCCTGGCAATCCTACACCCTGGCGCGCGGCGAAAAAATCGATAAAGTGGCGCGACGCTTCAGTATCAGCGTCGCCCGGCTGAAAGAGGTCAACAGCATCAGCAAGCGCAGCCGGCTGGCAGCCGGGCAAACCCTGCTGGTTCCGCTCAGCCACAACAGCAGCGATGCAGCGGCACCTTACATCGACGACTCGCAGCAAGCCATCGAAGACGAAGAGCCGACGAGAACCGTTTCAACCCGCTTCGTTCATGCCGTCAAAAGGGGCGACTCTTTAGCCAGCGTAGCAAAACGCTACAAAGTCTCTGCGGCGCAAATAAAATCCCTCAATCACCTCAAGTCCAACCGCTTGAGCAGCGGCCAGAAACTGGTCATCCGTCAGGAAACCACGGCCAAACGCGTGGTACTGGCCAGCAAGACAAAAGCCGAGAAAAAAATCGCAGCCAGCAGCAAGCGCAGCCAGCGCTACTACACGGTACGCCGCGGCGATACCGTTGCCAGCATCGCCAAACGGTTCAATGTGGCCGTCAACGACATCCACCGCTGGAACAACTTCTCCGGCAAGCGTAGCCTCCCCCCCGGGTACAAAGTCACTTTGATGCTGCCCGAAAAAGGTTGATTTCGCCTATTTCCTCTTTCACTTTCCCGCGAATAACAGACAGTTCGCGCTGTGCGTCGCACTAAAGACGACTTCAGCCGGATAGCTTTCCCGGCATGACGGCATGGCCTGCGGACAGCGCGGGTGAAAATGACAGCCCGCAGGCGGGTTTGCCGGCGAGGGCAGATCCCCCGCCAGGCGAATGATTTCACGGCTTGAACCGGCATCCACCGCCGGAACCGCAGAAAGCAGCGCCTGGGTGTAGGGATGGCGCGGCGCACACATCACCTCTTCCACCGTGCCGCGCTCGACTATCCTCCCCAGATACATCACCGCCACCTCATGGGCGAAGTACTCGACCACCGCGAGGTTGTGGGTGATGAACAGATAGGCCAGGCCAAGCTCGTCCTGCAATCCTTTCAGCAAATTGAGGATCTGCGCCTGTACCGAGACATCGAGCGCGCTGGTCGGCTCGTCGCATACGATCAGTTTCGGCTTCACGCCCAGCGCGCGGGCGATGGCGACGCGCTGGCGCTGCCCGCCGGAAAACTCGTGGGGATAGCGGTATTTGCTGTCGGGAGACAGACCGACCTGCTGCAGCAGGCTATCCACCTGCGACTGGCGCTCGGAGGCGGTTGCGGCGCCACCCAGCGCCATCATGCCCTCCTCGATGATATCGGCCACCCGCATGCGCGGGTCGAGAGATGAATAGGGATCCTGAAACACGATCTGGAAATTTGCGCGCCGGGCACGCAACGCAGCACCCTTCAGCCGGGTCAACTCCTCCCCGGCAAAACGCACGCTGCCCGCGGTAGGCCGGATCAGCTGCAGGATACCCTTGCCCACCGTGGTCTTGCCGCACCCCGACTCGCCCACCAGCGCCAGTGTGCGGCCGGAATGTATGGCCAGGGAAACGCCGTCCACCGCCATTACATGGCCCGCCACGCGCTTGAACAGGCCTTTGTGGATAGGGAAATGCACTTTTAGATCACCCACCTGCAGCAATGGCGCCACACCCTCACCCCCATCCCATCCTTCCCCCTGCAAGGGGGAAGGGGTTGACAGCGCAGTACCAGTCTCACACCCTCCCCCTTGCAGGGGGAGGGCTGGGGTGGGGGTAGAAACCTGGAGCGCCGCAAACAGGTGACAACGGACACCATGCCCGGGCGCCACCTCCACCCATTCAGGGATGCTGTCGTGGCAGCGCGCCCAGGCGGAATCGCAGCGCCCGGCAAAGCGGCAGCCAGAAAATTCCTGGTCGAGCCGCGGCACCATGCCGCGTATGATCTCCAGCTGCTGCCCGCGCCGGGCGGCACCGGGCAGGGAGGCAAACAGCTTGCGGGTGTAAGGGTGCTGCGGATGAGCAAAAAATGCTTCCCGGTCAGCCGTTTCCACGATCTCGCCGGCGTACATCACCGCCACCCGCTGCGCCATGTCCGCCACCACGCCCAGATCGTGGCTGATCAGCAGCACCGCCATGCCGCGCTCGTGCTGCAAGCGGCGCAGCAGATCGAGCACCTGCGCCTGTATGGTCACGTCGAGGGCGGTGGTCGGCTCGTCGGCGATCAGCAAGTCCGGTTCGCATGCCAAGGCGATGGCGATCATCACGCGCTGCTTCATGCCGCCGGAAAACTGGAAGGGATAGTCGTTGCAGCGCGCTTTCGCATCGGGGATGCCTACATCGTCGAGCAGTTCCAGCACCCGCTCCTGCACTGCCTCACCGCGCAGCCCGGTATGGCGCAGCAGCGTTTCGGCAATCTGCTGGCCAACGGTCATCACCGGATTGAGACTGTTCATCGGCTCCTGGAAAATCATGGCGATGCGCTCGCCCCGCACGGAGCGCATGGCGATTTCCGGCAGGGCCAGCAAATCCTGCCCGTCGAGCGACACCGAGCCGGACACGATGCGACCGGCGTCCGGCAAGAGGCGCATCAGGGACAAAGCTGTCATGGACTTGCCGCAGCCCGATTCGCCCAGCAGCGCAAACGTCTCGTGGCGATTGATGGAGAAACTCACGCCGTCCACCGCCCGCACCTGGGTTTTGCCGACATCCAGCCGGACTTTCAGGTTTTCAACCTGAAGCAGGGGACTCTTCATTTCACCCTCGGATCGAAGGCGTCGCGCACGCGGTCGGAAAACAGGTTGGCCGACAGCACCAGCACGAACATGAAGACGAAAGCCGCCAGCAGCGACCACCACACCATCGGCTCGCGCGCCATTTCCAGGCGCGCGCCGTTGATCATGTTGCCCCAGCTCTGCATGGACGGATCGACACCGACACCGACGTAGGACAGCACCGCCTCGGCCAGCACCAGGCCGCTGAAATCGAGCACGATAGAGATCAGCACAATGTGCATCACGTTGGGCAGGATGTGGCGGGCGATGATGCGGAAATGGCCGACTCCGAACGCTGTGGCGGCCTGGATGAATTCCATCTCGCGCAGCTTGAGGGCCTCCCCGCGCAGCAGGCGGCACAGCCCGGTCCAGCTGGTCACGCCTAGAATGATGCAAAGGAAAAGCAGGCGGATGTCGGCCCGCGCCGCCACGGTATCGAACATGTCCTGATTGCTGTCCATGTACACCTGCAGGATCAGCACCGCCGCGGCGATCAGCAGCACGCCGGGAATCGAGCTCAAGGTGGTGTAGGTGTACTGGATCACATCATCCACCCAGCCGCGGAAATAGCCCGCCATGATCCCCAGCAGCAGGGCGAAGGGCAGCATCACCAGGGTGGTGAGCGTGCCTATCATCAGGCCGGTGCGTATGCTTTTCAGCGCCAGATAGAACACGTCCTGGCCCACCTTGTCGGTGCCGAGAAGGTGGTACTTGGCGGAAAGGAGCGCCGCCAGGCAAACGAACAGGGTCAGCAAGCCGATGGCGGCAAGTAGCGTGCGCCAGGGAATCTCGTCTTGCCCATGCCGGATCAGCATCCAGGCCGTGCCGGGTGACACCCCCCGGCGCCGCGCCAGCCAGAGAACCAGCAGCGCCGTCATGACGGCGCACAAAACAAGGGCATAGAAAGCGCCCGTGGCTGCCGTGACGGCGATATCCGCCGCCCGGTCCGCCCCGGGATCTCGTAAATGCGCCCCGCCGTACTTGAGGCGCGGAAAATCGCGCGCCTGTTTTCCGCCCGGCAGTTCGATGGTTTCCTTGGTGAAGAGATGGACGGCAAACGGCGCCGAATAGGTTTTTTCCAACTGCTTCCTCAGTGGCCCGGCCAGCAGGTCGAACACCGACAGCACATCGGGGGCATAGTGAAGCCGGGCGTTGTTGGCCTGTCTCTCCAGCGGCAGGCGAAAATGCAGCGAATCGAGCACCCCTACGGCCACGAAAGCCAGCAGCACCACGGCCGAAGCCATGCCGCTGCGGCTGCGCATCAGCCGCCGCCAGGGTTGCAGCAGGTGCTCGCGCTGGCGCACGCGCCAGGCGTAAAACGCCACCCCCGCCAGCAGCAGGAAGAGCAGCATATCGGTCCACAGAAGAACAGGCTTAAAAAGCATGTACTAACACCGGTTCAAATTCAAAAGCGCTCACCGCAAAGGACGCGAAGGGGCGCAAAGGGAAAACTTGCTTTACCTCGCGTACCTTTGCGACCTTTGCGGTAAAAAAATTCACTCATTCCAGCCTGATCCTCGGGTCCACTAGGGTGTAGGAAATATCGGTCAGTATCAGGCCGACGATGTACAGCACCGAACCGAGGAACACCATGGCGCGCACGATGGCGAAATCCTGCGCGTTGATGGCATCGATGGTGTAGCTGCCGAGACCCGGAATGCCGAAAAACGATTCGGAAATCAGGCTGCCCATGAACAGGAGCGGGATCACCACCACCGCCCCGGTCAGGATCGGGATCATGGCGTTCTTCAATACATGGCCGAACAGCACGGAGAGCTCCGACAAGCCCTTGGCGCGCGCGGTGCGGACGTAATCACGGGATGTTTCCTCGAGGAAAATGGTGCGATACCAGCGCGCCCCGGTGCCTATGCCCCCGATGACACCGATGACCACCGGCAGAATGATGAACTTGAGCGCATTGAAGCCGCCATCGAAGCCCGAAATCGGCGTCAGATGCAGCAGCTTGCTCACCAGATACTGGCCGCCGATGATGTAGAACAGGCCGGAAATCGACATCATGGCCACGCACAGCACGACCCCCGCCAGATCGATGTAAGTGGCACGGAAGAACGCCATCAACATGGCAAAAGTCACATTGACCGCGAGCCCGATCACGAATACCGGCAGCGCGATGGCCAGGCTCGGCCACATCCGCGTCTTGATGTCGTAGGCAATGTCGCGCCCCTCGTCGGAGCGGCCGAAATCGAAAGCGAACATGCCGACGGACTTTTCAAAGAAAATGGTGTCGGTGGCTTTCTTTTCCCCTTGCGCCTGGCCATTCCACAACAGGGGCTTGTCGTAGCCGCGCTCATGCTTCCACTTGGCGACCGCCTCCGGCGTGACGTGCTTCATGCCCAGATGGATGCGCGCCATGTTGTCCGGCGTGTTGACCACGAAGAACAGCGCGAAGGTGATCAGATTCACCCCGATCAGGATGGGAATGGCGTAGAGGATGCGGCGTATGATGTACTGGATCATACCTTCTCCCTAACCCCCCCCGCACGGGGGGAGGGAACGTTTGCCTCCTCTCCCTCTGGGAGAGGATTGAGGTGAGGGCTGGCCGCCTGCCTTTCCTTGCGCCGGTATGCCATCACCGCCGGCACGATTCCCGCAGCCAGCGCGACCGCCAGCAGGCCCAGGGGCCACAGCATCGGGCGGTTCCATTCGCGCTGTTTGCGCGCACGCAGTCCGGCATCGACGCGGACGTATTTCAAACCGTTGTTGGCCATCAGGTTGGGTTTGATGTTCTGGTACCACGCATGGTACAGGCCGTACTGCTTGGGGTGGAAGCCCCAGATCCAGGGCGCATCGTGGCGTGCGATCCGGAGCATCTCATCGATGATGTTCTGGCGCTCCGGCCCGTTGTCCATGTTTTTCATTTGCTCGAACAGGCGGTTGAACTCCGGATTGTCGTAGTTGGCCGAGTTCTCCCCCTCCTTGCCGACACGGGCATTGGGGCCGTAAAGCAGGAAGAGGAAATTCTCCGGGTCGGGGTAGTCGGCATTCCAGCCCCAGTGGAAAATCTGCGCGTTGCCCTTGCGGATCTTGTCCTGGAAGCGATTGTAGTCGGTATTGCGCACCACCAGTTGCAGGTCTATTTTCTGGAACTGCTTGCGGATCCAGTCGAGGCGGGCCTTGTCGTCCGGCCCGCTGGCGGTGATGTCGAGGTAGAGCAGGAGCGGCTTGCCGGTCTGCGCGTCGCGCCCTTCCGGGTAGCCCGCCTCGGCCAGCAGCTTCCGGGCGACCTCGATGGGCTTGCGCTTCGGCTTGCCGTCCACCCAGTCATACACATAGGGATTGATGCCTGCCGCCCCCTCGCGAGAGCCGAAGATGCCCGGCGGAATCGGCCCCTGAGCAGGGATGCCGCGGCCGTTGGCGAAGATCGAAATGAATTCCTCGTAGTCGATGGCGACGGAAATCGCCTGGCGCAACTTGCGCGCCCGCTCCGAGGCACCCCCTATCACCGGGTCGAGCATGTTGAAGCCGTAATAGTAATTGGTGGCGGTGACCGTGGTCTGCAGGCGGATGCCTTTCTCCCGCATCATGCCGGTGACATCCGCCTCGCCCTGGGTGGTGACCCGCACCGCCTGGTCGAAACTGTCGGAAGTAATGCCGGACGCGTCGTAATAGCCCTGCAAAAACTTGTTCCAGTAGGGGATGCTTTCTTTTTCCAGACTGAACACCGCCTTGTCGATAAACGGCAGCGGCTTGCCGGCATCCTTCAACAACCCTGCTGCCGCATCGCCGGGCTCGCCCTCGGACGGATACTTCTCGCCGTGGAAATTGGGGTTCCGCTCCAGCACCATGCGCCGGTTCGGGTCGTTCACCGTCAGCATGTACGGCCCGGTGCCGACCGGATACCAGTCGAGGGTAATGTTCTTCTCCGCCATGCCGGGCTGGCTGTAGAAACGGTCGGCTTCCGGCGGCACCGGCGCGAAGAACGGCATCGCCAGCCAGTAGAGAAACTGCGGATATTTGCCCTTGAGTTTCACCCGGTAGGTATAGCGGTCCACCACTTCCGCCCCTTCCAGCGGAAAACGCGAAAGATCGAGAAAGCCGCCCGGCGGCAGGTCTTTCTGCGCCTTGCCCAGGGACTGCGTGTACGCCTTCAGGCCGACGATGTACTCGCTCATCAGCCCGAAAATCGGTGAATTGAGCCTGGGATGGGCGAGCCGCTTGATCTGGTAGACATAATCCGCCGCCACCAGCTCGCGCGTACCGCTTTGCGGAAAATCCGCCAGCTTGTAGATCCGGGACAAATCCGCCGGTTTCAGTCCGTGATACAGGTAATTGCCCTGCGCATCGCGGGCGAAGGCCGGGTGGGGCTGGTAACGGATACCCGGCTTGATGCGTATTTGATACACGCTGAAGGCGATTTTTTCCGGCGCGCTGTCGGCCGGCAAAACTTTGCCCTGCGCATCGAGAAACAGGGGCCTGGGCAGTTCGGCGGCCGCGAGCGGAATCAGGGTATAAGGGCGCTTGAGGTAATGGTATTGCAGCGGCGGCTCGTAGATCTGGGCGGTGAAAGTGATCTCGTTGGAGCTGTAGGACTGCGCCGGATCGAGGTGTTTGGGCTTGTCGGCAAAAGAGGAATAGGTAATGTTCTTGCCCGCATCGGCGGCCGGATAGGGGCTGTTCCAGGGTGAAGCGCCACAGGCCGCAAGAAGCGGCAGAACGAGCAAAGCGGTAAGGCGCCGGAGTCGTGTCATTGGCCGGACAGTGTAGCGCAACCGTGCCCGCCCCGTCACCACGTATCCATTCGCCAGACGTTCTATCCGCCCGGGGTACCCATTCCGAGAATTGGGTTATAATGGCGCCTGTCGTGCTTACAATTTCACTAAAGGGAAGACAATGGGTTTTCTGGCAAACAAGCGCATCCTCATTACCGGCCTGATCAGCAACCGCTCCATCGCCTACGGCATCGCTGCAGCCATGAAGCGCGAAGGCGCGGAGCTCGCCTTCACCTACCAGAACGAAAAAGTCAGGGATCGCGTCGCCGATCTGGCCAAGGAGTTTGCTTCCGATCTGATTTTCCCCTGCGACGTTGCCAGCGACGAACAGATAGACCAACTGTTCCGCGACCTGGGCAAACACTGGGACGGGCTGGATGGCATCGTCCACTCCATCGCCTTCGTACCGAAACAGGCTCTGGCCGGCGACTACGTCGAATCGGTCACGCGCGAAAACTTCCAGATCGCCCACGACATCAGCTCCTACAGCTTCACCGCCCTGGCTAAAGCAGGCTTGCCGATGATGCTGGGCCGCAACGCCGCCCTGCTGACGCTGTCCTACCTG
>JAJYUW010000068.1 GCA_021792335.1 Pseudomonadota bacterium | reverse complement strand
TATTGTCGGTCTCAGTTTTCGAGAAAACCCATATTTCATGCGCCTTGCAGCCAGATGTCACCAGAACAATTACGGCGCCAATCAATAACCAAATGAATTTATTCGATATTTAACCGGACACTAGTGAAATTTTTTATAGCATCAAGGAGAATCCATGACCACCGTTCTTTTCACGCCGCTGCAAATGGGCCCCAACACCCTGGCAAACCGCATCGTGATGGCCCCGCTGACGCGCAACCGCGCCGGCGCCGGCAATGTGCCGCAGGCGATGAACGTGGAGTATTACCGCCAGCGCGCCTCGGCCGGGCTGATCATCAGCGAAGGTTCGCAGATTTCCCCCACCGCCGTCGGCTACCTCGCCACCCCCGGCATTCACAGCCCGGAGCAGATCGCGGGCTGGAAACAGGTCACCGACGCGGTGCACGGCCGCGGGGGAAAAATCTTCCTGCAACTCTGGCACTGCGGCCGGGTCTCGCACCCCTCGCTGCAGCCGGGCGGCATCCTGCCGGTTGCGCCTTCCGCCATCCTGTCCGCCAGCCAGACCTTCACCCCCCAAGGCTGGCAGCCCCTGGTCACGCCGCGCGCACTGGAAACCAGCGAATTGCCCGGCATCGTCGCGGACTACCGCCAGGCGGCGCAAAACTCGATGGCTGCGGGCTTCGACGGCGTGGAAATCCATGCCGCGAACGGCTACCTGCTCGACCAGTTCATCCGCGACGGCTCCAACCGGCGCACCGACACCTACGGCGGCTCGCTGGAAAACCGCAGCCGCCTGCTGCTGGAAGTGACCGCGGCCGTCACCGGTATTTGGGGGGCAGACCGCGTTGGCGTGCGCTTCTCGCCGATCAACAGCTTCAACGACATGCACGACTCCGAGCCGCAGAAAACATTCGATTTCATGGCATCCGCCCTGAATACCTTCGGACTGGCCTACCTGCACGGCATGGAACTCAGCTTCGGCTCCGAACCAAAACCGGATTTCGACTTCGCCCAAATGCGCCGCTGTTTCAAAGGGCCATACATGGCCAACGGCGGCTACGACAAGGCCCGCGCCGAGACTGCGCTTGCTTCGGGCTATGCCGACCTGGTGGCCTTCGGCGTGCCGTTCATCGCCAATCCCGACCTGCCCGAACGCTTCGCCAAGAACGCCCCGCTCAATGCGCCCGACCAGAGCAGCTTCTACGGCGGCGACGAAAAAGGCTATACCGATTACCCGTTTCTCGACATAAACCCATAAGGCCTATCAGCCACGGATGAACACGGATGCACACAGATTTTTCCGTGCCTATCCGTGTTCATCCGTGGCTAAAATTGCTTTTCTTAAAATAAAGGAACCACCATGCAGAACAAAACCGCCTCGACCCAGGTCGACGTTCACGACCTCATCGCCAGACGCTGGAGCTGCCGCGCCTTCGACGCCAGCAAGAAAGTCGGCCGCGAACAGGTCGTTTCGCTGCTGGAAGCCGCGCGCTGGGCGCCCTCCTGCTTCGGCGACGAGCCCTGGCGCTTCATCGTGTGGGACAGGAACAACGATGCCGCCGCCTGGCAGAAAGCCTTCGACTGCCTGGGGGAGTGGAACCAGAACTGGGTGAAAAACGCCCCGGTGCTGGTGCTGGTCACCGCCAACAGCCAGTTCCGCAAGAACGGCAGCCCCAACCGCTGGGGCCAGTACGACAGCGGCGCCGCCGCCGAAAACCTGTGTTTGCAGGCCGTGGCCTCCGGCCTGATGGCGCACCAGATGGGCGGCTTCGAGGAAGACAAGGTGCGCAGCGCGTTCAAGGTTCCCAAGGAATTCGCATTGATGGCGATGATCGCGGTGGGCCACCAGGGCGAGCCGGAAGTGCTCGATGACGAGCTGAAGGAACTGGAGCTGGCTGCAAGAGCAAGAACCCCGCTGGGCGAGCATTTCTTCGAAGGCGACTGGGGCGTGCCGGTAAAAAGCGAATAGCCAGTCATGTTGAATTTGCGTAATTTTCTTGTAGGGCCGAATTCATTCGGCCAAATGTGCGAATGAATTCGCACCTGCAAAGAACGTACAGCCGCTTTAAGTTGACTGACAGCTAGCCCTCGACCTTGCCTCGTCCGCGCTTGACTTCGCCGCGCTGCTTCTTGGTTTCCAGCCTGCGCTTTTTCGACGCCTTGGTCGGCCTGGTGGCGATGCGCGGCTTGGGCTTCTCGGTGGCGCGGCGTATCAGCTCCACCAGCCTCTGAATCGCATCCTGCCGGTTGCGCTCCTGGGTGCGGTGGCGTTTGGCCTCGATCAGCAACTCGCCCTCGTTGGTGAGGCGGTTGCCCGCCAGTTTCATCAGGCGGTCGCGCACATCCTCCGGCAGCGAAGGCGAACGGGCCACGTTAAAGCGCAACTGCACCGCAGTGGACACCTTGTTGACGTTCTGCCCGCCCGGCCCGGAAGCGCGGATGAACTGCAGTTCGATTTCGCCCTCGTCGAGGGCGAGCTGTGAAGTAATCCGTATCATGCCGCCATGGTAGCAACCAGCCGCTTGCCATGAAAGAAATAAACACGTTTCAGGAGAGTATCTCTGTCTTGTGTCTGCAACAGACTTGGCCTGTTCCATTCACCCCCAGGGAAGCCATCCATTCGCTTTTCTCGTGAAGTCTCTCGGCATCAAGAGTGTCAAGCAACGTGCGGTCGAGAAAAATCCCATTGGGATGCAAAGCCTGGGCATGATTTTGTTTGGCCCGTTCGGCATCTTTTTCCAGGAAACAGTGCCCCTCTACGCATCGACAATAAACCTTTCCTTGATCCACGCTTCGCCACCCCTCAACTCAAACATAGGAACCGGTTGCGTGCGCACGTCACGCTCCAGCTTGCTCACACGGCATCCATATACTTGACGTCTACGCCCCGATATTCGCGGCCTGGAGGCCGCTCCCACGCTTACGGCAATACTCATATATTATACAATATGCCCAATTATAGCCAATGCCGATAGATGTGATATAGCCTATTGCGATTTAAGGAGATATAGCCGATACCGATACAATGATCGCCATGATGAAGGAACGCATCAAACGGGCGCGGCGGGAGCGGGGGTGGAGCCAGGCGGAACTGGCGCGGCGCATGTCCGTCACACAGCCCTCGGTGGCGGAATGGGAGTCGGGGCGCAAGGCGCCCAACATGAAGAATCTGATGCGCCTGGCGAAACTGCTCGACGTGGGGTTCGAATGGCTTTCCACCGGACGCGGCGAGATGCGCCCGCCGCCCGCCCTTTCCGTATCCGAAGCGGTGCCCGCCTATGAATGGATGCTGCCGGAGGAACGGCGGATGTTGAACTTCTTCGCGCGCCTCCAGCCGCGCCAGCGCGAAGCGTTGCTGGGATTTCTGGAATCTTTGGCGTAGCGATCCGCCCCCATCTGGGCTGACGCAGCGCTCCCGCTTCTGTCAGACCCGGCGCTCGCCGTGGCATAATAGCCACAAGTATTTTTCGTTCACCCTTGCGGAAATAAAATCCATGAAACTACGCTTGACCGCCCTGTTCTTCGGCCTGCTGTTTTCCCTCGGCGCCCATGCCGCCAACCCGATGGTGGAAATGAAAACCAGCCTCGGCAGCTTCACGCTGGAGCTCTACCCGGACAAGGCGCCGAAGACCGTGGAAAATTTCCTCAAATACGCCAAGGGCGGCTTCTACAAGGGCACTGTGTTCCACCGCGTGATCGACAACTTCATGATCCAGGGCGGCGGTTTCGACACCAGCCTGCGCGAGAAGGAGACCTTTTACCCGATCCCGAACGAAGCCGCCAACGGGCTGAAGAACGAGATCTACACCATCGCCATGGCGCGCACCATGAACCCGCACTCGGCTACCGCGCAGTTCTTCATCAATGTCAAGGACAACGCTTTCCTCGACCACACCGCGCCAACCCCGCGCGGCTGGGGCTACGCCGTGTTCGGCAAGGTGGTGAAAGGCCAGGAGACGGTAATGAAAATTGCCAAGGTGAAAACCGGACAGCGCGACCCGCTGCCCTCCGACGTGCCGCTGGAGAACGTGGTAATCGAGGACGTGAAGCTGCTGCCGTAATTTTAAAACCCTCAACCGCAAAGGCGCAAAGACGCAGAGACACCGCAAAGGCCAAGCTTTTCTTTGCGTCTTAGCGCCTTTGCGGTTCATATTTTATGCCTGCTATTTACACCTGGTCCTCCATCCTCGGCATCGTGCGAGAGCACAAGAAGGATCTGATCACCGCCCACATCGTCGCCATCCTGGCGGCGGTGGCGAGCGTGCCGATTCCGCTGCTGATGCCGCTGCTGGTGGACGAAGTGCTGTTGCACCAGCCGGGGCGCCTGCTGGCGCTGCTCAATGCACAGTTCCCGGAGGCTTGGCACGGGCCGGTGCTGTATATCGGCGTGGTGCTGGCAAGCACCCTGGCGCTGCGGCTGACTGCGCTGGTTCTGGGCGTGTGGCAGGGGCGCAGCTTCACCCTGATCGCCAAGGATGTGGTCTACCGCATGCGCGAGCAGATGCTGCGGCGGCTTTCGCGCATCGCCATGTCCGAGTACGAAACCCTCGGCAGCGGCGCGGTGGCCTCCCATTTCGTCAAGGATCTCGACGCGGTGGACAGTTTCATCGGCGCCTCGGTTTCCAAGTTCCTGGTGGCGCTGCTCTCCATCGTCGGTACCGCCATCGTGCTGCTGTGGATGCACTGGCAGCTGGCGCTGTTCATCCTGCTGCTCAACCCGGCGGTGATCTATTTCACCACGGTGCTGGGCAAGCGCGTGAAGGAGCTGAAAAGACAAGAAAACAGCGCCTTCGAGCTGTTCCAGCAGGCGCTCACCGAAACCCTGGACGCGATCCAGCAGATCCGCGCCATCAACCGCGAGCGCCACTACATCGGCATGGTGATCGACCGGGCGCGCGGCATCCGCACCCACGCAGCGGCCTTCTCGTGGAAGAGCGATGCCGCCGGACGGCTGTCGTTCATGGTGTTCCTGTTCGGCTTCGATGTGTTCCGCGCCATCAGCATGCTGATGGTGGTGTACTCCAACCTGAGCATCGGCGAGATGATGGCTGTGTTCGGCTATCTCTGGTTCATGATGGGGCCGGTGCAGGAGATCCTCGGCATCCAGTATGCCTACTACGGCGCCAAGGCCGCGCTGGGGCGCATTAACCACCTGCTGGCGCTGAAGGAGGAGCCCCATTACCCCCACCTGAAGGACCCCTTCGCCGGCAAGCATACCGTCGGCGTCGAAGTGGAAAAAGTCTGCTTCAGCTACGGCGATACGCCGGTGCTGAACGGTGTCAGCCTGAAAATACAGCCCGGCGAGAAGGTGGCGCTGGTGGGCGCCTCAGGCGGCGGCAAATCCACCCTGGTGCAGGTGATCCTGGGCCTGTATCCGCCCAGCTCCGGCACGGTGCGCTTCGACGGCGTGCCGATGACGGAAATCGGCATGGAAGTGGTGCGCGGCCATGTCGCCACGGTGCTGCAGCACCCCGCCCTGTTCAACGACAGCGTACGCATGAACCTGACGCTGGGGCGCGAACTTGCCGACGAACGGCTGTGGCAGGCGCTGGAAGTGGCGCAGTTGGCCGACACCGTGCGCGAGCTCCCATGCGGCATCGATACCGTAGTCGGCCGCCAGGGCGTGCGCCTTTCCGGCGGCCAGCGCCAGCGATTGGCGATTGCGCGCATGGTGCTGTCCGACCCTCAGGTGGTGATCCTGGACGAAGCCACCTCGGCGCTGGACGCCGAAACCGAAGCAAAACTCCACGCAGCCCTGCGCGAATTCCTGCGCGACCGCACCACGCTGATCATCGCCCACCGCTTGAGCGCGGTGAAGCAGGCCGACCGGGCCTACGTATTCGACGGCGGCCAGATCATCGAGGAAGGCGTGCACGAGGAGCTGATCAAAAGCGACGGTCTCTACAGCCGCCTGTACGGCCGGCTGCAGCATTAGGGCCATGCTTGGAGCGATAAAACTCCTCGTGCTCCTCGCAGCCCTGGCCGGCTGCGCGGCGATGCCGTGGACCGACACGCGGCAGGAGGCGCTGCAGCAGGAGGCAGAGCGCCTGGCCGGGCTGGTCAGGGAGCATAAAATCACCAAGGTGCAGGCAGCAGACCGGCTCAACATCAAGCGCATCCAGCTGGTTGGCAGGAACCCCTATGACGACGAGGTGTTCAGCTATTACCGTCATCTTGCCGCGGAACGCGACCGCAAGCGCATCGATAGCGCCGAGGCCCAGTCCCTGATGCTAAAAAAACTGGATGACGTGCGCGCCCGCTACCGGCAGAACGCGGACAAGCCGGGCAGAACCCCGGTGTTCACCAACTTCCTGATGACGCTGTATGGGCAGCCGGCCCTGTGAGAAAGTTAGTTCCCAGCCAAAAACATGGGTATCTCCCTCCCCCTTGATGGGGGAGGGCTGGGGAGAGGGTGGTAAAGCATCGAAATCACACCCCCTCTCCCCAGCCCTCTCCCGCAAGGGGAGAGGGAGCATGGCGGTTCCAGGCAAGAACAGGTTAGCGTTTACCACTGTCGTCTTTTCATCTCATAAAAAGCAGTTCATTTTCAGGTTCAATCCGGATTGAGCGACAGGTAACGGATCTCCGTCACCTCGATTTCTTCCTTGCCGCCCGGCGTCTGCAGCGTCACCACATCGCCCTCACGCGCCTTGAGCAGCGCCCGTGCCAGGGGTGCAACCCAGCTGATCCGGCCGCGCCCGGCATCGGCTTCGTCCACGCCGACTATGCTGTAGGTGCGCGCTTCGCCATCCTGGCCGCACACGGTCACGGTCGCGCCGAAGAACACCTGGTCGCAATCCTCCCGCTGCGCGGGATCGACCACTTCCGCGTTGTCCAGCCGCTTGGAGAGGAAGCGGATGCGCCGGTCGATCTCGCGCAGCCGCTTCTTGCCGTAGATGTAATCGCCATTTTCCGAGCGGTCTCCGTTGGAGGCTGCCCAGGTGATGGTTTGCACCAGCACGGGGCGTTCCTCCTTCCACAGGTGATCGAACTCGTCCTTCAGGCGCTGATATCCCGCCGGGGTGATGTAGTTCTTCAAACCCTGGGGAAGTTGCTGCGCCGGTTCCAGTTCGTCCTCGTCGTCCGGCGCGTCGTTTTCTCGTGTAAATGCCTTGCTCATGGTGAAAATTCTAAATGATTTATTCTATCATGGCGGAATGAATGCACTTCCGCCCAGCACTTCGAGTCCATGCCCCTGCGGCTCAGGAAAATCCTACGCCGCCTGCTGCGGCCCTTGCCACGCCGGCACACAGTCCGCCACCACGGCGGAAGCGCTGATGCGTTCGCGCTATTCGGCCTTTGTGCTCAAGGATGCAGCCTATTTGCTGCGCACCTGGCATCCTTCAACCCGGCCGGCCGGCATCGGCCTGGACCCGGACGATGTACATTGGCTGGCACTCACCATCGTGCGCACCGAGGCAGGCACTGATTCCGACCGCAACGGCATGGTGGAGTTCATCGCCCGCTACCGGACGAACGGCCAGACGGCGAGCCTGCATGAAGCCAGCCGCTTCACCCGGGAAGAAGGGGCCTGGTATTACCTGGATGGAAAATTCGAACGAAGCGGCACGGCGCAAGGGGGAAAGCCCGGCCGGAACGCGGCCTGCCCGTGCGGCAGCGGCAAGAAATACAAGCGCTGCTGCGGGCGCCAGTAGTCAGTCATGTTGAATGTGATTTTCTTGTAGGGCCGAATTCATTCGGCCAGATGTGCGAATGAATTCGCACCTACAAAGAACGTACAGTCGTTTTAAATTGACTGACAACTAGCCCTTGTGCTCCAGCTCTTCCAACGCTTCGGCGGCAATCTCGCGCACTTCCTTGTCCTCGTCATCAAGGCAGGCACGCAAATAGGGCGCCACGTCCGCGCCGCCGATCAGCGACAGGAAATGGCAGGCATCGGCCCGGGTGAGCGCGTCGCCGCTGCGGGCCAGCGCCCCCAGGTCGGGAATCATCGCCTCGGTGAGCCCGCTGCCCTGCAGTTCCTCAAGCACCGCGCCGATCCCGATCCGCACCGCCATGCTGGTGTCCGGCCGCTCCAGCAGACGCGCCAGCGCCCTCAGCCGCGTTGGCTCCTGCCGCGCCATCTCTTCCACCTTGGCGCGCCGGCCGGTTTTCAGCAGCGCGAAAAAATAGTCCGCCATGCCGTCCAGTCTATCGGACTGCTCTGCCCAGCGCCGCAATTCGGCTGGAGTCTGCACCCCCTCCAGTTCGAACGGGCCAATCCGCACCCACGGCACCGTGCGCACGCCCAGCTCTGCCGCACGCTCGGGATGCGCGACGACATTGATCGCTTCCAGCCGTCCGATTGCTCCCTCCTTGATCAAGCCGCTCAAACTCTCCAGCACGGCCGGGCAGTGCGGGCAACCTGGCGCGAGCAGCAACAGGGCATCGGGAGCGTTTTCTCTGGTTTCGCTCATAAGTCCATATTAAACCGTAACATGCGATAGTGAAAATAGTTGCGGGGGTGGATCATATCGGCATTCAATGATACTCTAAAACACAGAGCCTTCGTCGGCGCCCAATCATTTTTCGGAGAAACAAGTATGGCAACAGTCGAGCTGAATCAAGGCAATTTCGAGGGTGTCGTCACCGGCAACGATATGGTCATCGTGGATTTCTGGGCACCCTGGTGCGGCCCGTGCCGCTCCTTCGCCCCCACCTATGAGCAGATGTCGGACAAATACCCCGACGTCGTCTTCGCCAAGGTGAATACCGAAGTGGAGCAGGATCTCGCGGGCTATTTCCAGATCCGTTCGATCCCGACCCTGATGGTGTTCCGCGAAAAAGTCATCATCTACTCCGAGGCTGGCGCCCTGCCCGCTTCCGGGCTGGAGCAACTGATCGAGCAGGCCCAGCAGCTGGACATGGCGGAAGTGCATCAGCAAATCGCCGCCGAAGCAGCCGCCGAAAGCTGAGTTTTGCATTAAACCCATAAAAAGCAGTTGAACCGCAAAGGCGCCGACCCTCTCTCCAACTCTCCCCCAAAGGGGGAGAGGGCGATTGCCTCCCCTCCCGCAAGCGGGAGGGGATTGAGGGGAGGGCTGAACGCAATGGAAAAACAATGTGTTATCGGAATCTGCCTAGTCACCAGGTAGGGGAATGCTAGATGGATTTCATGTCCTTGTTTTCTTTGCGCCTTCGCGTCTTTGCGGTTAATGAACTGCGGTTTTTAGCAACTGGGGGTTCATTCATGATCAATGGATGGACCGCCATGTTGTTCCGTTATGGCCTGATCGTCTTCATCTTCCTCGCCGCACTGCTGCCGTTTCATGCCGTAGCGGCAGACTGGCCGGAAGCAACGCCCTGGGCCAGCCGGGATGAGGCGGGCACAACCAGGATACATCTCTATTTCTTCTGGTCGAAAAAATGCCCGCACTGCCTGGAGGCCTTGCCATTCGTGGAGCGGCTGGCATCCGAATACCCCTGGATCGCGCTTAGCTCCGCCGAGCTGAGCGAACACCCAGAGAACGTCAGAACCTATATCCGCATGGCGTCCGGCCTGGGGCAGGAAGCCTTGTCCGTGCCCGCTTTCCTGCTGTGCGGAGAAATGCTGGTGGGCTACGAATCGCCCGCCACCACCGGCGAGCTGCTGCGCCGCAAGCTGCTCGACTGCCATCAGCGCGCGCTGGCAGGGCATCCTCCGCCCGCCGCCGCAGACCATGCCCTGCAACCGATCTCCCTGCCCCTGCTGGGCGAGTTCGACCCGGCCGATGCTTCCCTGCCCCTTTTCACCCTGGTCATTGCCGGACTGGACGCATTCAACCCCTGCGCTTTTTTCGTCCTGCTGTTCCTGCTCGGACTGCTCATCCACGCGCGCAGCCGCGCGCGCATGCTGGCTATCGGCGGGGTGTTCGTGCTCGCATCCGGACTGGTCTACTTCGTCTTCATGGCCGCCTGGCTCAACCTATTCCTGCTGGCGAAAGAATTGCAGGCGGTCACCTGGATCGCAGGTGCGGCGGCCGTGCTGATCGCGCTGATCAACATCAAGGATTATTTCCGCTTCAAGCAGGGCATCAGCCTTTCCATCCCGGAAAGCGCCAAACCCGGCCTGTTCAAGCGCATGCGCGGGCTGGTCGAAGCGGCAAGCTGGCCGGCGATGCTGGCCGGGGCCGCCACCCTGGCCCTTGCCGCCAATACCTACGAGCTGCTCTGTACCGCAGGCTTCCCCATGGTGTACACCCGCGTCCTCACCCTGCACCATCTGTCCGACACCGGCTATTACCTCTACCTTGCCCTGTACAACGTGGTTTACGTGCTGCCCCTGCTCGCCATCATGCTGGCGTTTACCTACACCTTCGGCATGCACAAGCTGACGGAACGGGAGGGACGCATCCTCAAGCTTCTGTCGGGGACCATGATGCTGGGGCTGGGCATCGCGCTGCTGGTCGCGCCGGAACTGCTCAACAACCTGTTTGCCGCCACCGCCCTGCTCGTTGCAGCGGGCAGCGTGACCGCGCTGATTGCCGCCAGCAACAGATGGCGGCAAAAAGGAACCGGCAAAGACTAGTGATCAGTCAACTTAAAGCGACTGCACCTTCTTTGTAGGTGCGAATTCATTCGTATATTTGGCCGAATGAATTCGGCCCTACAAAAATCCCGCAAATTCAACGTGACTGACCACTCGCCCCTTCAGCATAGCAGGGCAAGCAGGAAATCCGCCGCCTGCGCGATGCCCTCAGGCTTGACCGGCGCCTTTGCCGGCAAGGCCCACAGCGCTTCCAGCTGCGCGGCAATGGCGCCCTGCTCCAGCGCGGCGCGTTCCACTTCCTGGCAGCGGCCATAGCGCTTGAGCCAGTCGACCAGATGGGGCGCCTCGGGCCAATCCTTGCGGTCCAGATACAGCACAGGCACGCCGTTGCACGCCGCTTCGGCGAAACTGCCGTAGCCCGGCTTGGTGAGCAGCGCATCGCAGGAGGCCAGCACATCGGTGAAATCCATGCCCAGGGATTCCAGCTCCACCGCGTCGGGATGATGCACCCGCCAGGAAGACAGCACCACCCAGCGTACGCCGGGGAGTCGCGGCCAGCTTTCCAAGGGCAGACGGAACGCCACCCCGCCCATGGCGATCAACACCAGACGGTCTGCCGGGGCAAGGCCGATCCTGGCCGCAATTTCATCCCGGCGGTTGCGCCCGAGACGGGCAATCGGCGCAATCTCGCGGGTGTTATGCAAATCCGCCATCCCCATGCCGGGCTGCGGCCGGAGAAAGCACGCCGCGCTGTTGTAGGCTGCCAGCATCTGGGCGTGAATTTCACCCGCTTCCGGCCGGTCATGGCAGTAATGATGGTAGATGTCGGCCCAGTTGAGGGAGCACAGGGCCACCGCCGGAATAGCCGCCCGGGCCGCCGCGGCGAGGCTGAGGTAGGGCACGTTGGCAAGCAGCAGATCGGGCGCGAGTGCAGCCATTTTTTCCGCCTCCCCCGCCACCCTGTCCGCCCAGCTGTGGTGGAAATCGCGATAGGCTCTAGCACTCTCCTCCACCCGCACCGCCACCGCATCCGCCATTATCATGCCGAAATCGAGCGCACGGGGAATCAGGCCAAACTCGCAGTTGAAGCGCTGTGTCAGTAGTTCGTGCGGCGCGCCGCTGCGCAGCATCACGCGCAGGCCGGGCAGCCGCTCCACCAGCGCGTTGACCACCGGCGCCGTCTGGGCGATATGGCCAAAACCGTGAGAGGAAAGATCAATCAGGAGATGGGGCATCAGCCAGACTCAGGTTTCCAGCTGAAGCGCTTCGCGCAACAGGGGCATGGTAATCGGGCGCTTGGTTTCGAGCGAATAGCGGTCGAGCGCGTCCAGCATCGCCAGCAGCGACGGCAGATCGCGCCGCCAATGGCGCAGCAGGTATTCCGCCACACCCGCCCCAAGCCGGAAGCCGCGGCTCGTCGCGTGGGCGTGCAGCGCCTGCGTTTTCTCCTCATCGCTCAAGCCGTGCATCTGATACACCAGCCCCCAGCCGAGGCGGGTCATCACGTCCGGCCGCAAGCCGAGCTGTGCCGGGGCGCACGGCCCGCTCGCCAGCAGCCGCCCACGGCCTTCGCGCAGACGGTTGTAGAGATTGAACAGCGCTATTTGCCCCTCGCCGCCTAGCCGTTCGACATTGTCCAGCGCCACCACGTCGTGGCCGGCCAGATCGCCGGGCAATTCCGCTTCACACGCCAGATAAACGGCGCTCTGCCCGCCGCGCGACATGGCATCGGCAAAAGCCTTGAGCAAATGGGTTTTGCCGCTGCTGGGCTCTCCCCAGAGATAAATAAAGCGCTCCGGTTGAGACCCGGCAACACTCTCGCGCAAGACGTGCAGCACTTCGGCATTGCGGCCGGGAACGAAATTGTCCAGTGAGGGGACAAAATCGGGAGAAATTTCGAGCAGGAGCTGTTTCATACAGGCTACATTCAATCCAGAATAGCGGACAGTTTACCGGCAGTCTGAAAATCGGTGAAACATAATGATTTCATAGCCCCCGGCCAGACTTGCGACAAACGCATTACTTGACAAAGTCCGGACCCAGTTCGTCCTGGGAAAGCAGCAGACATATTACATCCAAATAAAGGCTTGACTTGCTGGAACATAAGGCGTAAAAACGCTCTGGTGTTTGGATTCAAGTTTTTTGCACTATCGGTTTCGCCGTTTGCAGTCTTGGAATTCAGGCATTTTCGCGGGATTTCCCGTTTTTTTATTAGCAAGGGACTA
>JAJYUW010000067.1 GCA_021792335.1 Pseudomonadota bacterium | reverse complement strand
CTTCCAGCACTTTACGGTCAAATTCCGGCAACTCGTCGAGGAACAGCACGCCATGATGCGCCAGGGATATCTCGCCTGGGCGCGGATTGCCGCCGCCCCCGACCAGCGCGGGGCCGGAAGCGGAATGGTGAGGCGCACGGAATGGCCGCTGTTTCCAATGCTCGAGCCTGAACCCGCCGTTTAGCGACTGGATCGCGGCTGACTCCAGCGCCTGCGCCTCCGTCATGGCGGGCAGGATGCCGGACAGGCGCGCCGCCAGCATGCTTTTGCCGGTGCCCGGCGGTCCCGCCATCAGGATGCTGTGGGCGCCTGCCGCGGCCACCTCGAGGGCACGCTTGGCATGTGCCTGACCCTTCACATCGCTGAAATCGGGATAGCTCTGAAGGCTCGCGGCCGCCCCTTCCTGCCACGCAGCCAGGGGCTGCCGCCCGGTCAGGTGGGCGCACACTTCCAGCAGCGAAACGGCGGGATAGACTGTTGCCGCCTCCACCAGCGCCGCCTCGGCGGCATTCTCCGCGGGAAGCATGAAGGCTCGTCCGTCGCTGCAGGCCTTGAAGGTCATTGCCAGGGCGCCGCGGATGGGGCGCAGCGCACCGGTCAGCGCCAGCTCGCCGGCGAATTCGTATTGCGCCAGTCCGTTGGCGGGAATCTGGCCGGATGCCGCCAGGATACCGAGCGCGATCGGCAGATCGAAGCGCCCGCTCTCCTTGGGCAGATCGGCAGGCGCAAGATTGACCGTGATGCGCCGTGCGGGGAATTCGAACTGTGCGTTGATCAGCGCCGAGCGCACCCTATCCTTGCTCTCCTTCACCTCGGTTTCCGGCAGCCCGACCAGGTTAAAGCTCGGCAGGCCATTGGACAAATGCACCTCGACCGTCACCAGCGGCGCTTCCATGCCGGCCAGCGCCCGGCTATACAGAACTGCGAGAGACATCCGCGTTCAGGAACGAATGAAGAAAATAGAGAGTATCCGGCTCACAAAGCCAGATTCCCTTCGTCCTGTCCGGTTTCGTCCCGCTCCTTGAGCTGGCCGGTCTCCAGCCCGGCAACCTTGGCCTCCAAGGCCTCGAGCTTTTCCCGGGTGCGCAGCAATACCGCTTGCTGCACATCGAATTCTTCGCGCGTAACCAAGTCCAGCTTGGCGAATACGCCCTGCAGCACGGCGCGCAGGTTCTTCTCCACGTCCTTTGCCGGGCTTTCCGCCAGCACTGCCCCGAGCTTGCCGCTGATTTCCTCGAATACTTTCTGGCCCAACATCATGAAACACTCCCTTAATATGTATGATTTTCCCAGTGTACCAAAATGCACAGCCCATAACATACGCCCTATTTTGGTGCACCCTCTTTCATACACTGACCCAAAGCAGTGCAAATCATACAATAATCATCCGAAAGTTAAGCATATCGTATTGTATTTAATATTATTTAAATGTCTGGCACAACAAATGCTTAATACATGGCGAGGCTAATCTCAATTTATTATTGAAAGGAATAAACCATGCGCAAACTAACCCAAACTTTGGTTTTGGTCGGGCTCATTGGCTCGCCGGCCATCGGCTTTGCCGAAACCCCGCCGGCCCAAATGCCGGAAAAACCCAGCGTGCCTACGCTTGGCGCCATAATGGGCGCATCCGGCATTGAGTTTAGCGGCTATATCGATGCCTCTTATACCAATCTGTCGGGCAGCGGGAAATTCATTGGCAACGTGCTGAATGACCGGGTCTTCGATTTCGAACCGAACAGCTTCAATCTCCAAGCAATAGATCTGACCGTATCGAAACTTCCTACCGATGGTTTTGGCGGCCTGGTAAACCTGACCATGGGCAAAGACGCAGACACCATCGCGGCCTATGGCAGCATCGACCGGAACAGAGGCCCGGCAGCGGGGGTGGACAAGATGTTCGACGTCACCCAGGCCTATTTCCATTACGCCTCTGGCCCCTTGATGGTGATCGCCGGCAAATATGTAACCCTGGCCGGGGCCGAGGTGATCAAAGGCCCAAGCAACCCCAATATTTCCCGCTCCATTCTGTTCGGCTATGCCATTCCGTTCACTCACAGCGGCGTACGCGGTTATTACAAGGTTAACGACATGGTCAGCCTGATTGCGGGGGTAAACAACGGCTGGGACGCGCTCAAGGACACCAACAAACAAAAAACGGTCGAGCTGGGTATCTCGCTGACCCCAACGCAATCCTTCTCGCTCGCGGCCCAGGGATACAGCGGCAAAGAGCAGATCACCAACTATCCCCTGTCCACGACCCAGGGCACCCGCGACTTGCTTGATGTGGTCGCCACCTTCAACGCTACCGACAAGCTCACTTTTATCCTCAACTACGACGCTGGTTCCCAGAAGAACGCCACGCTGATCAATGGCACGGTCGGCACGGCAAAATGGGACGGCTGGGCCGGTTACGCGAATTATCAGATCAATGACAAATGGCGCATGTCCCTGCGCGGTGAAACCTTCAATGATAAGGACGGCTACCGCACCGTAGTGGAACCGGGGAAAACCGTAGGGCAGAAATGGAACGAAGCGACGCTCACCTTGGCCTATATGCCCGTCAAAGAGGTAGAGTTGCGCGCCGAAGTCCGCGCAGACCGCTCCGACCAGATGACCTTCCTGAAGTCCGACGGCACTACCACGAAAACGCAGAACTCACTCGGACTGGAAGCCATTTATAAATTTTAATCTTAACGATAGCTGTTATTCACGGCTAACGTTCGATCTCAATAAGGAGCCAACATGAAACTGGTAACCGCAATCATCAAGCCATTCAAGCTCGACGAGGTGCGTGAAGCGCTCTCCGCCATCGGCGTGCAGGGCATCACCGTCACCGAGGTCAAGGGCTTCGGCCGGCAGAAAGGGCATACCGAGCTGTACCGCGGCGCGGAGTATGTCGTGGATTTCCTGCCCAAGGTCAAAGTCGAGGCCGCGATCAAGGAAGACATGGTCGACCAGGTAATCGAAGCCATCGAGAAATCCGCCAAAACCGGAAAAATCGGCGACGGCAAGGTCTTCGTCTTCAACCTTGAACAAGTGGTTCGCATCCGCACCGGTGAATCCGGCCCGGATGCGCTTTAAGAGGAGCAAGCCATAATGAAAAGATTGTTGAGTATGCTCGCCTTGCTCGGAATGCTGGGATTCTCCGGCATGTCGCTGGCTGATGAAGCAGCCGCACCGGCCGATGCCAAACCGGCTGCTGCTGCACCCGCTGCAGAGGCTCCTGCCGCAACACCGGCTGCCGCCCCGTCAACGGAACCGGCCGCAGCACCGGCCCCGGTAGCCAAGAAACTGGACGCCGGCAACACCGCCTGGATGCTGACCTCCACCGCGCTGGTGCTGTTCATGACCATTCCCGGCTTGGCGCTGTTCTACGGCGGCATGGTGCGCAAGAAGAACGTGCTCGCCACGCTGATGCAAAGTTTTGCCATCACCGCGCTGATCACCTTGATCTGGATCGTTGTGGGATACAGCCTGGCCTTCCAGCCAGGAAGTGCATGGCTAGGCGGACTTGATCGCCTGTTTTTAAAAGGCATGGGCGTGAATGAAATGGCCGGCACCGATGGCGCGAACATCCCTGAATCGGTCTTCATGATGTTCCAGATGACTTTCGCCATCATCACCCCGGCGTTGATCGCCGGCGCTTTTGCCGACCGCATGAAGTTTTCCGCCATGCTGTGGTTCATGGCGATCTGGTCGCTGGCGGTCTATGCGCCGGTTGCCCACTGGGTATGGGGTCCGGGCGGCTGGCTGCTCGACAAGGGCGTGCTCGACTATGCCGGCGGCACGGTGGTGCACATCAACGCCGGTATCGCCGGTCTGGTGGCGGCAATCGTGCTGGGCAAGCGCCTCGGCTACGGCCGCGAGCCGATGGCGCCGCACAACCTGGTGCTGACCATCGTCGGTGCCGCCATGCTGTGGGTGGGCTGGTTCGGTTTCAACGCCGGCTCCGCCGTGGCCGCCGATGGGCGTGCCGGCATGGCGATGGCGGTGACCCAGATCGCCACTGCCGCCGCCGCGCTGTCCTGGATGTTCGCAGAGTGGATGGGCAAGGGCAAGCCCAGCGTGCTGGGCATCGCCTCCGGCGCAGTCGCCGGCCTGGTCGCCATCACCCCGGCCTCCGGTTTCGTCGGCCCGATGGGCGCACTGATCATCGGCCTGGCCGCCGGCGTGGTGTGCTTCTGGGGCGCCACCAGCCTTAAGAAAATGCTCGGCTATGACGACTCGCTCGACGCCTTCGGCGTGCATGGTATCGGCGGCATTGTCGGCGCGATGCTTACCGGCGTGTTCGCGGTAAAGGACATCGGCGGCACCGCCGGCATGCTGGAAGGCAACGGCGGCCAGGTTGTCACCCAATTGCTTGGCGTCGGCGTGACGGTAGTCTACGGCCTAGTGATGACCTACGTGATCCTCAAGGTAATCGACCTCGCCATCGGCCTGCGTGTTTCCGAAGAGGAAGAGCGCGAAGGTCTGGACGTTGCCCTGCACGGCGAGCACGTCGAATAACAACAACTCTCCCAGCAGTGAATTGGGGCGCCTTGGGCGCCCCTTTTTTTATCCGAAGATCTGGAGGTATTTCAGTCCTGAAACCGGATTTCGGATACGCATTTATTATCTAGAAAAGGCGGTTCAGC
Organism: Pseudomonadota bacterium; assembly: GCA_021792335.1. Lineage (GTDB taxonomy): Bacteria > Pseudomonadota > Gammaproteobacteria > Burkholderiales > Sulfuricellaceae > Sulfuricella. Next base: position 8,166 of record JAJYUW010000067.1, on the reverse strand, counting down.
CACGGATTAACACAGATATACACAGATTATCAATGAGTTACCATTCTAATCCCAATCACCTTTTGGGTGAGCTGAAAATCATCAACAACACATTGTTTTATCTGTGTTAATCCGTGTTTATCTGTGGATAAAAGAGGTTTTAAGGATTATTGCAGTGCGCCTTCGATCAGGGCATGCAGCTGACCGAAATCAGGCTCGCCGACATACCGCTGGATGATCTTTCCCTGCCTGTCGATCACGAAGGTGGTGGGCGTCAGACGAACATCGCCGAATGACTGGGCGGCCGCGCCACCCGCATCGAGCGCAACAGTGAAAGGAAGGCCGTTTTTCTCCGTGAACAGTTGGACGTATTCGGGCGGATCGTAGCTCATCGCCACGGCAATGGTTTCCAGCCCGCGGCTGTGGTATTTTTGGTGGACATTCACCAACTCGGGCATTTCCTTTATGCAGCCGGGACAGCTGGTCGCCCAGAAATTCACCAGCACCACTTTGCCGCGCAGGCTGTCGAGCACGATCTGTTCGCCTTTCAGCGTCGTAAACGCTGCCTGCGGCGCGGCGGGCTTTTGCGAGAACAGCAAGACGAGGGCGCCGGCCACCACCAGCGCCACGACGGCAGCGACGAGCCGTTTACCGGTCCTATTCATGTTGATCCTGTTTCCGAGAGTGATGAGCGCCTTATTGTCTGGATTTTTGCCTGATTTGTCACCTTTGGCGGCTTGCTGTTTTGCTGGAAGCCGCTAGTTTAGGCGGGCTGTTTCTCAGCAGCTTCCTCGCCGCCACCCTGCTGCCGGGCGGTTCCGAGGCGGCGCTGTTCGCCGTGCTCAAGCTCGATCCCGGCCTGCTGTGGCCGGCGCTGGCACTGGCCACGCTCGGCAATACCCTGGGCGGCATGAGCTCCTATCTGCTCGGGCGCATCCTGCCGCAGCAGAAGCAGACGCGCGGACTCGACTGGGTCCGCCGCCATGGCAGCCCGGCGCTGCTGCTGGCCTGGGCGCCGCTGATCGGCGACGCGCTGTGCGTGGCAGCCGGCTGGCTGCGACTGAATGCGGCTTATGTCATGGCGTTCATGGCTGCCGGCAAGCTGGTGCGCTACCTTGCCATCGCCTGGATGGCCTTGTAGCAAGAACTTGGCGGCGATCCAATAGTCGGACTCTAAGACTAGCGCGCGGAATTGCGCTAGAATTTCCTTTTTCCGGCAGTATTGATAGACCATGACGACAGCGCGCCTAAGGGAAATCCCTTACAACTACACCTCCTTTTCCGACCGCGAAATCATCATCCGTTTGCTCGGCGAAGAAGCCTGGGGTGTCCTCAACACACTGCGCGCCGAGCGCAAGACCGGCCGCTCGGCGCGCATGCTGTTCGAAGTGCTGGGCGATATCTGGGTGGTGTCGCGCAATCCCTACCTGCAGGACGACCTGCTCGCCAACATCAAGCGCCGCAAGGCGCTGGTGGAGGCGCTGCGCCACCGCCTGCGGGCAATCGAGGCACGCCGCCAGGCCAACGAAACGGTCAAGCTGCTGCTCGATCGCTGCACCAGCGCCGTGGACCAGTTCGAGGCGGATTTCGAGCATACCGCGAGCTTGCGCCGCAAGGTACTGAGGAAGCTGCTCCCCCATACCCGTCGCGACAACATCCAGTTCGACGGCCTGGCGCGGGTATCGCACGTCACCGATGCGACCGACTGGCGTGTCGAGTATCCCTTCGTGGTGCTCAATCCCGACACCGAGGAGGAGATTGCCCCCCTGGTGCGCACCTGCATCGAACTCGGACTGACCCTGATCCCGCGCGGCGGCGGAACCGGCTACACCGGCGGCGCGGTACCGCTCGACAAGATGTCGGCGGTGATCAACACCGAAAAGCTGGATCGCCACAATGGCGTTGAAATGGCCAGCCTGCCAGGCGTGGCGGAAGCCGTCCCGACCATCCGCTGCGGCGCCGGCGTCGTCACGCGCCGCGTGATGGAGACGGCGGACGCGGCCGGCTACGTCTTCGCGGTGGATCCCACCTCGGCCGACGCCTGCTGCATCGGCGGCAACGTGGCGATGAACGCAGGCGGCAAGAAAGCGGTGCTGTGGGGCACGGCCCTCGACAACCTCGCTTCGTGGCGCATGGTGAACCCCGACGGCGACTGGCTGGAAATTTTGCGCCTCGACCACAACCTGGGGAAAATTCACGATATCGAAACGGCGCGCTTCAAAATCAGCCGCTTTGCCGCCAACGGCAAGACACCCAAATCCGAGGAAGTTCTCGAAATTCCCGGCAGCCATTTTCGCAAGACCGGCCTGGGCAAGGACGTCACCGACAAGTTTCTTTCCGGCCTGCCCGGCGTGCAAAAGGAGGGCTGCGACGGCATCATCACCTCGGCGCGCTTTATCCTGCACAAGATGCCCGCCTGCACGCGCACCGTATGCCTGGAATTTTTCGGCCAGATGCACAATGCGGTGCCGGCCATCGTCGAGATCAAAGACTATATCGATGCGCATCCCCGGACTTTGCTGGCCGGGCTGGAGCATCTCGACGAGCGCTATGTCAAGGCGGTCGGCTACGCCACCAAGGCAAAGCGCGCCGAGCGGCCGAAAATGGTGCTGCTGGCCGACATTGCCAGCGACGACGAAGCCGCGGCAGGTGAAGCCGCTTCGCACATCGTGCGCCTGGCCAATGCGCGCGGCGGCGAAGGTTTCATTGCGGCAAGCGCCGACGCGCGCAAGAAATTCTGGCTCGACCGCGCCCGCACCGCCGCCATCGCCGCCCACACCAATGCCTTCAAGATCAACGAGGACGTGGTCATCCCTCTGCCGCGCCTGGCGGATTACACCGACGGCGTGGAGCGCATCAACATCGAGCTCTCCACGCGCAACAAATTGAAGTTGCTGGACGAACTGGAGCAATTCATGCGCGGCGACCTGCCGCTGCACCGCGACGACGAGACCTTGCCGGACAACGAACTGCTCGGCGAGCGCCGCGAGGCAGCACTTGCCTTGCTCAGCGACACCCGCAAGCGCTGGCAATGGCTGCTGGAAAACCTGGATGCGCCTTTTGCCGGCTCCGGCTTCGAGCCAGAGGCCCCCGGCCCGGAACTGGGAACCGTGTTCCACGCGCTGCGCGACCACAGTATCCGCATTTCGTGGAAGAAAGAAGTGCGCGCCGAACTGCAGCGCATCTTCACCGGGCGCGAATATCCGCCGATCCTGGAACGTTGCGATGCAATCCACAAGCAGGTTCTGAAAAGCCGGGTATTCGTGGCGCTGCACATGCACGCCGGCGACGGCAACGTGCACACCAACATCCCGGTCAATTCCGACGACTACGAAATGCTTCAGGCCGCCAACCAGGCGGTAGCGCGCATCATGCGCATGGCGACCGAGCTGGGCGGCGTCATCTCGGGCGAGCACGGCATCGGCATTACCAAGCTGGAATTTCTCGAGCCCGCGGCAATCGCGACTTTCGCCGCCTACAAGGACAAGGTCGATCCGCACGGCCATTTCAACCGCGGCAAACTGATGCCGGGAGCGGATTTGCGCAATGCCTACACGCCCAGCTTCAGCCTGCTCGAGGTGGAAAGCCTGATCATGGAGCAGAGCGAGATCGGCCGGATCGCCGACTCGGTCAAGGACTGCCTGCGCTGCGGCAAATGCAAGCCGGTATGCAGCACCCACGTGCCGCGAGCCAATCTCCTCTACAGCCCGCGCAACAAGATCCTCGCCACCAGCCTGCTGATTGAGGCTTTCCTGTACGAAGAACAGACCCGGCGCGGCATTTCGCTCAAGCATTTCGACGAGTTCAACGACGTTGCGGATCACTGCACGGTGTGCCACAAATGCCTCAAGCCCTGTCCGGTGGACATCGATTTCGGCGACGTCTCCATCGCCATGCGCAACTTCCTGCGCGAACAGGGCAAGAAGAAATTCAATCCCGGCAGCTTCGCCGCGATGCTGTTCCTCAACGCCACCGACCCAACCACCATCAAGCTGGTGCGCAAGCTCATGATCGAGTGGGGCTACAAAGCCCAGCGGCTGGGTTACAGGCTCGCCAAATCCTTCGGCCTTGCCCGGCTCACCACCAGACATCCTCCCGCCACCGTGGGCCGCGCGCCGCTCAAGGCTCAGGTGATCCATTTCGTGAACAAGCCCATGCCGGCGGGATTGCCGAGCAGAACATCGCGCGCGCTGCTGGACCTGGAGGATGCGACAATCGTCCCGGTCATCCGCGACCCGGCCAAGGTCAATGAGGATACAGACGCAGTGTTCTATTTCCCCGGCTGCGGCTCGGAGCGGCTGTTCGGCCAGGTGGGGCTCGCCACCCAGGCCATGCTGTTCCATCTCGGCGCACAGACCGTGCTCCCCCCGGGTTATCTGTGCTGCGGCTACCCGCAAACCTCAGCGGGCGATCAGGACAAGGGGCAGAAAATCATCACCGACAACCGGGTGCTGTTCCACCGCGTGGCCAACACGCTGAACTATCTCGACATCAAGACCGTGATCGTGTCCTGCGGCACCTGCATGGATCAGCTGTTGCAATATGAGTTCGACAAGATCTTCCCCGGCTGCCGCCTGCTCGACATCCACGAGTACATGATGGAAAAGGGCCTGAAACTGGAGCGTGTGGCAGGCACACGCTACATGTACCACGACCCCTGCCACACGCCGATGAAAACCCACAATCCGATGAAGGTGGCGAACGAGCTTCTCGGCGGCGGAGTCAGGCTGTCGGACCGCTGCTGCGGCGAATCCGGCACACTGGCCGTCACCAGGCCGGACATCTCGACCCAGGTACGCTTCCGCAAGCAGGAGGAAATCCTGAAAGATGTCGCGGCGATCAAACAGGACGAGACCCCCGGCGAAACCGGCACGATTAAATTACTGACATCCTGCCCCTCTTGTTTACAGGGGCTGCACCGGTATAATGATGACGTCGGCATAGAAGTGGATTATATCGTCGTGGAGATGGCACGCCACCTTCTGGGTGAAAACTGGATGGCGGATTACATCGCCAAGTCGAACAACGGCGGGATTGAACGGGTGTTGCTGTAAAATGCGGGAAGAAAAGGCGCAGCCCTGCGAACTGTGCGCAAGCGTTGCCGGCGAGCTGCTGTGGCAGGATGACTTGTGCCGGGTGGTACTGGTCGACGACCCAGACTATCCCGGCTTATGCCGCGTCATCTGGGCGGCCCACATTCGGGAAATGACCGATCTGTCCGCATCCGAACGCCGGCACCTGATGGACGTGGTATTCGCGGTTGAAAATGCGGTACGGCTGGTCCTGCACCCTGACAAGATCAACCTGGCAAGCCTGGGGAACCTTGTTCCTCATGTTCACTGGCACGTCATTCCGCGCTACCGCCATGACCGGCATTTCCCCAACCCGATCTGGGGACAGGCGCAACACGATGTGCAAGCGGAAAAACCCGAGGATTTGGCGGCAAGCCTGCGCACTGTCCTTCATGTAGCCTTGCGGTCACACACCGCCTGATAGCAAAGGAAGTTCTTATGCCCTCGCCCCATATGTCCGAATCCGATGCGGCGCCCTCACCTCATTTTGTCGACGCGAATGCATGCAAGCAGTGGCTGAAAGCGCTGCCGCTGACCAATATCGGTCTGGTACACGCCGCTTTCATCACCCAGCTGGAACAGTTTAGCCGCAACGCCATCGCTCCACTGGAGCGCCTCAAAATCAATGAACTGCTGCGCGAACCGGTCGCCTTCGTGCAACAGGCGCAAGCCAGGAAATATCTCGGCAAACCCCTGCCCCTCGAAGTTCCCCAGCTCGACATCTGGAACAACATAATCAGGCTCTGGGCTGCAATAGGCGCTTCCTACCGGCTTTCCTTGCAAAGCGCCCTGGAAGGCGACCGGAACGTGGCCGGGCACATCGCCCTATGCACCCACCGTTGCCTGCATTACACCGGCCTGCAGATGCTGGAACACTACCGGACCTACCGTGAAATCGGGAAAGAATTATGGCGGCAGGAACATGAGCTGTATGCGCTCGCCGAACAACAGGATTACGCTTCCCGCCCGGTCAAGGATAGCCTCAACAAGGAAGGCCAAAGCACGACCTGCTCCGCGGCTTACGCTCAAATCCTCCTTACCGATTTGGCCGACCCATACCGGCTGTCGTCAAAACAGCTCTCCCAGCTTGAGCGGTGGCTGGACAAATGGGCGGTACGCGTGACCTTAAGCGCCACGCCGCCGGAAGATGCGTCCCTTTCCGTGCTAGGCGTGGATCTTGGGGGCGCAGCAGGCCCCATTCCAGCCCCCCAGGGGAAAGCCATGGTCAAACCACGCTATCTGGATACGGAACGGATTGCCATCACATTCAGAAAGCGCATCAAGCAGCTGCGGAAAGGTGACGCGCCGGCAGCGCTGGGGCTGGGCGAGGACTGTGTGCAGCCGGAATGCGAAGAACTGCTGACGATCCTTTACCATCAATGGTTCGAAGCGGCGTGGAAAAAAAGGAATTTCGGCCGCCGCCCTGGCGTAGACAAGGTACGGATTGCGCTCGGCATGGCTGCGATCCACTTCTTCCTGGACGGGGAGCAACCCTTCAAACAGCCGGGAGAGAAGGAAAAGCTCAGCAAGCGCGAAATAGAAGACCTGCAATTCTTCGGCCGCATCAGCGAACAGACCGAGAAATCGCGCCTGTCGCAGCTGGGATTTACGTATGAAACCTGGCAGATTCAGGATGAAAGCGCGCTTGGCCTCCGCCTGGTGCGGCCGGACGAAGAAGGCATGCGCGTCACCCTGAAGCAGCTCGTCGCCGTGCGTCCGAACGACAGCAACACCTACGCCCTGGGCGTAATCAAATGGCTGAGTTTCCCCCCCAACGACGGACTCCATGCCGGCATACGCATACTGCCCTGCGTGCCGCTCCCTGTCGCCGCACGCCCGCTGTCGCTCATGGCAGATGCCGCAAACAAGTTCGTGCCGGCCTTCCTGTTGCCGGACATGCCGGTCCTGCATGAAGCCGCCAGCCTGATTCTGCCGCCAGGCTGGTTCGCCCCTGGCAAACAGGTGGAAATCCATAGCGGCGAACTGCTGACCGTCAGGCTGCATACCCTGATTGAAAAAGGAAGCGACTTCGAACGGGTGGGGTTTGTTCGGGTTTGATCCTAGAAAAAGCTATTGAACCGCGGAGGACGCGGAGGAATTCAAATACTTAGTAAAAACAACGTGCTCACCCAGCAGGTGACTTGCCATAATTTGTCACCCCATTGATCCTAAAAACCGCACTTGAACCGCCAAGACGCCAAGAACGCCAAGCAATAACAATGGCTTTCGGTAAGTTTCCATATCACCGGACGGGTGATGCCGCCTATCCCTGAAAATCTCATCTCCACTTGGCGCTCTTGGCGTCTTGGCGGTTTGAAATGCTTTTTCTAGGTTGATTTTACTCGGCGTCCTCCGCGTCCTCTGCGGTGAATTGCCGTTTTCAGCTTAATTGTCCGCTTGCCCCGCAATCAGCCGTCGCACCGGGAAGCAGGCGCTGAAGGCGCTGCCTTTGCCGGGCACGCTTTCTATTTCGAGCCTGGCCTGGTGGCGTGTCAGGGCGTGCTTGGCGATGGCGAGGCCGAGGCCGGTGCCGCCGGTTTCGCGCGAGCGGCTGCGGTCGACCCGGTAAAAGCGCTCGGTCAGGCGCGGAATATGCTGAGGCTCGATGCCGATGCCGCTATCCTGCACGCTGAACACCCCCTCGCCCTCCCATTCCTCCCACTTCAATACAATCCCCCCGCCCTCGGGCGTATAGCGGACAGCATTGCTGACCAGGTTGCCAAAGGCGCTGCGCAGTTCCTCCTCGTTGCCCAGCAGCCAGTGCTCCGAAGCCAGGTCGAGCCGCACCCGGTGACGCCCGCCGCTGAGGGATTGCGCCTCCACGAATAATTGCCGCAGCAGGCGCGGCATGTCGATTTTTTCCTCACGATGGGCGGTAAGCATGCTCTCCAGCTTCGACAGGGTCAGCAGATCCTTGACCAGGTGCTGCATGCGCGTGGTCTGGTCCAGCATCAGACTCAGGTAATGCCGGGTCTGGGCATCGTCCAGATGTTCCATGTCCACCAGGGTCTCGAGAAAGCCGCCGACCACGGTGAGCGGCGTGCTCAGTTCGTGGGAGACGTTGGCGACAAAATCCCGGCGCATGGTCTCGACCCGTTCGATATGGGTAATATCG
>JAJYUW010000066.1 GCA_021792335.1 Pseudomonadota bacterium | reverse complement strand
GGGTAAAACGAATAGGTTTTTTTAGCCATCTTTAACTCCTTAGGCAATAGGCTTGCGGCGGTCTTCGATTTCACGCGCCTTCTTCAGCATCGCATGGAAACCGCTTTTATCCTTGACGCCGTGCGGTGCGAACAATTCGAACGGGTTGAGGCGCTTCGCCTTCAACATGCCCAAGCCGACGCTCTGCATCGCCATGGCGTTCTTGATGCCCTGGCTGAAGCCATCCCGGAAATAGATCCCCAGGGATAGTTTGAGCTCATTGACGCGGCCTGTTTCTGCCAGGTTGTTCCAGAACAGGGTGGCGAAATGCTCGGTCGGCTGCCCTTTCGGTGCGATGCCCAGGCGGTGCGCGTAGTTTGCCAGGCCGTGCATGATATGTGTTATCGGCAGCTTGCGCGGGCAGCGTACGACGCAGTTGTAGCAGGAGGTGCACATCCACATCGAATCCGAGGTCAGCACCTCCTCGCGCTTGCCGGCGCGTATCATCATGAAGATTTCCTGTGGCGGATGCGCCCAGTGCGGCCCGAACGGGCACGAGCCGGCGCACACGCCACATTGCATGCACATCTTGACCCATTGGCCCTCTTCGACCCTTTCCTCGACTTCCCTGAGGAAATTATTACTGTAATTTTCGCTCATTTGCCGTCTCCTAGAAGCCCTTCATCGGACTCATGCCGATTTCCTGAATCTTCGCCATGTAATCGTTGATCAGTTGCGGCACGCGCTCGATGTCTGTAATTGCGACCTCGAAGGTAGCCACCCGTTCTTCTTCCAGTCCCATTTGCTTCAGCGTATCGCCGATCTTGCTCATGCGTATGCCGGCAAGCTCCGAACCCTTGACGAAGTGGCACTGGTAGTCGTCACCATGCTTGCAACCCAGCATCATCACACCATCGTAGCCGTTGCTGAGCGCATCGTTAATCCAGATGGTGTTGACAGAACCCAGGCAACGCACTGGTATCACGCGCACAAAAGCGCTGTAGACGTTGCGGTTCATCGCCGCCATGTCGAGCGCCGGGTAGGCATCGTTTTCGCAGGCCAGGATCAGGACGCGCGGCTTCTCGGAAAACTCGTCCGGAACGTCTACGGCCTTCAACTGCGAACCGACGGTATCGACCGAGTAGTTCTCGAAGGAGATCACGCGCACCGGGCAGGCGCCCATGCAGGTTCCGCAGCGGCGGCAGCGCGACTCGTTGAACACAGGGAAGCGCTGCTCGTCCTCGTCGATGGCGCCGAACGGACATTCAACCGTACAGCGCTTGCACTGGGTGCAGCCTTCCTTGCGGAAAATCGGGTAGCTCAAATCACCGGAGCGCGGATGCGCGGCACGGCCCAGGCCGGCATTCTCGATCGCCTGGATCGCCTTCATCGTGGCGCCGGTGGAGTCTTCCATCGCCTGCGCCATATCCATCGGACGGCGCACCGGTCCGGCGGAATAAATGCCGGTACGGCGGGTTTCGTAGGGGAAGCAGATAAAGTGCGAATCGGTGAAGCCATACTTCAACTGGGGAACGTCCGGCCCTTGGCGGTAGTTCAGGTTGAGCATGGAAATCGGCTTGACCGAGCCCTCGGCCTGGGAGGCGTTGTAGGCCTCCAGCAGTGAATTGTCGCCGGCTGCAGCGGCAATTTCGGCCTTCAGCTTGGAGTCGATATCGACACCGGAATTAGGCACCTGGCCGGTGGCCAGCACCACCAGATCGGCGTTGGCAATCGCGGTCTGGTCGTTGAGGATCAGATCGTGGAAATTCACCTTGCACTGGTTGCCGGCAGCTTCAACGCTGGACACCTTGCCCTTGGTAAAGATCACTCCCTTGTCCTGGCCGCTGCGGTAGAAGTCCTCGCCGTTTCCGGGCATGCGCAGGTCGGTGTAGATCACCACCGTGTCGATGTCGGGGTTGGCATCCTTGAAGTACATCGCCTGCTTGACCGAAGTCGAGCAGCAGGAACCGGAACAGTAGGCCAGATGCTTGCCGGAGTCGTCACGCTGCCCGGCGCACTGCACGAACACCACTTTCTTGACTTCACCGCCGTCGGAAGGACGCTTGATCGTGCTTCCTTTGGCCGCCATGGCTAGCGCTTCCAGCCCGGCCTGATCGACCACGTTGGCAGACTTGCCATATCCCAGTTCGGGCAAATTATTGGCGTCGTAAAGCGAGAATCCGGTTGCCTGGACGATGGCGCCTGCTTTCTCTGTCACTGTCGCACCCGACTCGACGCTGATCTCGGCCTCGAAACGGCCGGGGGCGCCCTGAATCTTGCTGGTAATGGCATTCAGGTAAACCTTGATATTGGCGTCAGCCTCAATCGCCGCGGCCATTTCCGCCACCGGGGTGTCCTGCGGATTCTGGAAGGGTGACTTGGCCGGCGTGCGCTTATGCAGCCTCCCTGCCCAGCCGCCGAGCTGGCCGGATTTTTCCACCAGCACGACCTGATAACCGGCCCTGGAAGCTTCCAGCGCAGCGGTCATGCCGGACACACCGCCACCCACTACCAGCAGGCGGCGCTCGGTGGCTGCTGCCGGATTGCCCATGGGCAGCATCATTTTCTTGGCTTCGGCACAACCCATGCGGATATAGTCTTCCGCCATTTCCTGCGTGGTCTCGCGCGACTCGTCGCTATCGGGTTGAGCCCAGATCACCCCTTCGCGCAGGTTGGCGCGGGACACTGCAACATCGGTAAAACCGAATGCCTCGGTCTTGGCACGGCGCGAGCAGGCGCCGATCATGACATGGGTAACGCCTTCGTTGGCGATGTCGTCACGGATCATCTTGACGCCATCAGCATTGCACAGGAACTCATGCTCCCTGACCAGCGCCGCCTTGCCTTCCTTCTTCGCCACACCAGCCAGTGCCGCGGTATCCAGGCGGTCGCCCAAACCGCAACCCTGGCAAATATAGGCTGCTACTTTCTGATCTGCCATTTAATCAACCCTCCACTCTGGCAACACGGTTAACCACCTGGATCGCACGCAAGGCGCTTGCAGTGGCGCTCTGCACCGCACGGTTCACATCCAGCGGATTGGATGCGCAGCCTGCGCCGAAGAAAGCGTGGTTGGACGGATCGGCCTCAATGAAACCGCTCGAATCGGCAACGATTTCCGCCGGGATGCTGGCGCCCTTGACGGACGGCTCCATGCCCACAGCCAGCACCACGAGATCGTGGGGGGTGGCGTAGCGGTGATAACCTTCGGTGTTCACGCCGTGCAGAATGACATCGCCGGTCTTCTCGTCCTGGACAGCCTTGGCCACCTTGGACTTGATAAAGGTCACGGTCGGGTCTTTTTGCACTTTCTGGTAAAAGTCCTCGAAGCGGTCGATCGCGCGGATGTCGATGTAGTAAATGGTGGACTTGCCTTCGTCACCGTATGCTTCGCGCACGTAGTTGGTCTGCTTCAGCGAGGCCATGCAGCAGATGCGGGAGCAGTGGCGCAGGTGGTTCTCGTCGCGCGAGCCGGCACACTGAATGAAGGCGATGTTCTTCGCTTCCTTGCCGTCGGACGGGCGCAGGATCTTGCCTTTGGTCGGGCCGTGGATGTCTGCCAGGCGCTCGAATTCGACGCTGGTGATGACATTGGAGTAGCGGTCATAGCCGTAGGGCTGGATCTTGGCCGCATCGTAGGGTTTCCAGCCGGTTGCCCAGATTATCGCGCCGGCCTGGAATTTAACCACTTCTTCCTGCATGCCAAGGTCGATTGCGCCATATTTGCAGGCAGCCTTGGCTTTCTCGGCGTCGGCAGTGCCGATGATGGACGGATCAATCACATAGCGTTGCGGGTAGGCCATCTTGTGCGGCAAATATGCCGCCTTGACCTTGCCGAGCCTGTAGTTGAATTCGTCCGCAACCTCGGTGTCCACTGCGCTGGAGCAATCGCCACAGGCGGTGCAGTTTTCATTGACATAGCGCGGAGAAATTTTGACGGTGGCGCTGTAACTGCCTTCGCTGCCGGTAATCTCCGTCACTTCCGCCATGGTCAGCACGCGAATGCGGGGATTCTGCTTGAGGCGGCGCAGGTTGATTTCCAGGCCGCAGACCGGGTGGCATAGCTTGGGGAAATAGCGATAGAGCTGGGAAACACGTCCGCCAAGGGCGGGATTCTTTTCCACCAGCACAACATCCTTGCCGCATTCGGCCGCTTCCAAAGCGGCCGTCATACCGCTGATGCCGCCGCCGACGACCAGAATGGTCTGATTAGTTGCAATAATGTCCGTCATCAGGTTACCTCCATCACGGATGCATTGGCTTCAGCGCCGGTTTGCGCCTCTGCCGGTTTAGGCATTTACTTATTGGTTTTGACTGGCGCAATCTTACTCCCAAATGCGCACCCTATCCACAGCGCCAGCCATCATAATATAATCGAATTTTCTTATGTATGAATAGATTAAATAAATGCTAGCCAGGAACAGGAAGAATTTCAAACGTCATTTCTTCCAGATCGCCCAGGATGTAGGTTGGCGGTTTCCCCACTCCACCCACTGTGCCCGGGTTCACCAGCCAGGTCTGCCCGCCGCGGATATTGTCCACGGTGGATACGGCGGCGCGGTGATCGTGGCCACAGCAGACCATATCCCACTCGCCGGTGCAAGCCAGCGCACGGGCATAATGCGGGTAGTGCACAAGAAAAATGCTGCGTCCATGCAGAGTGATGCCCGCATCCTGGCCGTAAAAGTGGATCAGGTTGCCCGACTCATGCGCCATGCGTGACAGTGTATAAAGGTCGCCTGTATTGTTGCCGTAAATAACGTGCGCCGGCATTTCCAGTTTTTTGAACACACTCAGGGTATTGGCCGCGACGACATCACCGCAATGCAGAGCGGCAACGGCGCCACGCGCCTTGGCGTCCCGCACGGCGGCGGCCAGCAGTTCACGATTGTCGTGACTATCGGAAAGAATGCAGAGTTTCATAAAAGCACCGGAAAAGAGGCTGAAATTATAGCCTAAACGCCCGCATCACTGGGCTGCGCAATTCTAACATCCAATTTCCAGAAAACGTGTAATCCTGGCAGCTTAATAGGCCATACCGGCTAAATTAAAGTGTACTATTGTTGAAAAACTGACAGTTGAATTCATGGGATGTCATGCACAATACCTTTAGTTTTATTTGCTTGAAACCGGGGCATGGCTTGCTTGGAAGTACCCTGCTGCTGTATGCCGGCCTGGCATCGGGTGCGGAAAGCGGCGCTTACCCGGAGGATATCTTTCTGGATAAAGTGCCGATCGTGCTCTCCGCATCGCGGCTCTCCCAGCCTGTGGATGAGGCGCCTGCCGCTGTCACCGTGATCGACCGCCAGATGATCAGGGAATCAGGCGCCTGGGATTTGGCCGAGGTATTCCGGCTGGTACCAGGGATGTATGTGGCCTACCATGTCAGCAACTACTATACGACCAATTCCATGGTGAGCTACCACGGTATGGGCGATGCGTATGCGAACCGCATGCAGGTGCTGGTGGACGGGCGTTCGGTGTATTCGCCCCTGTTCGGCGGGGTGCTGTGGAGCGACATCCCGGTCGCGCTGGACGACATCGAACGCATCGAGGTCGTGCGAGGGCCGGATTCCGCCAGCTACGGCGCAAACTCCTTTCTCGGCATCATCAACATCATCACCCTCCATTCTGCGGAGCAGCAGGGAACTTCATTATCGATCTCCGCGGGACGAAGCCGCAACGAGGTGATGATGCGCCACGGCGGCAAAAACGAAGGCCTTACCTACCGGCTGACGGCCAGTACGCGCAACGATCAGGGCGAAGATCCAGGCATTGCAAATCCGATCGACCCAACGAACACATGGACCTCCAACAAGCATGACGACAAGAAAATCCGCATGCTGACTTTCCGCGCGGATGCCTGGTTGAATGCGACCAACGCGCTGGAGTTCCAGTTCGGGTACAACGGGGGCGATCGTGAAGAGGGCTGGAATACCGACAGTTTCCATCCCCGCTGGAAGAGCGTGGACAACCAATTTGAACTGTTGCGCTGGCGCCGTCATCTGGATGACGGCGGCGAGTTTTCCGTGCAGTTCTACCATGGCTATGAAAGCGCCGCCGACACCCTCTACCCCGTTGCGCCCCAGTACCAGGGCCTGCAGTTCAATGCCGACGTGGTGGCCCAGCGCTACGACCTGGAAGTGCAGCATGCGTTTTCCCCGAGCGACAGGACGCGTCTGGTTTGGGGTGGCAGCGTGCGGCGGGACAGCACCTACTGGCCGCTTTACCTGAACCGCCAGGACGCCTTCGATTTCCATCTTTCCCGCCTGTTCGGCAATCTGGAATGGCGCGCGAAACCGGAACTGCTCTTTAATCTCGGCGCGATGGTGGAAAACAACGATTTCACCGGCACCGACGTCACGCCCCGTGCGGCGGCAAACTGGCATTTCTTGCCCGGCCATACGCTGCGTGCCAGTTATTCAAAGGCCGCCCGCACTCCCTCCCTGTTCGAGGAAAAGGCGGACAACCGTTATCGCGCCCCGACCGGCGCACCGGCCCCGCTACCTTCACAGGCAGACCTGATTTACCGCTACGCGACCGGCGGCCTGAAACCCGAACGCATTACAGCCACGGAAATCGGCTACCTCGGAAAATCCCCTGCGCTCGATCTTGATTTCAGGCTGTTCCATGACGAGCTTACCGACCTGATCTCGTCATTCAATTACAACCCCTGCAATCCCGCTGGAACCTTGCCGACCGTAGCAGGCTATGTCATTCCACCCTTCGTCCCGGCCGGCCTGACGCAACCGGGAATCGCCTGTTATGGGGCAAGATCCTACGCCAGCCAAAATACCGGGAGCGCCGTAGCAAAAGGATTCGAAGCCCAGATCCAGTGGCGATTGAGCGAGCGCACCAGGCTGATTTACGGCCTCGCCCACACCCGCATCTCCAGTCCCGACGAGGACGAGGTGCCCTACACCAACTCGGCGCCCACCAACAGCCAGAGCCTGATGCTGACCCACCGCTTCGATCATGGCTGGAGCGCCAGCCTGATGGGGTATCAGGTCGGCGAAACGCACATGATAGGGGCAGACAGCGGACCCAACGATAAATATTACTTTGTCGACAGCTCGCGCCGCTGGGATGGCCGCTTGGCCTATCGCTTCCGCTTGGGCGCGGGGAACGGCGAACTCGCGCTGATGGTGCAGAATCTCGCAAATGCCCGTTACTTCGAGTATCGCCACGACAACGAGCTCCCTGGACGCACTGCGTGGCTCAATCTGAAACTGGATCTGTGAACCTCCAATGACGCACTGGCGCGCCCTCGCCATCCTATTCCTCGCCCTTGCCCTGCCCTGTCTTCCGCATGCGGCATGGGCGCTG
Organism: Pseudomonadota bacterium; assembly: GCA_021792335.1. Classification (GTDB taxonomy): domain Bacteria; phylum Pseudomonadota; class Gammaproteobacteria; order Burkholderiales; family Sulfuricellaceae; genus Sulfuricella. The sequence continues at coordinate 5,543 of JAJYUW010000066.1, read as the reverse complement.
GATGGAGTCACCATGGTACTGAGCGAGGAGGATGGCCCCTACGCCCAAGTGGCGGACAAACTGCGCAGCGCACTTTCCCAGGGCAGTGGCTCCGCAAGGCCGACCATCAGGGAAATGTCGCTGCAGTCGCTGAAGGAAGGCGAACCTGTCCGTCCCGATGCCGGGCAGGTTCTGGTTGCGATAGGCACCGGCGCCATGCAGGAGTTGGCGCAAAGAAACCTGCCCCTGCCCATCATCAGCGTGCTGGTGCCGCGCGCGGCTTTCGAAAAAATTTCGCGGCAAAGCGCCCGGCTCGGCGACCACCGCCGTTTCTCCGCGATCTATCTCGACCAGCCGTGGGCACGCCAGTTTGCCCTGGTGCGTTACGCCTTGCCGAACCGGACGCGCATCGGCATCCTGCTCGGCCCCAATTCCGCCGAGTCTGCTCCAGCTCTGCGGGCCGCGGCCAAGGCCGCCGGCTTTACTGCGATGATCGAGAAGGCGGACGACGAGACCGATTTGCTGCCGGCGCTGAACCGCCTGCTTGGCGGAAGTGATGCGCTGCTGGCGGTACCCGATCCGGTCATTTACAACCGCAGCACCATCCAGAGCATTCTCCTGACCAGCTATCACCATCAAGTGCCGCTGTTCGGTTTTTCGGCTTCCTATGTCAAGGCCGGCTCACTCGCTGCCGTGTACAGCGTGCCCGAGCAAATCGGCCAGCAGGCGGCTGAACTAATCCAGCACCTCGCGGCCGACCGGCCGTTGCCTCCACCCCAAGCGCCGCGTTACTTCTCGGTCGGCATCAACCCGCAGGTCGCCCGCTCGCTTGGCCTTACCCTTGACGACGAGGCCACCCTGCACGGCAAATTGAAACAGATCGCGGAAGGCGCGCCATGAAAAAATGGAAACTGAAACACCGCATCCTGTTCCTGGCAATGTTCCCGGTCCTGGTTATTACCATCCTGCTGGCCTCAGTGATCATGATCAGCGGCGTCAGCGGCATCGATGATGCGCTGAAGGCGCGCGGCATGGTGATTGCACGCCAACTCGCACCCGCCAGCGAATATGGCGCATTTTCCGGCAACCGCGAGATTCTTCAGACGCTGGCCCAGTCGGTAATGAAGGAAGAAGATGTCAAGGCAGTGATCATCGCCGATGCCCGCAACAAGATCCTCGCGGTAAGCGGCAAACCGAGCCAACTCACCGCCGGCAGCACGGATGCCGCCGACAGCGGCCACATCATCGCCGGCGACAGGGATGGCCTGATTTTCGGCGCACCCATTTATCAGAGCCAAATCGAGCTGGACGACTTCGGCCTGTTCGACCGCACAGCTCGCATCAAAGGCGAAAAAAAGAAACTCGGCCGCGTTTTCGTCGAGATGTCCACCGCCTCTACGCAACGGCAAAAGAATCGCTTCATCGCCCTTAGCACGGCAATTGGACTTTTGGGACTGGCGGGCGCATTTCTGCTCGCGCTGCGCATGAGCCGCGATGTCACCTCGCCGCTTTTTCGGCTGCTCGATGCGGTGACGCGGATGACCCAGGGCAAACTTGATACCCGCGTCACGGCGGATTCCGGCGGCGAGCTGGAGGCGCTGGAAAACGGCTTCAACCTGATGGCGATGAAACTGCAATCGGCCCACGACACCATGCAGGAGCGCATCGACGCAGCGACTTCCCTGCTTACCCACCAGGCCAGCCACGACACCCTCACCGGGCTGGTCAACCGGCGCGAATTCGAGGCGCGCCTCCAGCGCGCGCTCACGCGCACGCACGAGGCAGGCATAGAGCACGCGCTATGCTACATGGACCTGGACCAGTTCAAGATCGTCAACGACACCTGCGGCCATGTCGCCGGCGACGAACTGCTGCGGCAGCTCACCTTGCTGATGCATGACCGTGTGCGTGACCGCGACACCCTTGCCCGGCTTGGCGGCGACGAATTCGGACTGCTGCTGGAAAGCTGCCAGCTCGACGCCGCACGCAAAATCGCCGAACAGCTCCGCGAGATGGTCGCCGACTTCCGCTTCATCTGGCACGACAAGGTCTTCAGCGTCGGGATCAGCATAGGCCTGGTTCCGATCAATCACCCCATGATGACCCTCGCCGATATCATGAGTGCCGCCGACACCGCCTGCTACGCTGCCAAGGATGGCGGCCGCAACCGCGTCCAGGTGTACGAGGCCGACAACGACGCGTTGATCCAGCGGCAGGGTGAAATGCAATGGGTGACACGCATCAATGAAGCGCTGGAGGAAAACCGCTTTCTGCTGTACTGTCAGAAAATCATGCCGCAACAAAGCGTGGAGGATGAAGAAATCCATGAGGTGCTGTTACGGATAGCGGAAAGAGATGGCAACATCATTGCACCGATGGCGTTTATCCCTGCCGCGGAACGCTACAACCTGATGCCGGCGATCGACCGTTGGGTGATCAAAGCCGCTTTCGGAGCCCTGCGCCGCCTGATCGGCCTGGGCACGCCGAAATCCTTCATCATCAAGCTTTCAAGCGCTTCGCTGGGCGACCCCGCTCTGCTTGACTTCATTCGACAGCAGCTTTCTTCCCCCGCCATCCTGCCGCAACACGTCTGCTTCGAGATCACCGAAACGTCCGCCTTAATCAAGCTAAGCGAAACGATCAGGCTGATCACCGAATTGAAGATAACGGGCTGCCGTTTCTCCCTCGGAGATTTCGGCAGCGGCATGTCTTCCTTCACCTACCTGAAAAACCTGCCGGTCGACTACATCAAGATCGACGGAACCTTCGTCAGGGATTTGCTGCACGACCAGGTTGATTACACCATAATAGAATCCATCCGTAATATCGCGCAGGCCATGGGGCTGAAGACCATCGCCGGATTTGTCGAGAGCGAAGCGATCATGACCAAACTTCAGTTCATGGGCATACACTACGTTCAAGGCGACTGGGTCGGCAGGCCCCATCCTCTCGACGAACTTTAAACCCCATTAAAAGCAGTTGAACCGCAAAGGCGCGAAGGCGCAAAGAACGCAAGCCAAGAACAATGGGTTGCTGCAATTCGCCCAATCACCCGATGGGTGAAGGCCAGCATGGTTACCATGCTTTTGCTGGCTTTGCGCCTTCGCGCCTTTGCGGTTAATGAACTGCGGTTTTTATGTTTATAGCTGGCCTTATCTGTTTCAGAAAACAGGCGAATTTCAAACCAAATCACCTTCCGGCCTTGCGATCCCCATAAAAAAACAGGGCGGAACATGTCCGCCCTGTTTTAACGTGAACGTCGCGAAGCGACACCTCATCACTCTCCCCCTCTGGGGGAGAGGTAGGAGAGAGGGAACGGACACGGCGGCCGCGACGTTCATCATTCGGGTTGGCGCGGCCGCCATGTCCGTTAGGTAGTACTGCCCGGCCTTGCTTCCCTCACCCCTAGCCCTCTCCCGCAGACGGGAGAGGGGGACAAGGTGTCGCTCCGCGACTGTCGCGTTAGAGCAGCGGCACGATCATCAGTGCAACGATGTTGATGATCTTGATCAGCGGGTTGACGGCAGGGCCGGCGGTATCCTTGTAGGGATCGCCGACGGTGTCACCGGTAACCGCCGACTTGTGAGCATCGGAGCCTTTGCCGCCGTAATTGCCTTCCTCGATGTATTTCTTGGCATTATCCCAGGCGCCACCACCGGTGGTCATGGAGATTGCCACGAACAGGCCGGTCACGATGGTGCCGATCAGCACGCCTCCGAGCGCCACCGGGCCGAGTGTGAGGCCAACGATCAGCGGCACCGCCACTGGCAGCAGCGAAGGAACGATCATTTCCTTGATCGCGGCCTTGGTCAGCATGTCGACTGCCTTGGAATAGTCCGGCTTGGCGGTGCCTGCCATGATGCCCGGAATTTCCTTGAACTGGCGGCGCACTTCCACCACCACCGAACCGGCTGCGCGGCCGACCGCTTCCATGCCCATGGCGCCGAACAGGTAGGGCACCATGCCGCCGATGAACAGGCCGATAATCACCATGTGATTGGACAAGTCGAAGGTCAAACCTGGGTGATTAGTGGAAAGCGCATGGGTGTAGTCGGCGAACAGCACCAGTGCCGCCAGACCGGCTGAGCCGATGGCGTAGCCCTTGGTCACGGCCTTGGTGGTGTTGCCCACTGCATCGAGCGGATCGGTGATGTTGCGGATCTCCTCCGGCAGGCCGGCCATCTCGGCGATACCGCCGGCGTTGTCGGTGATCGGGCCGTAAGCGTCGAGCGCCACGATGATACCGGTCATGGAGAGCATGGAAGTCGCTGCGATCGCGATGCCATACAGACCAGCCAGCGCGTAAGCGACCCCGATTGCGGCGCACACTGCCAGCACCGGCGCAGCCGTCGATTTCATCGAAACACCCAGGCCGGCGATCACGTTGGTGCCGTGACCCGTGGTGGAAGCCTGAGCGATATGACGCACCGGGCTGTATTCGGTCGCGGTGTAGTATTCGGTGATCACCACCAGCAGAGCAGTCAGCACCAGACCGATCATCGCCGAAGCGTAGAGCGCGCCAACGGAGTAAACACCGTTATCGCCCATCAGCCACTGGGTGATCGGATAGAAAGCCACCACCGCCAGCGCACCGGATACCATCAGGCCGCGATACAGCGCGTTCATGATCTTGCCGCCTTCACGGGCCTTGACGAAGAAAGAGCCGATGATGGAGGCGACGATCGAGAAGCCGCCCAGCGCCAGCGGGTAGATCACCGCGTTCGGGCCGGCATTGGCCATCAGCATCCCGCCCAGCAGCATGGTGGCGATAATGGTCACGGCGTAGGTTTCGAACAGGTCGGCGGCCATGCCCGCGCAGTCGCCGACATTGTCACCGACGTTGTCGGCGATCACCGCGGGGTTGCGCGGGTCGTCTTCGGGAATACCGGCTTCGACCTTGCCCACCAGGTCGGCGCCGACGTCCGCACCCTTGGTGAAGATACCGCCGCCAAGACGGGCGAAGATGGAAATCAGCGAACCGCCGAAGCCGAGGCCGACCAGAGGCTCGATGATATGGACGGTGCTGGTGCCGGCTGGCGCAACCGATGCCAGGTAGGCATAGAAGCCGGCCACGCCGAGAAGACCGAGGCCCACCACCAGCATGCCGGTGATGGCGCCGCCCTTGAAGGCCACGTTGAGCGCCGCATTGAGGCCGCCCTTGGCAGCTTCAGCGGTACGCACGTTGGAACGAACCGACACGTTCATGCCGATGTAACCGGCAGCACCGGAGAGCACCGCGCCGATAGCGAAGGCAATCGCGGTAGTCCAGGACAAGGCCAGGCCAATCGCTACTAACAATACCACCCCTACAATGCTGATCGTCGTGTACTGCCGATTCAGGTAGGCCTGTGCACCCTCCTGCACGGCTGCGGCAATTTCCCGCATTCTTTCGTTGCCTGTCGGCAGCCCCAGAATCCATTTAATCGAAACCGCTCCATATAGGAGCGCCGCAATCGCACAAACCAGTGCGAATAAAAGACCACCTGACATGATTCCCCTCCAGAAGTTAAGCCGGCTGTTTTAAGGCCGGCGAATTGCCCCAACACCCCAAACACCAAACACCA
>JAJYUW010000065.1 GCA_021792335.1 Pseudomonadota bacterium | reverse complement strand
AAGGCCGAGGAGAAGCAGAACCGGCCGTACTGCAGACACATGCCGTAGACGAAACCGAACCACAGATAGGCCGCAAGATAGATGTAATACTCGTGCATCGAGTAGGTAACCATCGTCAGCAACGACAGAAAACCGATGATGACGAAGACCCACACTTGATTTCGTTTCTCGATACCTTCCATCATCTATCTCCTGAATTGTTTATACTTATGTTCATACTTGTGGCGCCTCCCGCACCGGCAAGTACACTTTCACGATCGTTCTGTAGCCGAAAACGTTTTCCAGATCGATGAACGCCCGGGACAGGCGATAACCCTGCAGCCGCTGACCGACGGAAGCCGGCAGAGGTTGGGCGGGGTCGCTGGCGATCACCACCACGGCGGTATCCCCCGGTCCGTCCGTCCCGGCGGCATAGTACGCCGGATTCCGGTACTCCCACGTAAACCGCAAGGGCGATTTATTTGCCGCCTCACCGGACGGCACCGGCCCCGAATCGTGGTGATAGACCAGGCGCTTGGAGGTGAACAGGTCCAGCATGGGCACAGAGACGGCCGGATTGATGGGGGCATGGAGCTGCGGCAGGGCGATGACTACCGCCCTGTCCGCCGCCAGGGAATCGAGATACTCCCCGGCCTGTTTCAGGTTCACGGCGCTCGCCTTCTGCGCAAAAGGCAGGAACCCGAAGACCATGAGCACGACGGACGAGGCGACGATGCACAGGACGACATACTTCCTTACTTCCCCGCTCCGGATCTCCCGCAGCCCGTAGGAGGCCATCAGCGCCAGCATCGGGAACACCGGCAGCAGGTAACGGATACGCTTGATCTCCAGCAACAGCACCAGCAGCAGCGGCAGCCACAGGATAATGGCGTAGCGGGAATCCCGGCGCTTGTAAGCGGCGTAGGCGGAAAACAGCGCCGCGCAGGTAATAAACGGATGAATTTGAAACAGGAAGGTCGAGACGAAGCTCTCTTCCCAGCGTCTGAGACCGGGCGCCTGATAGCTTTGCAGCAGCTCAAGCTGCCCTATGATGACGTCAATGTTCGGCAACAGAATAGTTCCGATCAGAACCGCAGAGGCCGCAGTCAGTGCGCCGGCGCGGAGCCACACGGACCGCGGCCCGTTCCGGTGCCGCGCGAGAAATACAACCGGAAGCACGCTCAGCATCAGCCAGGCGGAATACTTGGTCCAGAAGGCGAACGCCACCGCCACTGCCGCCAGCGCCACAAGCCCGGTCCCGCCGCGCTCAAGGGCCTGGATCGTCATGAAGACCGCCAGGGTAAGGAAAAACATCGTGGGCACATCCACCAGCATGAGCGGCACCTGCGCGAGCAGGAACGGCATACCGAGCAGCAGCGCGCCGGCGTAAACTCCGACGGCCTCGTCCCACAAAGTTTTTCCGATGAGGTAGGTCAGCACCACGGTGCCCGAGAACAGCAGCGTGGTGAAGACCTGGATAAATATCCGGTTCTCGCCCAGCAGGCTGAAGATCAGGCCATAAAGCAAAGGCACCAGCGGCAGGTCCGTCCATGCGGTAATTTGCCCGCCCCACTCGGTGAGGAAATATCCGACGCCGTAGAATTCGACATGCTTGGCCTGCGTGAAATACCTGGCGGCATCCACGATGACTTCGGGTTCGGCCCACGACAGCGCGCCCACGGCAAAGGATAAAACAAAAAGCGCGCTCGCCGGGTGGCGCCGGGGAAGCGGAATTCTTGCCAAAGCAAAGGCCAGAAGCAGCCCGACGACCAGGATGGGGGTGATCCTGAATACATCGGCGCCGGAGAATACCCACTGCCAGCTTGTCAGCCGGTTGTCATCCTGCATGCGGAAGACGAAAAGCGTGAGGAACACTGCCAGGGACAGGAGCATGACCGCAGCATGTGCCAGGGGGGCGATCTCCACCCCGGACGTCCACCGCGGACGGGAAAGCGAATCGCGCAAAGTAATGGGTGCCGTTCCGTTCACTCTTCAGTTCGCCTCAGCACGTTGTCGTCCATCCGCCGGCATCACGCCTCACCATGAAATGACCTTGTCGCTCGCAAAGATTCTGTCCACGAGCGCGTCATATGGAATTTCCTTTTTCCTGAGGTCAATCACCTCTACCTGGTGATCTCTGGCCAGCGCCTCGATCCATTCACTGGATGAGGCGTCCGCCCCGTCATTTAACAGATAAAGTATCTTCACGGGCCCATCCCTCTCTCCGATCCGCACGCGCGCCCGGCAGTCGCCGGCTACAGGACGATCACCCGGTCGGCGTTGTGGTTCATCATGGCGTTGTGCAACTGGCTTCCACAGACGATCTTCGGCGGCAGGCCCACCGTGCTGACCCCGTGCATCTTGGCGCTGTGATCGCAAATGCTCAGCGTCACACCCTCAAGCTCGGCCAGCGACACAAAGACCTGGTTTTCCAGCAACCTGGCGCCCTCGTCCATGGTGAAAATGATTACCTGATGTTTTTTGGCCAAGGCAGCACGGGTAATTCCGGCAACGTCGTCCAGGTGTCTCGCGGTATTGACCAGGATCCCGAGCTTCACCGCTGCCCCCCTCCACAGCGGGCATAGTCACCCCTCGCCTGTCGGCCATCGACCCAGTGCGATGGCGGCTGGCGCATGCCACGGCAGCGGATCGCCAAGAATATGTTATGCACCGCTCCGCTCATCCTGGCACCCCCACAGCAACAAAGATTTCTCACATATCTTGTAGTTCATGTGTCAAGTATTACTTTAGATGTCAGCGAATGGAATGATGTATATGCATCATTTTAGGAGCGCGTCATTCGTGCAAGCTGGCGGGCATTTCCACCGGCGCCACCCGTGAATATCTGCAATCCGCACAAGACGGGTGTGACACCGCATGTCACCCGGAAGAAGGGCAAACAACGCGGCCTGACGGTTACACGGCGAGTCTGAAGAAACGCAAGTTGCGTCGAAGAGGCTTTCGGGTGGGAGGTCTGCGCAAGCCCCGGTTTGCGGGATAGGCGAAGGTGAATACCCGGACGATCTTCACCTTCGCTTCTTACAACCGGACAAAGCTAATATGGGAGGATATTGTCGTATTGGGGCAACTTCCGGGCAATTTCCGCGGTTGTCAAATACTCCATGTCCGCGTTTTCCTGGTGATTTGTGTAAATCTTCATTTCCATTTCCTGCATCGTTCCCAGGCACAGCACGTTTGCCTCCGTTTGCTGCAGTTTTCTGTCAAGCACATACACATCCACCGCATCGTCCCCCAGTATCAGCCCCAATGACATCCTGAGCGCCTCACCTTGCCGCTCCCGCACCAGCACCGCGATCTTTTTTTGCACATGCCCTCCTTTTCCGGCATTACCTCACCGGACCGTGAGTCGTAGACCCACCCTGGTTTAGATAAGATTATGGCGGTAGGCATAGGCCACCGCCTCCAACTGGCTATGCACTCCCAGTTTCCCGATAAGGTGCTGGATATGATTGCGCACCGTCACGTGGCTGATACACAACTGCCGTGAAATCACTGAAGATGAATGCCCCCCCGCCAGCAAACGGAGGATTCCCCTTTCCCGCGCGGTCAAGAGGTCAACGGACGGAGGAGGCAGCGTCTTATTCCTGACGCGCTTTCCTTCCGGCATCCATGACTGCTGCCGGTCGAACTGCTCCAACGACTCGCATTCGTCTGCGGTCTCCCCGCGATACAACAAGTGCACCACGGTCCACTGGTTCCGCTGCTGCGACGGCACCAGCACAGTGCGCACCGAGAGTTTCAGCATTTTACCCCGGCCGTTACAGAACCGGAGGGGAATCGACTGGGGGGCGGAGCCGCCCTCGGCCAGGCGCGCCATATGGCAGCCTGTCTTACAGAAAGGTTGGCCCGAAAGATCGCACGCATGGACCACATCATAGCAGGCGCGTCCCAAGGCTTTCTGCGCGGGAATCCCGAGCAAGTGTTCACAGCCATCGTTCCAGAAGACGATACGTTCTTTCAAATCTACGGCGAACACGCCATCCGTTGAACGCGAAAAAAGATCGGCAAGCAGAGGCAAGGCAGACTCCCCGGTGGTGGTTAAACTCATCCTTACCGCATCGGCTACTCGGCTACAACGAAAATAATATACATTATAGGTTGAAAACGATGCAAGCCAGGTGTCCGGTTACGCGGTAACGCGTGGGATCACCGATCACAAGCGGCGCTTAGCTGTAGCCCCGGCGAGTTCTGGCGATGCGCATGTTGCCTATGCGGGAGATGCACCCAAACTGGAGAAGATTTTGTCCGTAGAGGGAATCCGGGCACTGCCGAAGAACCTGAGCTGCCAGTGTGACTGCAAGCTGCTGCTAGTCAGAACGAAGGGTACCGGACTGGGCTGCGTGGTGCCATCGTCACGATCCACGAGCACCTTGACGGCAGCGGGAAAACACAAAAGCGGATATTTCTATTTAGCGTTGACACTCCTCGGAAAATGGCAATTTTGGCAGTTAATGCGTCTATAGTGTATGATTGGATTGTGGAATTGTTGAGATACGCCAGTAGTCCGCTATAATAAATATTAAAGAATTAACTTTAAATTAAGGAGCATGAAAAAATGAAAAACACGCTTGCTAAACAATTTGCCCTGAACATTGCGCTGCTGGCCGGCTTGTTCGCCGCCGGCACCGCTCTCGCACATGACGTGACCAATGCCGGCTACCTGATCGACAGCCGCGGCACCCCCGTCAGGAACAACTACAACCAGTGCTGGCGTACCGGCTACTGGACCCCGGCCATGGCGACTGCAGAATGCGACCCGGATCTGGTGAAGAAACCGGAGCCGAAAAAAGTCGAATATGTTCCAGCGCCTGTAGTGCCTGCAGCACCCGCCGTCGCCGGCCCTGAAAAACCTGCCGTGAAAGCCGAATTCAAGGCCGAAACCCTGTTTGATTTCGACAAGGCCATTGTCAGGCCGGAAGGCAAGAAGGTGTTGGACGACAAGGTGGTCGAAGGCATGAAAGCCCACCCTGAAGTGGAACTGTTGCTGGTAACCGGCCACACCGACCGCATCGGCACAACCCAATACAACCAGAAGCTGTCCGAGCGCCGCGCCGCTGCTGTCAAGGCCTACCTGGTGAGCAAAGGCATTGCCGCCGACCGCGTCAAGACTGTCGGCAAGGGCGAATCCGAGCCGAACCCCGAAGCCAATACCAAGCAAGCCTGCAAAGGTGTGAAAGGCTCGAAGAAGCTGATCGCCTGCCTGCAGCCTGATCGCCGCGTTACCGTGGAACCGGAAATTCAGGTCCCGACCAAAAAGTAATCGCTACACGGCAAAAAAGCCCCGCCTAGTGCGGGGCTTTTTTTTATGCTAGATTCGCCCGATGCATGCCATTCCAGACAACACGGTGGATACCCTGATCGAAGCGCGCTGGGTCATTCCTGTCGAAACGCCGCGGCAAGTCCTGGCCCAACACGCCATCGTCATCAGCGACGGCTTGATCCGGGACATCCTGCCCAGCGCGGAAGCCCATGCGAAATATACTGCCAGGCGCCGATTTCAGCTTAACGAGCATGTTCTGATTCCGGGCCTGATCAACCTCCACACCCATGCCGCAATGACCTTGCTGCGCGGCCTGGCGGATGACCTGCCGCTGATGGACTGGCTCAACGGCCACATCTGGCCGGCTGAAGCGAAATTCGTGTCGCCTGAATTCGTGCGCGACGGCACCCTGCTGGCCTGTGCGGAAATGTTCAGGGGCGGCGTCACCTGCTTCAACGACATGTACTTCTTTCCCGCGGCTGCAGCCCAGGCAGCGCTCAGCGCCGGGATGCGCGCTGCCATCGGCATGATCGTGGTCGAATTCCCCACCGCCTACGCCGCCGACGCCGACGACTACCTCAGCAAGGGACTGGCCGTGCGCGACGAGCTGCGCGGCGAGCCGCTGCTCTCCTTCACGCTTGCCCCCCATGCGCCCTATACGGTGAGCGACAAGACCTTCGCCAAGGTGCTGACCTACGCGGAACAGCTCGACCTGCCCATCCACATCCACCTGCACGAAACCCACGATGAGATCGAAGAAAGCCTCAGGCAATACGGAGTGCGGCCGATCGAGCGGCTGCATCGCCTCGGACTGCTCGGCCCCAACCTGATCGCCGTCCATATGGTGCAGCTCAACACCGAGGAAATCCGGCTGCTCGCCGAGCACGGCTGCCATGTGGCGCACTGCCCGAGCTCCAACCTCAAGCTCGCCAGCGGCATCGGCCCGGTGGTGGAAAAACTCGAGCATAATGTCAACGTCGGCCTGGGCACCGACGGCGCAGCGAGCAACAACCGCCTCGACATATTCGCGGAAATGCGCCTTGCCGCCCTGCTCGCCAAGGGCCAGAGCCGCCAGGCCGCCGCCCTGCCCGCCCACCAGTCGCTGGCCATGGCGACGATCAATGCGGCCAGGGCCCTGGGGATAGACCACCTGACCGGCTCACTCGCAATCGGCAAGGCGGCGGATATCACGGCGGTCGATTTGTCCGCCCCGGAAACCCAGCCATGCTATGATGTTGCCTCGCATCTGGTGTACGCGGCAGGACGGGAGAACGTCAGCCACGTCTGGGTGAACGGCAGGCTGGTGCTGGACGAGCGGCGGCTGACCACCATCGATATGCGCGAACTCAACGCCAGAACCGCCTTCTGGCACGAAAAAATCAGCAGTCTAAAATAACCCCGAGAAAAACCATTGAACCGCAAAGGCGCAAAGTACGCCAAGAAAAAACAAGCGTTACTCTTAATCCTTGTTGCTTGGACCCCCTTTTGGATAAAATGATAAATGTTTGCATCTTTTTGTTTTCTTTGCGCCTTAGCGCCTTTGCGGTTATTTGATAGCCGATTTTTAGAATGAATACATCAAATCTGAACGCCGACGCACAGGAACTGGACAAATTCGCCCAGCTAGCCCATCGCTGGTGGGACCCCAACAGCGAATTCAAACCGCTGCACGATATCAACCCGCTACGGCTCGACTACGTCGACCAGGCCGCCGGACTGGCCGGCAAGGTCGTGCTTGACGTCGGCTGCGGTGGCGGCATTCTTTCCGAAAGCATGGCGGTGCGCGGCGCCAAGGTCACCGGCATCGACCTCGGCGAAAAAGCGCTCAAGGTCGCCAAACTGCACATATTGGAAAGCGGTGTAAAAGTGGACTATCGTCTGGTCGCCGTGGAAGAACTGGCGAAAGAGCAGCCGCGGCATTACGACGTGGTCACCTGCATGGAAATGCTCGAACACGTGCCCGATCCGGCCAGCGTGGTCAGGGCCTGCGCGCAACTGGTCAAGCCGGGCGGCCACGTTTTTTTCTCCACCCTCAACCGCAACCCGAAATCCTATCTCTTCGCTGTCATCGGCGCCGAGTACCTGCTCAATCTGCTGCCGCGCGGCACCCACGACTACGACAAATTCATCAAGCCCTCGGAACTGGCCGGCTATTGCCGCGCCGCCGGCCTCGGTGTCGCCGGCATCACCGGCATGAGCTACAACCCCTTCTCCAAGACCTATTCCCTCGGACCGGACACCGGCGTCAACTACCTGATCCACTGCCGGGCCTGATTCCAGCAAAACTCGAAACCGCAAAGACGCAAAAGGCGCAAAGTAAAGATAAAATCGTGCAGCGGAACCATCCACCCTCAGGAAAACCCACACAACAGAGAGCATTTGTTCTCTTTGCGTCTTTGCGGTTATTGAATTGATTTTTCCAGGATGATCCAGGCTATTCTTTTCGACCTTGACGGCACGCTGGCCGACACCGCGCCCGATTTGGGATTGGCCCTCAATCTGCAGCGCGAACGGCACGGTCTGCCGCCTCTCGCCATGGAAACGATCCGCCCCTACGCCTCCCACGGCACGCGCGGCCTGTTCGAAATCGGCTTCGGCCTGACGCCGCAAGATGCCCGCTTCGAGCCCATGCGCGAGGAATACCTGGCGCTCTACACCGCCAACCCGTGCCTGCACACCACCCTCTTCCCGGGCATGGCCGAGCTGCTGGCCGCACTCGAAGCCAGAAACATTTTGTGGGGCGTGGTCACCAACAAGCCGGCGCGCTTCACCAATCCACTGTTGGAGCAACTGGGCCTGTTCCAGCGCGCCGCCAGCATCATCAGCGGCGACACCTGCCCCTATCCCAAACCCCATCCCGAGCCCCTCCTGACCGCCGCCCGCGAGATCGGCGTAGCGCCGCAATCCTGCCTGTATGTGGGCGATGCCGAGCGGGACGTGGAAGCCGCCGTCGCGGCGGGCATGACGGCGCTCATTGCCGACTACGGCTACATCGGCGCAGCGGACCGCCCCGAAACCTGGGGCGCGCACGGCCGCATCCACGCCCCGCAGGACATCCTCGCTTACCTTGTCTAATTCCTGAATTGTCTATAATGAGCTCAGCATTGAACTCATGAAGCGACAGGCAGCCAGTCGGGGTTGCTAGCACGTTTCCCTAATCTTCGTGGTTAACCCATAGCGGAGGGAATTTGCATGATCTCCTTACTCGTCAACGGCAAGCCACATACGGTCGATGCCGCACCGGACACGCCCCTGCTCTGGGTGCTGCGCGACGCGCTGGGGCTGACCGGGACCAAGTTCGGCTGCGGCGTGTCCCAGTGCGGCGCCTGCACCGTGCATATCAACGGCGCACCGGTCCGATCGTGCATCACGCCAGTTTCCGCCGCCGCCGGGCACAAGGTCACCACCATCGAAGGCGCCCGGGGCAAGGCGGTGGAAGCCCTGCAGGATGCCTGGGTCAAGCTCGACGTGCCGCAGTGCGGCTACTGCCAGTCGGGACAGATCATGTCGGCGGCGGCGCTGCTCGCGCACAACCCCCATCCCACCGATGCCGATATCGATGCGGCGCTGGACGGCAACCTGTGCCGCTGCGCCACCTATCAGCGCATACGCGCGGCGGTGCATCAAGCCGCCAGAACGATGAGGGGCTGAGCCATGGACAAGATCATCAGCCCAAGCCGGCGCGAGTTCCTCAAAACCGGCGCCACCCTGGGCGTCGGCCTCACCATCGGGTTTTATCTGCCCGCCGGCATCGCCAAAATGATACAAGATCAGGACACCGGCAAGCCCTTCGTCCCCAACGCCTTCATCCGGGTCTCGCCCGACGACACCGTGACAGTGATCATCAAGCATCTGGAGATGGGGCAAGGAGTCAACACCGGCCTGCCGACCCTGGTCGCCGAGGAACTCGATGTGCCTTGGGAAAAGATCAGGGTGGAAGCGGCGCCGGCCGACGCCATGCTCTATAACAATCTGCTCTTCGGCACTATGCAGGGTACGGGCGGCAGCACCGCCATGGCCAATTCTTTCGAGCAAATGCGTCGGGCAGGCGCCACCGCGCGCGCCATGCTGATCGCGGCAGCGGCGGATAGCTGGAAAGTGGATGCCAACACCCTCACCACCCGGGACGGCATGGTGCTGCACCGCGCCAGCGGCCGCAAGGCAAGCTACGGAAAGCTGGCGGAAAAGGCAGCAACGATGCCACAGCCAGCCGATGTACAGCTCAAAGCGCCCAAGGATTTCAGATACATCGGCAAGCAATTCAAGCGCACCGACTCGAAGGCGAAATCCAACGGCAGCGCCCAGTTCGCCTCCGACCTGCGGCTTCCCGGCCAGCTCACCGCACTGATCGCGCGCCCGCCGCTATTCGGCGCCAGGCTCAGGCATATCCAGGCCGAGCGGGCGAAGGCCGTGCCCGGCGTACGCGCGGTGGTCGAGGTGCCGCAAGGTGTTGCGGTGATCGCGACGCACTTCTGGGCGGCGAAAAAAAGCCGCGACGCGCTGCAAATCGATTGGGACGAATCGGGTGCCGCCCGAATTTCCACCGCCGAACAGCGCGAACAGTACCTTGCGCTGCTGAAACAGGCGGGCAACGTGGCGAGCAGCCACGGCGACACGGCGCAGGCCCTGGCCAAGGCGACGAAAAAGCTGGAGGCGATTTACGAGTTCCCCTATCTCGCCCACGCGCCGATGGAACCGCTCAACTGCATCGTGCGCCTGAAAGAGGACGGCTGCGAAATATGGGCAGGATCCCAGTTCCAGACCGCCGATCAGGCGACCGCGGCACGGATTGCAGGCCTCAAGCCGGAACAGGTGCAAATCCACACCCTGTTCGCCGGCGGCAGCTTCGGCCGGCGCGCCAACCCCACCTCCGACTACATCGCCGAAGCGGTTTCGGTGGCAAAGGCCGCCAGCCATCTCAATGCGCCCATCCACCTCATGTGGACGCGCGAGGACGACCTCCGCGGCGGCTATTACCGGCCCATGTTCGCCCATGCCATTCGCGGCGGACTGGATAGCGAAGGCAATCCGGCGGCCTGGAGCCAGCGCATCGTCGGCCAGTCGATTGCCGCCGGCACGGCGTTCGAAGGCGGAATGGTCAAGGACGGCATCGACATGACTTCGGTCGAGGGCGCATCGAACCTGGCCTACGCCATCCCGAACCTGCACGTCGAGCTGCATACTCCCAAGCTAGGCGTGCCGGTACTGTGGTGGCGTAGCGTCGGCCATACCCACACCGCCTTTTCGACCGAGGTGTTCATCGACGAACTGGCCGTGGCGGCAGGCAAGGACCCTTACGAATTCCGCCGTGCCCTGCTGGCCCAGCACCCGCGCCACAAAGGTGTGCTTGAACTGGCCGCCGCCAAGGCAGGCTGGGGCAAGCCGCTGGCGCCTAAAAGTGGCGTGCGGCGCGGGCGCGGCATCGCGGTGCACGAATCGTTCCGGTCATTCGTCGCCGAGGTTGCGGAAGTGAGCGTCAGGCCGGACGGCTCGTTCAGCGTCGACCGCGTGGTATGCGCCGTGGATTGCGGCATCGCGGTGAATCCCGACCAGATCGGGGCGCAGATGGAAGGCGGCATCGGCTTCGCCCTTTCGGCCGCCTTGCACAGCGCCATCACCTTCAGGGACGGGCGCGTCGAGCAATCCAACTTCCATGACTATCCGCTGCTGCGCATCAGCGAAATGCCCCATGTCGAAGTTCACATCGCACCCTCCCAGGCGGCGCCCAGCGGCGTCGGCGAGCCGGGCGTGCCGCCACTTGCCCCGGCGGTCGCCAATGCGCTGTTTGCCGCGACCGGCAAGCGCCTGCGCAAACTGCCGTTCGAAATCGCTGAACTGCGAAGTGCGTAATGGACGGCGTGGATCTGGAAGTTCTGCAGAAATGCCTGCAATGGCAGGATGACGGCCGCCGCGTCACCCTCGTAACCGTGGTCAAAACCTGGGGCTCCTCGCCGCGCCCGGTCGGCTCCATGCTCGCGCTGCGCAACGACGGGCTGCTCGCTGGATCGGTTTCCGGCGGCTGCATCGAGGCCGATCTGATAGCGCGCGTTCAGCCCGAGCCGCCATCCTGCCCGGAAGTGCTTACTTACGGCGGCTCCGCCGAGGAGTGCCACCGCTTCCGCCTGCCCTGCGGCGGCACGCTGCAACTGGTGCTGGAACCGGCTCCAGCGACGCACATACTGCAAGCGATCCTGGACGCCATCGCCCAGCACAAACAGGTCGGGCGCCGGCTCGATTTCGCCAGCGGCCATAGCAGCCTTTACACACCGCATAGCGACGAAGCAACGCAGTTCGACGGGCGGACGCTGACCGCCGTGCATGGACCGCGCTGGCGGCTGCTCGTGATCGGAGCGGGCCAGATTTCCCGCCATCTGGCGCAAATGGCCCAGGCGCTGGATTATCGGGTGCTGGTATGCGACCCGCGCGAGGAATACAGCGCCGCCTGGGATATCGCAGGCGCCGAACTCGTCCCGGGCATGCCGGACGACGCGGTCAGCGCCTTCATGCCCGAAGCCCGCAGCGCGGTGATTGCCCTGACCCACGACCCCAAGCTCGACGACATGGCACTGCTGGAAGCGCTCAAGTCTGCGGCCTTCTACGTCGGCGCTGTCGGCTCGAACGCCAACAACCAGAAGCGGCGCGAGCGCCTGCGCCTGTTCGACCTTTCCGATGCCGAAATCGGCCGCCTGCACGGGCCGGTGGGCCTCCCCATCGGCAGCCGCACGCCTCCGGAAATCGCCGTCTCCATACTGGCGGAATTAACCGCGGTGCGCCACGGCATCGAACTGGGCGTTCTGCCTGCCGCTGCGAACATGCCGCTTGCACGCGAGCCGCTAGCGGCAGCAGCCTCATGATCACCGGCATTCTCCTCGCTGCGGGGGCCGGAACGCGCTTCGGCGGCGACAAACTGCAGTTCCCCCTGCCCGACGGCACCCCGATCGGGGTAAAGGCGGCGCGCAATCTGCTAAGCGCTGTCGACCATGGCATTGCGGTAGTGCGCCCGTCCGACCGGCAGCTTGCACACCTGCTGGAAATGGAAGGCTTGCGGGTGGAATTCTGTCACTATGCGGATGCCGGCATGGGGACCAGCCTCGCTTTCGGCGTCACTGCCGCGCAGGACGCTGACGGCTGGCTGATCGCCCTGGCCGACATGCCGTTCATCCAGCCCGACACCATCCGCGGCATAGCCGGCCTGATCAGGGCCGGCGCGCCGATCGCGGCGCCGCGCCACCAAGGCTGCCGCGGCCATCCGGTCGGCTTCGCGCGGGCGTTTTTCCACGACTTGGCCCAACTCAGAGGCGACCGGGGCGCGCATCCTCTGCTCGCCGTCCATGCCGCACGGATACAAGCGCTCGAATGCGAAGACCCCGGCATTTTCGCCGACATCGACACCCGATCCGATCATGCCCTGGCGTATCATGTATAATCAATTAACCGTTGGCCTGGCATGGGAACTTTCTCTTCAATGCCCAGTCCATGGTTAGCATGGGGGCGACCCGGTTTCGACGTGGGTTGCAAAGCAGTGTAGGGCATACCGAGGCTCAGTTACCTCGTAAATCCATCTGAAAAAAACTAGTCGCAAACGACGAAAACTACGCTCTA
>JAJYUW010000064.1 GCA_021792335.1 Pseudomonadota bacterium | reverse complement strand
AACGCATCCCGGCTATAGGAATAGGCCAGCCGGTCCTGATTGTATCTGCGCCCGCCCTGACGGCTGGACTGAAAAATGGAAAATTTCACCGTTCACCCGTTTTGTTGAATTTATTGCGCAGGCTGTTAACAGGGATGTTTTTTTCTGCACTTCAGGCACTCTGTTTCGCGCCCTCAGCGCCTTTTGCACGACGAAAACACTCTGCGGACGCTCCAGCGTATCCAGTTTCAGGCACCAGTCGATGAGTTCGAGCAGGTGGTCGGAATATTTGTCGCGCCACAGCTTTTTCGTCGATTCCTGTTTGTCCTCTTCCACGCGCAAATTGGCCGCCTGCGGAGCGAAGCCGGAAAGGCAGGCGAACATGCTCGCGCCGACGCCGTAGATATCGGTCCAGGGACCCAGCGCCTCGCGATCGTGTCCATACTGCTCCGGCGCGGCAAAACCCGGCGTGTACATGGGATTGAGGCTGGACTTCTCCTGGGTCAGGGTCTGCCGCGCCGCGCCGAAATCAAGCAAAAGCGGCGAGCCGTCGAGGCGGATGTAGATATTGGAGGGCTTGATATCGAGGTGCAGTACCTTGTGCGCATGCACCTCGCGCAGGCCGCCGAGCAGTTCGGCGAAAATGCGCCGGATGAAGTTTTCCTTGATCTCGTTCTTGCGGTGCAGGATGTAGTCCTGCAACGTGCGGCCGCGCTCATACTGCATCACCATGTAAACAGTTTCGTTGGCGCGGAAGAAATTGGTCACCCGCACCACGTTGGGATGGGAAATCCTGGCGAGCGCGAGACCTTCATCAAAAAAGCACTTCATGCCGTAACGGAACACATTGAGGTTTTCCGCCGAGGTGGCCTGCACCATGGCACCCTCCTCGCGCAACACGAGGGCGCTGGGGAGGTATTCCTTGATCGCCACCGGCAAGCCGTTCTCGTCGTGGGCAAGATAGACCAGGCTGAAACCACCGGCGCTGATCTGCTTTTCGATACGGTAATTGAGCAGCTGATAGCCGCCGGGAAGAGCCTGATTGGGTTGTGAGGCCATTGCGCCATCTGTATGATTATGAGCCTTGGACATTATTCTTTATTTAGCCTGGCAAAGTAAAGCCTGAGCCTGGAAACGGATTCATCAAATGATCTTCAGCATGACCGGATTTGCAGCCGTGACGCGGGAATTGGAGCAGGGCTCCCTGAGCATGGACCTGCGCTCGGTCAATTCGCGCTACCTGGAAATCCATTTTCGCCTGGACGAAGCGTTCCGCGCGCTGGAACCGGCCCTGCGCGAGCAGATCGGCTCCGCCCTGAGCCGCGGCAAGGTGGAGTGCCGGCTGAACTTCACCGCACGCGCGGCGGGGCAAGCGCCGCTACGCCTCAACACCGCGCTGGCTGAACATCTGGCGCAGCTCGGCCGTTCGGCACAAGCGCTGCTGCCCGACGGCCAGCCGCTCGGCGTGGCGGATCTGCTGCGCTGGCCGGGTGTAATTGCAAGCGAGAGCATCAGCGCCGAAAGCATGCAGGAGACCTGCCTCGGCCTGCTGCGCCAAGGCCTCGACGAACTGTCCGCCACGCGCAGGCGCGAGGGCGAAAAACTGAAAACTTTTTTGCTGCAGCGCGCAGATCAAATGGACGCCCTGGTCGCGCAGGTGCTGCCGCATATTCCGCGGCTGGTCGCAGCCCATCAGGAAAAACTCGCCGCCCGCCTCAGGGAGGCCATGGCGACCGGCGACGACGACCGCATCCGCCAGGAAGTCGCCCTGTTCGCCCAGAAAATCGACGTCGACGAAGAGCTGTCGCGCCTGCAGACCCACCTTGCAGAATTGCGCCGCATCCTCGAAAAAGGCGGGGCTGTCGGCAAGCGGCTGGATTTCCTGATGCAGGAACTCAACCGCGAAGCCAATACCCTGGGCTCCAAATCAGCCGCGTCCGAAGTATCGCAGACCGCGATGGAACTCAAGGTGCTGATCGAACAGATGCGCGAACAGATACAGAACATCGAGTAATGGGTTTTCCACTCACGACTCACTATTCACCACTTACCCCTAAGCAACCCCGCGGAGAACATATTGACAACCGGTAACCTATTCATTGTCACCGCCCCCTCCGGCGCCGGGAAAACCAGCCTGGTAAAGGCGCTGCTGGAGCACGACAGCCAGGTCAAGCTGTCCGTTTCCTACACCACGCGCCCGCCGCGCCCCGGTGAAACGGACGGCAAAGACTACCATTTCGTTACCGAGCAGAAATTTCTGGAAATGCTGGAACGCGGCGACTTTCTCGAAAGCGCCCAGGTTTACGGCAACCGCTACGGCACTTCCCAGCCCTGGATCGAGAACGCCGTGCGCGCCGGGACCGACATCCTGCTCGAGATCGACTGGCAAGGCGCAGAGCAGGTGAGGAAGATTTTCCCGCGCGCAATCGGCATTTTCATCCTCCCCCCCTCGCTTGAGGCGCTGCTTGAGCGGCTCAAGGGACGCGGCCAGGATTCCGGTGAAGTCATCGCGCGCCGCCTCGCCGCCGCGCGAGAAGATATCGGGCACGTGGAACAGTTTGATTATGTTATAATTAACGACGTTTTTGAAACGGCCCTGCAGGATTTGATCGCTGTCATCCGCGCACAGCGTCTTAAAGCCGAACAGCAGCTTGGCGCCCACGCCGAAATGATAAGCAATTTGAAGTAACCACTTGAGGAAGCAACATGGCACGCATTACCGTAGATGACTGCATGAAGACCATACACAACCGTTTCGAACTCACCCTGGCCGCCACCCTTCGCGCCCGCCAGATCGCCCAGGGCAGCACCCCGTTGGTTGACCCCGACCGCGACAAGCCCGCCGTGATCGCCCTGCGCGAAATCTCCCAAGGCAAGATAGGACTGGAAATTCTCAACCGGGGACAGTCATAGTGAGTTTCAAGTCCTGAGTGCTGAGTCCTGAGTGTTTCAGGGCCGAAGCTCAGGGCCCGGAACCCAGGACTGAGTCGATGCCCGAACTCAAAGAACTCACCTCACAACTTTCCTACCTCAAGCCGGAAGACCTCGACCAAATCGAGGCCGCCTATCGGCTAAGCAAGTCCGCCCATGCCGGCCAGTTCCGGAAAAGCGGCGAACCCTACGTTTTGCACCCGCTTGCGGTAGCCGGCATCCTGGCGCAATGGCATCTGGATGCGCAGGCATTGATCGCGGCGCTGCTGCACGACGTGATGGAAGACACCGCCATCACCAAGGCGGAAATCAGCGAAAAATTCGGCAAGCCGGTGGCCGAACTCGTCGACGGCGTCTCCAAGCTGGACAAAATAGAATTCCAGACCGAGGCCCACGCCCAGGCCGAGAATTTCCGCAAAATGCTGCTGGCGATGGCGCGCGACGTACGCGTCATCCTGATCAAGCTCGCCGACCGCCTGCACAACATGCGCACCCTCGCTGCGATGTCCCAGGAAAAACGCCAGCGCATTGCGCGCGAAACACTTGAAATCTACGCACCCATCGCCAACCGGCTGGGCCTGAACAGCGTTTACGACGAACTGGAGGACTTGAGTTTCTTCCATCTCTACCCCAACCGCTACGAAGTGCTGGCCAAAGCGGTCAAGGCCGCCCGCGGCAACCGCCGCGAAGTGGTCAGCAAAGTGCAGGAAGCGATCAAGCAAAAGCTCAAGGATTGCGGCATCGAAGCCACCGTGACCGGGCGCGAGAAACATCTTTATAGCATTTACAAGAAAATGCAGGAAAAGTCCCTGACATTTTCCGAAGTTTTCGACATTTACGGCTTTCGCGTCATCGTCAAGGACGTCCCCACCTGCTATCTGACGCTGGGCAGCCTGCACCAGCTGTACAAACCGATCCCGGGCAAATTCAAGGATTATATCGCCATTTCCAAGGCCAACGGCTACCAGTCCCTGCATACCACCCTGTTCGGGCCTTTCGGCACCCCGATCGAGATCCAGATCCGCAGCACCGAAATGCATAAAATTGCCGAAGCCGGGGTCGCGTCCCACTGGCTGTACAAGAGCGCGGACGCCAGCATCAACGAAATGCAACAGAAAACCCACAACTGGCTGCAGAGCCTGCTGGAAATCCAGTCCGAGAGCGGCGATGCCACCGAATTTCTGGAGCACATCAAGGTCGACCTGTTCCCCGACGAAGTCTACGTCTTTACCCCCAAAGGCAAGATCATGGCCCTGCCGCGCGGCGCAACCGCGGTGGATTTTGCCTACGCCGTGCACACCGACATCGGCAACCGCTGCGTCGCGGTGAAAATCAACTATGAGCTGATGCCCCTCAGAACCGAGCTCAATAACGGCGACCGGGTGGAAATCGTCACCGCCGCCCATGCCAATCCCAACCCATCCTGGCTCAATTACGTCATTACCGGCAAGGCGCGCTCGCACATCCGCCATTTCCTCAAAACCATGCAATACGGCGAGTCCGCCGCCCTGGGGGAGCGCTTGCTCAACCAGGCCTTGCGCGCACTGCAAGCCAAGCCGGAGGAAATCGGCAAGGCGCAGTGGGAGAAACTGCTGCGCGAATGCAGCGGCAAGACCAGGCAGGATATCCTGGCCGACATCGGCCTGGGCAAGCGCCTCAACCTCGTCGTTGCACGCCACCTGCTGGCCATGGCCGAAACAGCGGAAGAGCGCAAGCACATCGCCATCGGCCCCATTACCATACGCGGCACCGAAGGCATGGCGGTGCAATTCGCCAATTGCTGCCGCCCCATCCCCGGCGACCCGATCATCGGCTGCATCAACAAGGGCCAGGGGCTGATCATCCACACCCATGACTGCCCGGTCGTCGCCAAAAACCGCGACGACAGCGACAAATGGCTGGATGTGGAATGGGATCCGGACGCCCCCAGAAAATCCTACGACGTCAACATCAAGCTCGTGGTGGCAAACCAGCGCGGCGTACTGGCCAAAGTTGCAGCCTCCATCGCCGATGCAGGCTCGAACATCGACAACGTCAGCATGGAAGAGATGGATGGCAGCGCCTACACCAACATGCTGTTCACCCTTCAGGTCGAAAACCGCATCCACCTCGCCAACGTGATACGCAATCTGCGCAAGATAGCGGAAGTGGTGAGGATTACGCGGGTGAAGGGGTGATTCACGGTGCGCTGCGCGCAGATAATTTAGGTGCCGGGGGCTGCCCGGCGGCAGGTTACTTTATTTTGCTTGCCCAAAATATAAGTAACCAAACCGAGGCGGCGCAGAGGGGGAAGCGGATGGTGTGCATAGAGGTTTGATTCCCTCCACTCCCGCCCCTCTCTCCAGCTCTCTCCCGAAGGGAGAGAGGGCAATGGTTCCTTCCCCTTCAAGGGGAAGGCTAGGATGGGGATGGGGTGTTTGGTTTCAGCACCCCCTTTTCTGCCGCCGAGTAGCGCAGACAAGCCGGGGGCCGTCGGCGAGGACTGTCTGAGGCCTGAAAGTCCGAGTTCCGCAGCCGCCCGGCTTGGCGAGCAACGCAGGGAACCCGTAGCGGAGCGGAGGGCGGCGGAATGGGGTCGCCTTCTTTGGGTTACCTTTCTTGGCGAAGCAAGAAAGGTAACCAGCCCGCCGGGCTGCCCCCGGCTATAAAACAAATGGGTGCGCAAGGCGCGCCCTACAAACATTTGTTTACGTAATAGTAAAGCCCAATAACCAGATGGCATTGCGCCGCATGATAAAACCCATTCGGCGGATTGAGCTACGCTAATCCGCCCTTGCGGGCTATATCAATGGAGCAAATCCGAATGACACCTCTGTCAAGCGACCGACCTCTCAGTGATCCAAACGACGACCTGTTTGGTCACGCACCGTTCTCCAAACATCTGGCGGATGCGATTCGCCGTCAGAAGGGCGCAGACGGCATCGTGCTTGCTCTCTATGGACCGTGGGGTTCTGGCAAATCGACGGTGCTTGGCTACGTGCTGCATTATCTCAAGCAGGCGCCAGAGCCTGAGCGGCCGATTGTGGTGCCGTTCAACCCGTGGTGGTTTTCGGGGCAGGAGAACCTCGCGAGAGCGTTCCTCGGGCAGCTTCAGGCCGTGTTACCCGAGGAATACAGCGGCTTCAAGGAACTCGGCAAGAAGCTGTCTGAGTTCTCCGAGGCGTTGGGTGGCTCTGCGGAAATCGCGGGGGGTGCATTCGGCGTGCCCGTACCAGGCGGGGTCGTTAAAGCCGGATTGAAGATGCTTGGGCCTAAGCCGAAGGATGTGCCCAGCCTTAAGAATAGGCTCTCCGAACTGCTGCGCAAGGAAGCTAAGCGTGTTCTTGTGGTTATCGACGATATCGACCGCTTAGCGCCCGACGAGGTGCGTCAGCTCTTCACCGTCATCAAGGCGCTTGCCGACTTTCCATACGTGACTTATCTGTTGGCTTTTGACCGCGAGGTTGCCAGTGATGCCATCAGCGCACAAACGGGGCTGCCCGGAGAGCGCTACCTTGAAAAAATTATCCAAGTGCCGTTTGAATTGCCACTGATCGACCGGGTGTCACTGCGAAAGGCACTTTTTTCGAGACTCGATGCGGTTATGCAGGGCACGCCGGAAGGGCGGTTTGACAATGATCACTGGACTAACGTATTCCACTCTGGCGTAGACCCGCTGATTCGGGTGCCACGCGATATCGTGAGGCTCACTAACTCGTTGAGCGTGACGTACCCCGCAGTCGTCGGCGAAGTGAATCCCGTGGACTTCATCGCCATCGAGTCATTGCGAGTTTTCCTGCCCAAGGTGTATAACGCGATTCGCGCAAACGAGGAAAAGTTCGTCGGGTATCGCGCACCCGATCACAACATTGAAAAACAAGCGGCTGTCGCGTTTCATGATGCATGGGTGCAGGCGGTTCCTAATGAGCTACAGAGCAGCACCAAGGACTTGATGCAACGTCTATTCCCCAAGCTGGAGTCTGTGTGGTCCAACATGCATTACTCCTCCGACTCGGCAATGCAGTGGCGTCGTGAGTTGCGTGTGTGCAGCCCGGACGTGTTTTCAGCCTACTTCCGTTTGTCACTCCCGGAAGGCACACTCAGCCGTGCCGAGTTGGACGGTTTTCTTGCGCTGAGTGACGACGCCAAAGCGATCGGGGAGGCCCTCTTGGATGCGGCCAAAATCAAGCGTGCTGACGGGCTGTCAAAGGTGCGAGCGCTGCTCGAACGGCTTATGGATCATGTGGAAAAAGACGTTAAGCACGAATACATTTCGCCTATCGTTCATGCGCTTCTCGACGTTGGGGACGAGCTCCTTCAAGAGAGCGACAGTCCGTCAGGTATGTTCGACTTTGGAAATGAATCGCGTGTGAGCCGTGTGATTTATCACCTGCTGAAACGCGTTAAAAAAGCGGCGCGCTCTGCGATTGTCGTAAACGCAATGGACGCCGGGCATAGCCTGCGATGCAGTCAGTACTTGATTGCCACTCTGAGCGACGAATCAGACAAAGGAAAGGATGATGCCCTGCTGACGGTGGACGCTGTGCAAGAACTGAAGGAACGGTGGGTCGAGAAAGTACGAAATGCTTCCCAGAGCGACCAGTTGATTCAGCATACGGAACTCGCACCGTTGCTCAGCGGATGGCGTCTGTGGGGCAATGCCGACGAGCCTCGGGACTGGTGGCAGCAAGCTGCCACAACCGACCAAGGCCTTGTGACGCTCATCAGTGCATTCAAGAGCCAATCGACCTCGACTACGTTCGGCGAGTACGCCACGCGAGTTCAGATTCGCGTGAACCCGAAAGCCGTAGAGCATTACGGTGACATCCAAGCAATGGCTGCGCGCCTTGGCGGACTTCTAGCAGCGGGAGCTGTACCCGAAACTCAACGACCGGCCATTGAGCAGTTCATCCTAGAGTGCAAGATGCTCGCAGAAGGCAAGAGCCCCGACGCACCGTTTGCCTTCGACGATTGAGACAAGAACCGTCGGTAGATGCAAGAAGGACAGCTCAACAAGCAATGAATGTCCGCTTCGGGCACAATGCGGTAGGCCATAATTCCCGAAAGCAGCCACTCGTAAGTGGCGGAACGTCGTCGGAATCGATGGCCGGCTTTGAATCGTTACAGGTGGTGGGTTTTGATCGTTATGGGTGGGCGGTTTGGGGAGGAATACTCAGCCAGAACTGCTTTAAGGCGGCCATCGCTTTGGAA
The DNA here is from genome assembly GCA_021792335.1 of Pseudomonadota bacterium. Classification (GTDB taxonomy): domain Bacteria; phylum Pseudomonadota; class Gammaproteobacteria; order Burkholderiales; family Sulfuricellaceae; genus Sulfuricella. The sequence goes on along the minus strand of JAJYUW010000064.1, from coordinate 4,799 downwards.
CCCTGTCTTGGACATTGTTTTTTCTTCTCCAGAGACCAGATTGTTTTGTTGTTATAAAAACGTACCGTAACATGTCGATACGAATCACAAATAGCGCATCACGCACATTTCGAACGCACACAAAACCAAAGCGATCAAACTAAAGAAAGGAAACCCCATGACCAAACAAATCCTCTCCACCCCCAACGCCCCCGCCGCCATCGGCACCTATTCCCAGGGCGTGAAAGTGGGCGACACCGTTTACCTGTCGGGCCAGATCGGCCTCGATCCCGAGACCATGATCCTGGTCGAAGGCATCCAGGCGCAGATCCACCAGGTATTCCTCAACCTGGGTGCAGTCGCCAATGCCGCCGGCTGCGGTCTCAACCATACCGCCAAGCTCAACGTCTATCTCACCGACCTGGCCAACTTCGCCAAGGTCAACGAGATCATGGCGCATTATTTCGACCAGCCCTACCCGGCGCGCGCCGCAGTAGGCGTGAAAGAGTTGCCGCGCGGCGCGCTGGTGGAAATGGACGCCATTCTCGCCGCTGAATGACCGCAACACCCTCCAAGGCGATTCAGGGCAAGCTTGACAAGCTCGGGCTGCGCACCGCCCACGATCTCTTGCTGCACCTGCCGTTGCGCTACCAGGACGAAACCCGGATTTACCCCATCGGCCATGCGCCGCTCGGGGAATCGGCGCTGGTCGAGGGCGAGATCACCGACGCCACCGTGCAGTATCGTCCGCGCCGCACCCTGGTATGCCGGGTGGAGGACGGCAGCGGCATGATGACGCTGCGCTTTCTGCACTTCTACCCAAGCCAGATCAAACAGCTCGCGCCCGGCAAGCGGGTGCGCCTGTTCGGCGAAATGCGCCACGGCTTTTTCGGCATGGAAATGGTGCACCCGCAGTACCACATGGTGAGCGAGGCAGAGCCGGTGGCCGAGTCACTGACGCCGGTCTATCCGACCACCGCCGGACTGTCGCAAGCCGCGCTGCGCAAACTGGTCCTGTCGGCGCTCTCGGCCTGCGATCTGACTGATACGCTGCCGGTCGAGATGCTGCGGCTGCTCGCTCTGCCCAGCTTCGCCGAGAGCATCAGCTACCTGCACCAGCCGCCGCCAGATGCGCCGCTCGTCCTGCTCACCGAACGCACCCATCCTGCCTGGCAGCGGCTCAAATTCGACGAGTTGCTGGCACAGCAGCTTTCCATGAGTCTTCACTACCGGCGGCGGCGCGCGCAGTCTGCGGCGGCGATGAAACCGCAACACCAGCTTACCCGCGCACTGCTGGCATCCCTGCCGTTCCCGCTCACCCGTGCCCAGCAAAGAGTGCTGCAGGAAATCGGCGCCGACCTGGCCCAACCCCACCCCATGCAGCGCCTGCTGCAGGGCGACGTCGGCAGCGGCAAGACCGTGGTCGCTGCCCTGGCCGCCTTGCAGGCGATCGAAAACGGCTTTCAGGCGGCGATCATGGCGCCCACGGAAATCCTGGCGGAGCAGCATTTCCAGAAACTTTCCGCCTGGCTGAAACCGCTCGGCCTGAACGTTGTCTGGCTCGCGGCGAGCCTGCCGAAGAAAGAAAAGCAGGCAGCGCTCGCGGCGGTTGCCGCGGGCACGGCGCAGCTCGCGGTCGGCACCCATGCCCTGTTCCAGGAGCAGGTGGTATTCCACAGGCTAGGCCTGGCGATCGTCGACGAGCAGCACCGCTTCGGCGTGCACCAGCGCCTCGCCCTACGGCAGAAGGGCTCGCTCCCCGACTGTCCCGGCCAAGGCCAGGAGCCGCACCAGTTGATGATGAGCGCGACGCCGATCCCGCGCACTCTTTCCATGAGCTATTACGCCGACCTCGACGTTTCGGTGATCGACGAACTGCCGCCGGGACGCACCCCGGTCGTGACCAAACTGGTGGCAGACAGCCGCCGCGACGAGGTGATCGCCCGCGTGCGCGAGGCCTGCCTCAAGGGACGGCAGGCTTACTGGGTATGCCCGCTGATCGAGGAATCAGAGAAACTCCAGCTGCAAACGGCGCTGGATACCTATCAGACCCTGGCCGCCACCTTCCCCGAACTGCGGGTGGGGCTGGTGCACGGACGCCTGCATGCACGGGAAAAAGCCGCCGCTATGGCAGACTTCAAGGCGGGCGAAATCCAGTTGCTGGTCGCCACCACCGTGATCGAGGTCGGGGTGGACGTACCCAATGCCTCGCTGATGGTGATCGAGCATGCCGAGCGTTTTGGTTTGTCTCAACTCCACCAGTTGCGCGGCCGGGTCGGCCGGGGTGCGGCGCAAAGCGCCTGCATCCTGCTATACCAGACGCCGCTGTCGGAAACGGCGCGCGCGCGCCTGAAAATAATCTACGAAAACAGCGACGGCTTCGAAATCGCGCGCCAGGACTTGCTGTTGCGCGGCCCGGGCGAATTCCTCGGCGCGCGCCAGAGCGGCGTGCCGCTGCTCAAAATCGCCGATATCGAACAGGATCAGGACTTGCTCGAAGCGGCACGGCATACGGCCGAAAAACTCATCGCCGAGCAGCCGGAAGTGGCGCAACGGCATTTGCAGCGCTGGCTGGCGGGTACTGAACAATATTTGAAGGTATGACGCTGGCGCTGTAGGAGCGGGCTTGCCCGCGATTGCAACAGCCCCCGATAAGATGACTCAAGAAAATGAACAAACCGCACGGAAAAAACCTGCGAATCGGACGCTATAGCCAACCCGGCTACGCTTACCTGGTAACAGCGGTCACCTGGCAACGCCAGCCTTTCTTCAGGGATTGGCGCCTGGGGAGATTGTTGTCCGCCGAAATGAAGTACGCAGAGGATTCTGGTCTGATAGATTCCCTCGCTTGGGTCATCATGCCGGACCATCTTCACTGGCTGTTCATGTTAAAAAACGGAAAATTAGAAACAACACTGCGCCAAGTAAAATCACGCAGCGCTATCGCCATCAACCAGCAGCTTGGAACCCACCAGACAATATGGCAAAAAGGTTACCATGACCATGCCTTGCGCAAGGAAGAAGATGTACAGGAAATTGCCCGTTATATTGTCGCCAACCCCTTGCGCTCCGGGCTGGCAGAGCATGCGGGTGATTACCCGCTATGGGATGCCATATGGTTGTAGGAGCGGGCTTGCCCGCGATAATGGGCTAATCGCGGGCAAGCCCGCTCCTACACAACCTCACACCTAGCTCCCTATTGTGGCTCTGCGGTTCTAAGGTTTTTGTAGGATAATGTCGCAACAATCATCCTTCAGGAACCCGAACTTGCAATCCTTGTGGCAAAACCGTTTGTCGGAAAGCTGCGCCCGCTACCGCCCCTGGCTGCTCGACCGGGGTTCGCTCACCCGGCGCATCCAGGCGCGCTGCCTGAACTTCAGCGTGCGGCACGTGCACCAGCGGCACGGCATCGCCATGCCCTCCGAGCGCCGCCTGGTTGCGTTGAACGCACACTCGCGGGCGCTGCTGCGCGACGTCTTCCTGTACTGCAATGATACGCCGCTGGTTTTCGCCCACAGCGTGCTACCCGCCGCCAGTCTGCACGGAACCTGGCAAAGCCTGAGCAGGCTCGGCAGCAAGCCCTTGGGCGCGATGCTGTTTTCCAACCCGCGGGTGCGGCGCACGCCATTGTGCTTCAAGAAGCTGAACCGGCGCCACGAACTCCACCGGCTCGCTTGCGCGGCCCTGACCAACCCGCCGGCCAGCCTGTGGGCGCGGCGCTCGGTATTCTACCTGGAGGGCAAGCCGATTCTGGTTACCGAAGTATTCCTGCCCGGCATTCTGGAGTTGCAGCCATGACACTGAGCGAACGACTGACGCACTACGAGAGGCTGATGCGGCTCGATAAGCCGATCGGCATCCTGCTCCTGCTGTGGCCGACGCTGTGGGCGCTGTGGATTTCCTCGAACGGTCATCCCAACTGGATCATCCTCTGGATCTTCACCCTCGGCACCGTGCTGATGCGCTCGGCCGGCTGCGTCATCAACGACTACGCCGACCGCGACTTCGACCCGCACGTGGAGCGCACCAAACATCGCCCCCTCGCCGCTGGGCTGGTGAGCAAGAAGGAAGCCCTGGCGCTGTTCGCGGTGCTGGTGCTGCTGTCCTTCCTGCTCATTCTGCGCCTCAACACCCTCACCCTCCAGCTCTCGGTTGCGGCAGTGTTTCTCGCCGCTAGCTATCCCTTCACCAAGCGCTTCTTCGCCATCCCCCAGGCCTATCTCGGCGTCAGTTTCGGCTTTGGCATCCCGATGGGCTTCGCCGCCCAGACCGGCGCCGTGCCCGCCGTTGCCTGGGCGATGCTCGCGGCCAACGTTTTCTGGGCGGTTGCCTACGATACCGAATACGCCATGGTGGACCGCGACGACGACCTCAGGATAGGCATCAAGACCTCGGCCATCACCTTCGGCAAGTACGACGTCCTGGCGGTGATGCTGTGCTACGGCGCGACGCTGGCGATCCTCGCCGGCGTCGGGCTGAAACTCGATCTGGGTTGGCCCTATTACGGGGGCCTGCTTGCCGCCGCAGGCATCGCCGCCTACCATTACAGCCTGATCAAAAACCGCGAGCGCGCCCAATGCTTCAAGGCGTTTTTGCACAACAACTGGCTCGGCGCCGCTATTTTTGCCGGCATCCTGCTCAACTACCTGGTCATGTCATTACCCGGCATGCTCAGCTCTTTCTGATGGATTTTTCATGACCGGCTGCTGCGAGAACAAATCCTGCACCCTGGACGCCATGCGCGCCAACCATGGCCGCGTGCTGAAAATCGTGCTGGCCGTCAACATCGTCATGTTCGCGGTGGAAACCGCCGCCGGCAT
>JAJYUW010000063.1 GCA_021792335.1 Pseudomonadota bacterium | reverse complement strand
GGCCGCGGTTCACCCGCTTCAATGTTTCGTCGAAGGCCGATTGCAGGCCCAGTTCCAGCGACACTTCCAGGCCGCGCTCGCGATATTTGGCGAGCAGGTCGAGCACTTCCGGCGGCACGCAGTCGGGGCGGGTTCCAATGGAAAGACCGATGATGTCCGGCGTTGCCAGCGCCTCCTGATAGAGCGCTTCCAGCAGCTCGATCTTGGCGTAGGTGTTGGTATAGGCCTGGAAGTAGGCGATGAATTTCTTTGCGCGGGTGCGGCTACGAATGGCGCGCCGCCCCGAATCCAGTTGATCCTGCAAAGCGGGCGGTTTGCGCCCGTTGGGGCTGAATGAATCGTTGTTGCAGAAGGTGCAGCCGCCTGTCCCCTTGCTGCCGTCGCGGTTGGGGCAGGTCAGGCCGGCGTCCAGGGCGATTTTGTGCACCCGCTCGCCGTAGCGCCGCAACAGGTGTTGCCCATAAGTATTAATGCGGCCGGAAAGAACCATCTGCTGTAGGAATAAAATATAAAAACCGGACTTGCGGCAAGGTCAAATAGGCTAGCATGCCGTGCCCTAAGCTTCAAGTGCGGGGAAAGGGATAATTACAGTGATTGCTTGATTGCCAGTACCGCCTGGTTGCGCAGGGTTCTCAGCTGGCCGAGCTCGCTCTCGGGAATGCTGATGTCGCCGGCCCGTTCCTTGTCGGCGTAAATCATCGCCACCGGCACGTTCTTGACGTTGAGCGGAAACAGCACGAAGGTCTGGGCGGTGATGGATTTGCGGTACCAGGCCGGGATGCGGTCCTTGATTTTCGGGTCGTTGATGTCGGAAATCAGGATGTCCACACCCTTGGACAAGGCGGCGTGGAACACGTCCGGGGTGTAGGTCAACGGAAATTTGAAGCTCTTGATGATCGTGTTGGTGTCCTGGCCGAAGCCGAAGCGCCCGACCATGGTATTCTGCCTGCCGTCCTTGATGCACAGCAGCACGCGCTGGAAGCCCATGCTGCGGTACATGGTTTCCAGGATCATGCGCAGGATATCGTTGAGGGAGCAGCCGTCCATTACCAGGGAGTTGCTGATGTCCTGGATGCCGGCGGTGAGCAGGGCTTGAGCATTGGCCGGTGCAGGGCCTTCCTCCCCGGCGTCGGTGATTGCCGCAGGCGCTGGCTTCAGGTCGCGCGCTACGGTGAGTACCATCGTGTCCAGGTCTTGCGTGCCGGTCTGGGCCGCTGCATTTTCGGCTGTCGCTTCCTTGTCGGGCCGGCCCGCCCAGCGGGCGACCTGCTTGCCAAAATTGCTTTGCTTCAGGCTCAAGTGCACAGTGCTGGCGTATTGGGCGATTTCGTCGAGCGATTTTTCCAGGGTCTGGTGCAACTGTTTTTCCGCGATCGGCATCTGGTTGCCGAAGCGCCCGGCAATTTTCCTGATTTCCTTCAGCCTGTCGTCGTGCGCGGTGTTGGCGATGATGTCGCACAACTCGCTGGCGAAGCCGGAAATGATGCGCAGTTGTTCCATCGGGGAATTCGGCCGGGGGATGGAGGCGGGCGGCAGTTTGCGCATGCTGTGCACAATCTGCTCCGGGAAACCCCAGTTCTGGGCGATGCCGATACCGAGATCCTGGTAGGAAATGCCGAGCACCTGGCCGGACGCGATATCCTCGCTGCATTCTTTCTGCGCCACGACTTTTTTCACCGCCTCCGCCTCTTCCGGGAAGTAGAACATTGCCAGCAACCGCCCCAGGTTGTGGAACATGGCGCAGATGAAAGCCTCTTCCGGGTCTTTCGCCGCTCCCTTGGCGGCGATGTCCCTGGCCAGGATGGCGCCGAACAAGGCGCGGATGAATTCATCCTTGAGGTGCGCAGCATGGGACTTGTTCTGCAGGTGCTCGAACAGGATCAGGGTAATGGCGATGTTGCGCACCGCATCGAAACCGAGAATGATCACGGCGCGCGAAATGGTGCTGATGCTGCCGCCGCCGTACTGGCCGTAAAAAACGGTATTGACCAGCCGCAGGATCTTGTTGGTGAGGGCAAAATCCTTGAGTATCGAATTGGACAGCTTGTTGATGCTCTCCATTTCGGAGGAAACGATGCGGTTGATGGCGCTGACCGACTCCGACAGGGCGGGGAAGTCGCTCTTGTGCCGCATGCGCCGCAACAGAAAATCCAGTGTGCTCTGCTTCGCGTTCGCGGAGGGCGGCAAGACTTTCTCGTCGGCCATCGTGTAAGCGTGTAGCGCGTCCTTCATCTCTTCGGCGCTGGCATAGCGGTCCATCGGATTATGCGCCAGCGCCTTGAGGATAATGTCGCCGAGCTTCTCGTCAAGTATGGCCTCGCTGTCCGGCGGCAGAGCGATGGGCTTGCTCGCGATGCGCTGCATCACCTGGTGGATATCGCCGCCTGTTGCGGCTTTCCGCCCGAGGATCATTTCGTAGAGTATCAGGCCGGCGGCAAAAATGTCGTTCTTCGCGCTGACCGCCTTGTCACTGATATATTCCGGCGCCATGTAGGCCGGCGTGCCCATCAGGACGCCCTGTTCGCCCGGGCTGTCGACACGCTCGGCGATGCCGAAATCCATTACACGGGGCAACCCGTCTTCGTTGATCAGGATGTTGGAGGGCTTGAGATCGCGGTGGATAATGCCGTGCTGGTGGGCATGGGCAACCGCTTCGAGCACCGGATTGATGATGTCGATTGACTCGCCGGCGGATAGCGCCCCCTTTTCCTGCAGCAGTTCGGCCAGGGTTTGGCCCGCGACATATTCGAATACCAGATAGGGATCGCCATCGTGCTCCCCAGTCTCGAAGATCGGCACGATGCTGGGGTGGCGCAACTGGCTGACCGTGCGCGATTCCTGGATCAGCGCCTGAACCTTGTCCTGACGGTTGTTTTCTTCGGCAAGATGCAAGGTCTTGATCGCCACCTCGCGTTGCAGGCTCGGGTCGTAGGCGAGGTAGACCACGCTCTGTGCGCCCCGGCCCAGAACCCGGACGATCTCGAATCTGTCGATATTTTTTATAATTCTTCCTTGCGGTTTTCAGGAGATATTAACCGCCTGAACGGGCGGGTGGAATGCGTGAAGAGCCTTATAAAATACTATTTTGCATCAGATACGGCAGATTGTTAATAGCCAATCGGGCCGGATCGAGGAAACGGGGTTAAAATAAGGCTTTACGCCTGGATCCGGGATTAAGCATGTTACAAGTTAACGCAGTCTGGCGCACCTTATCCGCTGCGCCCCACCGCATGATGTTCCTTTTTGGCGCCGTGCAGGGTCTGGTTGCCATCGCCTGGTGGCTGGCCGAGCTGCTTGGCCGTTACACCCCTGCCTGGCTGCCGCCATCCTGGGCGATCCCCGCTGCCTGGGGGCACGGCTTCCTGATGATTTACGGCTTTTTCCCGTTCTTCATTTTCGGCTTTCTCATGACCGTTTACCCCAACTGGATGAATGGCACAAAAATCCCGCCGCGGCGCTATGTGCCGGCATTCCTGCTGCTGGCGGGGGGCATGCTGCTGTTTTATATCGGCCTGCTTCTGGGCAGGCCGCTGCTTGCCGCGGGGGTTGCGCTCATGCTCGGCGGCTGGGGCATCGCGCTCTATGCCCTGCTCGATGTCCTGATCACCACGCGCCATCCCGACAAACTGCATCCCAGGATCACCACTATTTCCCTGGCGGCCGGCTGGCTGGGGATGCTGGCCTTTCTGATCTGGCTGGTGACAGGGAACGGACTGTTCGCGCTATTTGCCCTTAAGGCAGGCATCTGGTTTTTCCTGATGCCGATTTTCTTTGCCGTCGGCCACCGCATGATTCCGTTCTTTTCCAGTCGCGTGCTGGACAACTACAAGATCGTTCGCCCCGTCAGTGCGCTATGGGTGATGCTGGCATGCAGCTTCGGCCATGGCATGCTGGAATTCCTCGGCTGGAATGCCTGGCTGTGGCTGGTTGACCTGCCGCTGCTGGCGCAGACGCTCTATTTGAGCTGGCACTGGCAGCTTCGCCGCAGCTTCGAAGTACGTTTGCTGGCGGTGCTGCACATCAGCTTCGCCTGGCTCTCCATCGCATTGGCCCTGTATGCCGTGCAAAGCCTGGCGCTGCTGGCGGGTCGCCCGGTTCTGGGTTTTGCGCCGCTCCATGCCCTGGCTGTGGGCCTGTTCTCCTCGATGGTGCTGGGCATGGCCACGCGCGTGACGCTGGGGCATTCCGGCGCCGAGCTGCGGGCGGATGGCGTTACCTGGGCGCTGTTCTTGGGCTTTCAGGCCGCGGTGCTGGCGCGCATTGCCGGCGACCTGCCGCTGGCCGGTTCGGCGGCCGGGCACTTTTTCCTGCTTTCCGCGGCGGCCTGGCTGGCCTGCTTCCTGCCGTGGTTCTTCAGGTACGCGCCGAAGTACTGGCGGCCCCGCTCAGACGGGCAGCCGGGGTGATAATGGGGTACTTCGGATTGGCAGCGACCGGTACTATACCTGGCGCTCAAGCGCTTCTGTGCCCTCGCCTCCGAGCGCATCGACAAGATCAGGCAGGAAGCGGGACAATTCGCCGGCCATGATCGCAAAATCGGCATCGAACATTTCGTCTGCCGTTTCCGCCTGCTGCTCGGACTCTTCCTTGAGAATATCAAGGAAGGCCAAACGCTTGACCTGGAGGTTTTCGTGCAGCATGAAAGAAATGCGGTCGTTCCAGGTCAGGGCGAGCCGGGTGACTTGCTTACCGGCTTCAATGTGGCCGCGGATTTCATCCGATTCCAGCGGATGGCGGACATAGCGGACGGTCGCCTTTTCTTCTCCCGCTGCGCGCAATTCGCAATCCCGGTCGATGGTAAACCCCGCTGGCGCCTCATTGCCGGCAAGCCAGCCCGTCATGGCCGAGATGGGGGACAACTTTGTTTTGATTAAGGCGAGGGATAAATCGTCGACGGATTTACGCAAGGTCTCGAGCAACTCGTCTGCCTTGGCGGAATTGGCCGCATCGATGACCAACCAGCCGCCGACCGGGTCTATCCAGGCATAAGTCGTGCGGCGCCGGGTGAATGCGCGCGGCAGCAACTCCTCCGCGACGCGCTCCCTGATCTCGATCATCTCTTTGCGGCCGGGACGGTATCCTTGCTGTTCCTCGATCTCAGCGGCGCGATCCTGCGCGAACTGCTTGATGACCGATGCCGGCAGGAGTTTCTGCTCGACACTGAGCGCGATCAGCATTTGCCCCTTGAGCGAATAAACCAGCGCGTCGCCGGCAGCCCTCGGTGCAACCCAGCCCCGGCTCAGCATGTCCATATTCCCGCAGCCCTGGAATGCCTGGCGTGCGAGCGCCTTTTCGAGCTTGTCGGCGGAAAGGTTGAAGTCGCGGAGGCGATAAATCTGGAGGTTTCTGAACCACATAGTCTGAACTCAAAAGACCGCGTCAAGGCAAAACGGAGTCTATGACGATGTTCAGGCCTTGCTGTCCTAGCTTGACCGGACCGACTTTGCCCTGCAGGTCTCCGCTTTGCGGCATGGCCTGCCCCGACTTCGAGACGCGCGCGCTTACCATGACTTCAGGATGGTTCGAAAGCTTGTCGTTCGGCGTCATTGCGGTGGAATCGTCCAGGGTGAAGCGGTAAGGGAGTTGTTTCGCATTGATCCGCACACTGGCCAAAGGCATTTTCGGCCCTTGCGCCATCTGCGCAAAAATGAACACCGTGTCATTGGCGCCGACCTTGGCGATCAGATCCTTGCCCACAGTCACCGTGCCGGAAATGGCCGACTCACCCTGCGATGCCTGCCCAGGCTTTTCCGCTCCCCCGCTCTTCCCGCTCGGCTCGGACAAGGCGACCTGGCCGGACATGGATGCAGACTTCTCGGCTTCTTCAACTGCCGAGGAAATTCCTTTGAAAGCATCGCTGTCCGGCGGAAGCAGTTTTAGCAGCCGCCGCCAATAATAAGCAGCCTGAGCGAAATTCCTGCTCTCATAGGCGGCACTTCCCGCAAGATTCAGCGCCTTCTCATCATTTTCATTTAATTTCAGCGCCTGATTGATAAGCTCCAGCGGTTTCCCCTGCAAGTTGCCACCCTGCGCCATGGCGAGCACATCGGCGTAGTCCGCCAGGAGGCGTGCGTCTTCGGGAAGCAATTCGCGCAACTTGGCATAAGCCCGTGCAGCCTCGCCGAATTGCCTGGTTACGCTATAACTGCGCGCCAGCATGTACCAGCCGGCGGCATCGTCCGGATTTTTCTTCAGTTTGGCTTCCAGGGAGGCAATCATGGGAGCCGTCTCGTGCTGGCCTTGCTGCATCATTGCAGCGGGCGCTTCGGGGCGTGGCGCGACCAGCGCATTGGGATTGCCCAGGCCCATATAAAGGGCGATCGCCACCACCGGAATTACCCCGGCCAGCACATACCCCGGCCAGCGGCCGGATTGGCCGGTTGCCGTCGGGGAAGATTCCGCAGGCACGTCCTCGCTCAGGCGTCTCTCGATTTCCTGCCGGGCCTCCTCGTATTGAACTGCATCCAGTTCGCCGCTATCGAGATCGGACTTCAGTTCGGCGAGTTGATCTTGATAGATGGCGAGGTTGACTTCCTTGCGGTTCACCTGTGCGGATCTGGCATTGCGCCGCAGCAGGGGCGGCAGGACAAACGCCAGGGCCACTGCGATAAAAAGGAAAAAGAGCGCCAAAAACAGCGAAATGGTCCAGAAATTTGTCATGATTCATTTCCGTTGTTAGCGTGAACATCGCGGAGCGATACCTCGTCCCTCTCTCCCTCTGGGAGAGAGTTAGGAGAGAGGGAACGGGCACGGCGAGAAGTGATGTTCATCATTCGGGTCGGCGCTTCTCGCCATGACCGTTACCAAGAAGAGCTTCCACGCGCTTTTTCTCTTCTTGGGATAAGGATACCTCGGCAAGGCGGTTGCCGCGCCGTTTGATATAGGCATAGAGACTGCCCGCCGCGCCGATCAGCAGCACGAAAGGGCCAAACCACAGCAGCCAGGTAAGCGGCTTGACCGGCGGTTTGTAGAGCACGAAATCGCCATAGCGCTGGGTGAGATACTCGATGACCTGCGCGTCACTCTTGCCGGCGCGCATCTGTTCGCGGATTTCCTGACGCAGATCCTGCGCCAGCTCAGCCCGGGAACCCGCCAGCGATTCGTTCTGGCACACCAGGCAGCGCAAATTCTCGGAAAGAGCGATCATGCGCTGCTCCGTCACGGGATCTTCGGCTACCGGTTTGGCTTCACCCGCCATGGCGGCAAACGGCAACCATAGTGCAAATACCATGATCCACGGTCTCATTGCTGCAACTCCTTCACCAGGGGAAGAATTTTCTTGTCCAGAATTTCCTGGGTCACGGGACCGATATGCTTGTAGCGGATGATGCCGTTCTTGTCGATGAGGTAGGTCTCGGGGACGCCATACACCCCGTAGTTGATGCCCGCCCGGCCATCGAGATCGACCACGGTCTCCACATAGGGGTTCCCGTAGCGATCAAGCACGGCCTGCGCATCGCCGGGCTGATCCTTGTAATCCATGCCGTAGATCGGCACGCCGCCCTGCCTCGCCAAATCCAGCAACAGAGGGTGTTCCTGCCGGCAGGCAGCGCACCATGAGGCCCACACATTGAACAGCCAGACTTTGCCGCGCAGGTCCGCCGGGCTCAACTGTCTGGCCGGATCGGACAGCAGGGCAAGTTTGAAATCGGGCGCCGGCTTGCCGATCAGCGGCGAAGGCACTTCGCGCGGATCGAGCTTGAGGCCGACGGCGAGGAAGCCCACCAGCACGATGAAGATACCCAGGGGGATCAGGAAACGCTTCATGCTGCCGCCCCCTGCTTCTTGCGCGAGGTGCGATAGCGCCGGTCGGTGATCGCCAGCAAACCGCCCAGTGCCATCAGCACCGCGCCGATCCATATCCATACCACGAAGGGTTTGTGGAACACCCGCACACTCCAGGCGCCGCCATCCAGAGGTTCACCCAGTGCGGTATACAGGTCGCGCGTCAAACCGTAGTCGATCGCCGATTCGGTGAAAGGCATACCGGATGCGGTGTAAATACGTTTTTCCGGGTGCAGGGTGGAGACCGGCCTGCCGTTCCGGCTCACCTCCAGAGTGCCGCGCGCGCCCCTGTAATTTGGGCCATCCACATCTCTTACCCCATCGAAGCGGAAGGTATAGTCCTTCACAGTCACGGTATCGCCCACCTCCATGCGCACGTTGCGCTCGGTCTGGTAGGCCGACACCATGGTAACGCCGATCACGGTGACCGCCACGCCCAGGTGAGCGAGATGCATGCCGTAGAAATTCGCCGACCAGCCCGCGCCCGTCCGCATGCGGCTGCGCACGCCGATGGCGACGGTAACAACTATCCACAGGGACAGCAGATAGCCCAGGGAAACCGTCGGCTTCCACTCCCCCAGTGTAAACGGCAGCAGCAATGCCACCAGGACGCTTGCGCCGAAACCCCATTTCAGGCGTGCGGCCAATTCAGGCACATTCACCTGTTTCCACCGCGCCAGCGGGCCGATGCCGCTGAGGAATATCAACGGTGCCACGAGAGGGACGAACACGGTGTTGAAATAAGGCGGGCCGACCGAGATCTTGCCCAATCCCAGTGCATCGAGAAACAGCGGGTAGAGCGTACCCAGCAACACTGCCCCGGTCGCCGTCAGGAGCAGGATGTTGTTGACCATTAAAAAAGATTCGCGCGACACCAGTGCGAAGCGGCCGCCCAGTCCAACCTGTGAAGCACGGAAGGCAAACAGCAGCAGCGAGCCGCCGATCACCACCAGAAGGAAAATAAGGATGAACAGGCCGCGCGCCGGATCGGTGGCGAAGGCGTGCACCGATGACAGCACGCCGGAGCGCACCAGGAAGGTACCAAGCAGACTCAGGGAGAAAGCGCCGATGGCAAGAAACACCGTCCACGCCTTGAAACTGCCGCGCTTCTCCGTCACTGCCAGGGAATGGATCAGCGCCGTGCCTACCAGCCATGGCATCAGCGAGGCGTTCTCAACCGGATCCCAGAACCACCATCCGCCCCAGCCCAGCTCATAATAGGCCCACCAGCTTCCCATCATGATGCCCACGGTCAGGAATGACCATGCCGCCGTGGTCCAGGGGCGCGACCAGCGCGCCCAGCTGGCATCCAGCTTGCCGGAAAGCAGCGCCGCTATCGCGAAAGCGAAAGCCACGGAAAATCCGACATAGCCCATGTACAGAATCGGCGGATGAACCACCATGCCCGGATCCTGCAGCAAGGGGTTGAGATCGGAGCCATCCATGGCCATCGGCATGCGCAGGAAAGGATTGGAGGTGGCCAGCATGAACAGCAGAAAACCGAAGCTGACCAGCCCCATCACGCTGACCACGCGCGCCACCATGTCATCGGGCAGATGGCGGCTGAACAGGGTGACCGCCACGGTCCACAGGCCGAGAATCAATGTCCACAGCAGCATCGAGCCTTCATGCGAGCCCCAGGTGGCGGTGAAGCGGTAGATTTCAGGGAGGCGGGAATGGGAATTCCGGGTCACGTTCAAGACCGAAAAATCGTTGGTGAGAAACGAATAGGCCAGACAGCCAAAGGCGATGGCGACAAAAAGAAACTGGGCGCGAGCGGCGGGTTTGGCTACCGAAATCAACGCCAGGTTGTTGCGCGCCGCGCCCACCAGCGGCAGGATGCCTTGGACAAGCGCCAGCAGCAGCGCCAGGATTAACGCGAAATGACCGAGTTCCGGGATCATAATTTTCCTTCTTGCGGCGGGACTAGTGTTTTCTGGGCTTTTGCCGCCTGTTCCAGCGCGCTGGCCGCTTCGGGCGGCATGTAGTTTTCGTCGTGCTTGGCCAGCACCTGGTCTGCCACAAATACGCTGTTGTTCAAACGGCCCTGTGCCACCACGCCTTTGCCTTCCTTGAACAGGTCGGGCAGGAGTCCCTTGTAGGTGACCGGAATGGTTTGCGCTTTATCGGTGACGCGGAAATGCGCCGTCACGCCGTCCGGCTCGCGGCGCAAGCTGCCACTTTCGACCAGCCCGCCAATACGGAATGCGCGGTCGAGCGGCGCTTCCCCTTTGACGACCTGGGTCGGGGTGAAGAAAAACACCAGATTGCTGCGGAAAGCGTTGAGCACCAGTGTGGCCACCACGCCCAGACCAATGACCGCAACGCCAATAAAAATCAGTTTCTTATGCCTCGTTTTCATCGTTTTTCACCTTGCCGTATTTCACAGTGTTCAGAGCCAGTTCCAGCGCTTTTTTCCGGTGCAGCCTCAAAAGCAGGATCTCGCCGGCAACCAGGATAGCGGTGACCGCAAAGGATCCCCACACGTAAAGGGCGTATCCTCCCATGTAAAGGAATTCCTGCCAGCTATGCCAGTTCATGCTTCAGCCTCCAGCATCTGCGCGACCCACTGCGCGTTTCGCTCGCGCTCCAGGATGATGCAGCGCGCTCGCGACAGCGCCGCCGCGATAGTATACATCCACGCGGCCAGCGCCATCACCAGCATGCCCACGAGCATGATGGAGGCCATGCTGGGCGCTTTCGTCATGCTCACCGACGCCCCCTGATGCAGGGTGTTCCACCATCTGACGGAAAAATAGATGATCGGCACATTGACTACCCCCACCAGTGCAATCAATGCGCCCGCACGGTCGGCGCGGCGCGGGTCGTCGATCGCCGACTGCAGTGCCATGAAGCCGAGATAGAGAAAGAACAGGATCAGCTCCGAAGTCAGGCGCGCATCCCATACCCACCATGCACCCCAGGTCGGTTTGCCCCACAGCGCGCCCGTCCACAGCGAAACGAAAGTCAGCATGGCGCCGGTGGGCGCAAGGGCGCTCGCCATCATGAACGACATGCGCGTGTTGAACGCCAGCCCCAGCGCCGCCCAGCAGGCCATCACCACATAGATGAACATGGACATCCAGGCGGCGGGCACGTGGATAAAGATGATGCGGTAGGCCTCGCTTTGCTGGAAATCGGTGGGCGCGAGGAAAAGACCGATATACAGGCCAGCCACGCAGAACAAGGCCGCCGCGCCATAAAACCAGGGAATCAGCCGGCCCGCAAGGCGGTAAAAAGTTGCCGGAGAAGCATACCTGTACTTGTTAAATCTATTTATCATTCAATCGAAATCCGCAACGCCGCCGACACCGCCCACGGCGTCAGCATGAAAGCCAATATCAAAATTCCGCCCAGCAATGACAGGTGCGCTTCCGAGCCCAGCCCCGACATTGCCCCATCCACCGCGCCGGCGCCGAAAATCAGCACCGGGATGTAAAGCGGCAGCACCAGCAGCGACACCAGCACCCCTCCACCGCGCAGGCCCAGCGTCAGCGCGGCGCCAATCGCACCGATCAGAGACAGCACAGGCGTGCCGAGCAGCAGCGAAAACACCAGCACGCCCAGCGCCTCATTCGACAAGCCGAACTGTACGCCCAGAACCGGCGCCACGAGGATCAGCGGCACCCCGCTCACCAGCCAGTGCGCCAGTATTTTACCGGTTATCCAGACCACCGGCGGCGTCGGCGTCAAAATAAGCTGTTCCAGCGTGCCATCGGCGTAATCGCTGGCAAACAACCGGCCGAGAGACAGCATCGCCGCCAGCAGGGCCGACACCCACACCACGCCGCCGCCCATCAGCCGCAGCAGCTTGGGGTCCGGCCCCACGCCCAGCGGAAACAGGCTGGCAACAATGACGAAAAAAAACAGCACGGTAAGCACGTCCCCGCGCCGCCTCATGGCCAGCATCAACTCGCGCCGCAGCAAAACCATGACGGTCTGCGACATGTTCATGCCGACAGATCCAGAATCTTGGGTGTTATGCCCGGGATCATGACCGGCTGGTGGGTGGTCAGCAAAGCCATGCCGCCCTGGCGCAAATGTTCGCCGAGCAGCGACTGCACCAGCTTCAAAGCGGCCTGGTCAAGCGCCGTCAGCGGCTCGTCGAGTATCCACAGCCTGGCCTTTGCCAGCAGCAGACGGGATAGCGCAACGCGCCGCCTC
The DNA here is from genome assembly GCA_021792335.1 of Pseudomonadota bacterium. Lineage (GTDB taxonomy): Bacteria > Pseudomonadota > Gammaproteobacteria > Burkholderiales > Sulfuricellaceae > Sulfuricella. Next base: position 952 of record JAJYUW010000063.1, on the reverse strand, counting down.
TGCCCCTGTGACAGCGATTTGGCCGGCAGGTTCAAACAATGTCCCAAACCAAGGTGCCCCAGCGCACCTTTGACCTCCTCCCGCTTTACCGGGATCCCCGCAAGCCGGCAGGCGAAATCGAGGTTTTCGAAAGCGCTCAGGTCTTCCTTGACCGCCGGGGAGTGTCCGAAATAGGCCATCTCGGCATGGTAGCTTTCGCGCGCCGCGCCGATTTTCTTGCCGCGCCACAGAACTTCACCGAATTCCGGCGCCATGAGCCCGCACAGCATGCGCAGCAGACTGGTTTTGCCGCTGCCGTTGGCGCCCTGCACCAGCAGCAGTTCGCCTTCGTGCAAAGTGAAGTTGAGGTGGTCGAACAGCGTGCGCTCGCCTCGTACACAGGCGAGGTCTTTCCCTTCCAGCATCAATGATTACCCAAAATTTTCGAAAGGCGGTTTTGCCCGCAAGCGATCCATGAAGTGAGAATTGTACTGGAAAATTTCAGAATCTATACACTTACTGCAAACATGTTCGGATTGCCCTGAACATGCCATTGCAGCGCAAAGGAGGCAGAGAAATTCGGAGTCCTGGGCGATGCGTCCTCCGCGGTTCGGTGGCTTTTTGCCGGTTCGTTCATTTCAGCAGCCTGCGCCGGGTCAGCGCCAGCGCGATGTAATAGCCGATGCTGCCGTAGGCGAGCAGGGCCGAGACATGGGCCAGGATGTGCTGAGGCTCCCCGCCCTGCACCAGCGGCCGGGCGAGCGAGATGGCATGGGTGAGCGGCAGCCAGGCCGAAACCGTCTGCAGCCACGACGGCAGCTGGTCGACCGGGTAAAACACGCCGCATAGCAGCACCATCGGCGTGATCACCAGGGTGAAGTAATACATGAAGAAGTCGTAGTTGGGCGACAGCGCGTTCATCACCAGCCCCATGCCGGCAAAGCAGAAGCCGATCAGGATGATCAGCGGCAGC
>JAJYUW010000262.1 GCA_021792335.1 Pseudomonadota bacterium | reverse complement strand
CTTGTTCAGCGTCGGCCTGGATTACGGCCTGGTGGCGCTGGGCAACCAGGCCGGCAACCTGCTGCCGGCCGCCTTTGCCCGCTTTTCATCCGTTGCCGGGTCGCCGCTGTTTTCCTATGAAATCGGCATTGCGCTTGTGCTCCTGTTCGCAGCTTTCATCGGTTTCGGTGCAACCATGGCCGAGCCCGCCCTGAATGCGATGGGAGTGACGGTGCAGAACCTGACCGACGGCGCATTTCGCAAGGATATGTTGATCCGTTCCGTGGCTGCCGGGGTCGCTCTCGGCACCACCCTCGGGGTGGCCAAGGTGCTGTTCCAGTTGCCGATCGCCGCGTTCCTGCTGCCGGGTTATGTCCTAGCGCTGATGCTGACCGTGCTGTCGAGCGAGGAACATGTCAATCTCGCCTGGGATAGCGCCGGGGTTACCACCGGGCCGGTGACGGTGCCCCTGGTGCTGGCAATGGGCCTGGGGCTGGGTGAAACGGTAGGTGCCGAGGAGGGATTCGGCATCCTGGCGATGGCGTCACTGGGGCCGATCGTCAGCGTGCTGGCGGTGGGGCAATGGATCAATCTGCGCGCCCGATGGTTGGCCTGGGCACCGAGGACTAGCAATGCGTGATGAAATCATAGTCTTGACCGATGTGGCGCTGATTACCTGCATCGTGCAGCGCGGTGTGGCGGACGTTGTGATCAAGGCCGCCCAGCGCGCGGGTGCGCAGGGGGCCACGGTGTTCTACGCACGCGGCTCGGGTATACGCCAGCGCCGCATGGGCGTGCTCGGCGTCACCGTCAATGCCGAGAAGGAAGTGGTCTACATCGTGGCATCCACCGACCAGGCCGACCGTATTTTCGAAAAAATGTACCTGGCCGGCAACCTCGATACCCCGGGGATGGGCATGATCTACATGACGCCGGTGGAAAAAATGGCCACCTACGTACCCCCGGAAATTGCCGCTCGCCTCCAGGAAGAAAATGACTGATCCGCATTGCAATCCTAACCTGAAGACGATCACCTGTTTTTGTCCGGCCGGGCGGGCGCAGGCGGTGCTGGATCGCCTACGCAAGGAAAAAGGCATCGTCAGCGCCTCTGCCCACCATGCCCGCGGCGCCGGGCTGGCAACCCGCAATACCAAGGGGCGGCTGTTTTTCCTGGAGAAGGAGATCGTTACAGCGCTTGTGCCAGCCGACAGGGCCGACGAGATCTTCGAATTTCTCTACTTTGCTGCGGGTATCGACGAGCGGCATGCCGGCATGGTTCTGATGGGCAGCATATTGTGCGGCGAGCTGATGACCTTGCCCGATCTGCCGGACGAGCAGTAGGGCGGCCCTTAAGGACCGGCTCTTTGCGGTTCAAATGCTTTTTATGGGATTAAAGCATGCGGCTTTTGTCGCCGCGGGCAAATCCGATCAGCGGCGCGTCTATCCCCTTGCCCAGGGCGATCACCTTGAACAGCTCGCCCATTTCCGCCGGGTTGAGCAGTTTCTGCGTTTGAGAGGACAGGGGCAGGTAAGCGCTCGCTTGCTCTGGAGGGGTCTGGGCAAGCAGGTCGGTGATGCCGCAGTTGAGCAGGAAATGGGCCTGGGAGGTGTAGCCAAGAAAATTCAGGCCATGGGCGATGCCGGTCGTTGCGATGGCAGTGAAATCCACATGGGCGGTAATGTCCTGCAAACCGGGCAGATAAAACGGGTCGTCATGGGCGTGGTGCCGGGTGTGGCACATCAGGGTGCCCGCATGGCGCTGTGGATGGTAGTATTCACTTTCGCCAAAACCATAATCCAGCATCAGGATGACACCCTGCTCCAGCATGTCGGCAAGGGTGGCGATGAAGCCGCGAGCGGCAAGGCTGATTTCGCTGACCATTCCGCTTTCTTTTCCCTCCCCCGCATTGCGGGGGAGGGTTAGGGTGGGGGCAAGCTTGGCGGCCGCATTGAACAGTTCCCCCCCGGTCAGTTTGCGCTCGCTCCACCGGAATGCGCCATCTTCGCAGCTTACACCGCGTTCGTAGAGGCCGTCTTCGCGCCAGGCGACAAGATGTACCGGCATCGCATCCAGCACCTCGTTGCCGAGGACCAGGCCGGTGAAGGTGGCGGGCAGTGCGTCCAGCCATGCCACCCGCGGCGCGTATGGCTGCAATAGTTGCCGCTGGCGTTCGCGCAAGTCGGCGCTTACTTCGAGTATCGAATAGCGTTCCGGCAGGCGGCCCAGCTTATCCAGTTCCGTCAGCAGGTCGAAGGCCAGGCGGCCGGAGCCGGCGCCGATTTCCAGGATGTTGCCAGCGGCGAGCGGCAGCACCTGCGCCGCCTGGCGCGCCAGGGTCCGGCCGAACAGGGCGGAGATTTCAGGCGCGGTGACGAAATCGCCCGCAGCGCCGAATTTGTGCATGCCGGCGCTGTAATAGCCGAGGCCTGGGGCATACAGGGCCAGTTCCATGTAGCGGCTGAACGGAATCCAGCCGGCGGCTGCTTCGATTTCCTGCCGGATCAGGGCGCTGGTTTTTTCGCTGTGTTCT